>CAISUD010000001.1 GCA_903888625.1 uncultured bacterium
CACTTTCTACGGCTTTTCTCTTTTTTTCTATCGGTTCTAGCCAAACAGCTTGTGAAATATAGAGTTTTCCGTCTTTTACTATGTAGTTCCAACCGAGTGCGGTAAAGATGCTTTTCTTGTCTTCTAGCGTTGTTTCTGGGTTTTCAAATTTTGCTTTGGCGGTGTGTGCAAAATTGAAAACTTGCTCGGTGTATTGAAGCCAATTGAAAGCTCTATCTTGAGTTTCAGAAACTTTCTTTTTCATAAGAACAATTTTTTCACTTAGTTCTTTTTTCCTTGAAGTGTATTCCTCATCATTTATGAGTTCACGTATTCGCATCGTTATTAAGCTATCAAGCTCTCTCTGAGTTGATTCTAAGGTATTTAATTGTGATTTATAGATAGCTTCTCTTTTTTCTGCTTCTTCAGAATGTTCTTCTTCTAGGATATATAAAGCCCAGTCTCGGAATTTTTCTGAAATTGTATATTTTTCTAATTCTTCTATTATCATATCTTCAACGTTTTCAAGTGGCAGGTATGTTTTTTGGCTACAGTCTTCAGTTCCTTTTTTACGATGTGAGCAATAATAAAAAGTATAATCTTTTAATTCATTTTTAGTTTTTATTAGTTTTGTTTTTTCACAGGCAGTGATAGCACTTCCGCACTCTCCACATAGCATTGTGCCTGTATAAGCGAAGCTGTGCGTTTTAGCTCTAGGTTTTCCGTTCTTTTCAAGAAGCATTTGTACTTTATCAAATTCACCGACTGTAATCATTGGAGGATGTTTTCCGTTTATTGTTTCACCTCTATATATAAAAAGTCCTGTATAAAATATGTTTGTAAAAATATCATACATAGTACTTTTATTTATTGGTGCATTTCCTCGATGCCTTGTTTTGCGTGTTCTTAACCCCCACTCATTATTTACAATTTCCAAAAGTTTAGGGACTGAATATTTTCCAGTAAGCATAAGTTCCCACGCTTTTTTAATGAGGTCAAAACGTTCAGGGTCTTTGATTATATAATTTTCTCCACGAACTTCGTGTTTAGTATTTAGGTATCCAAGTGGTGCTAGGATAGGGGCTTGTCCTTTTGCTATTTTACTATTAAGCCCGCGACGTACTCCAACTTTCATATCTAGAATAAATTGATTGGCACTACCACTTTCTACACTGAAAATAATTGCATTATCATTTGGTCTGTATTCTCTTGATGGTGTTAAGATTGACTGAATCAATCCTTGTTGAAGCATCCATTGCAATTTTCCACTATCTACAGGATTTCTTGATAAGCGATTTAGATTCCAGCAAATGATCCCATTTGCTTCGCCCTTTTTTACACGGTCAAGCATCTTATCAAAGATCGGACGCTTGTTTGGTTCTTTTGCTGAACCCTCTTCAGTCAATGTGTCTACAACTTTTATGCCGTAGCGTTTTGCCACGAGTTCATTTTCTCTTAATTGGTCGGGGATAGACTGAGCTTGTTTCTCGTCTCCCTCTTGCGACTTTCTTGCGTAAATAAAATATTTTATTGTATTTTTTTCATTCATATATTTTTATTAAATTAAACACAAAAGGGCAACCTTGGTCTAACCGTTTCGCAAAGATGCAAAGCGGACAAGGTTGCCCATTTGTATAGAAAACTAATAAAAGTTGTCTTAAAATGAAATGCATCTTTATTTATAAAACGGTTAGACATATACATTATATACCTTTTTCCAAGGAAGTTAAGCTAATAAGATAAAATCTTTCAAGGGCTTTATTAATAAAAGCGATATTGCTTGAATATGGTAATCCCTTTATTAAATCGGCTGATAGTTCTATTTTTTTGGTTAAGCGTTCTGAGTGGTCTGAGTTCCATATCTCAAAGATAGCCCCTTTTACTTCTTTTGCTCCGTGGTCTCGTATTGCCGTTGCCAGCCCGTAAGAAACGAGAGCATTATTCATACCGTAAGCTTTTTCATCTTTCTTCTTTGCTTCTGAAAGTATGTGTAAAAAAAGCCCTAGTTTGTCTATTGGTGTAAAAAGTGATAATTGGTTCTCTGGTCTTTCTATTAGTTCTCGCCAAGATTTAAGAATTGTATTTTTGATTATGTTTGGTGTGAATAGGTCATTAAAGACGACAAGTGTTTGAGGTTCTCTTTTTAGGACACTATTTACTTCACGTTTTATCGTCTGCATTTTTTTGATTCGGTATTCATAACGAAACACTTCATAATTTTGTAATTTATATCTTTCTACAACAGCTCTTTCGTGGTCTATACGACCCTTATCAGTTCTTTTATTTTTGGGACGTAGAGAATCAGAAATTTTATCATAAAAAGAGCGTTCTATCGTTCCTGAATAGATATTCAATACACGTCCGCCATTTTTATGTCTTGTGCTTGATACGTCAACAGATTTATTTATATCTACACGCCCAAGTTCTGCCAGTATCTCACGCATTCTAATGTTTTTGGGTAATATGACGTTTTTACAGAAATGTACCCCAGAGACACGAGCATTTGCAATTGTTTCAGTTTCTAAAAATATACTGACTTTTGCTAGGGAAGATTTTAAAGCAAAAAATACTCTATCTTTATCTATCTCAGATACTTCTTGTAAACTGTTCCAGTAGAGCAGTTTTGGAACAGAAAATTCTATCTTTAGAATGTAGCGTATGTTTTTACGATCATCTGTTAATGTTTCAAAAACTTCTACGCGGGGAAGATATTCGTCTTGCCATTTGGAATGTAATACAAACCTACGAAGATAGGGACGGGTAGAGGAGCGTTCTGTTTGTGATAAGTCGGTATATTCTCTTTTTATAAGTTCTGGTAAGAATAAAGACCAGTTAGAAATTCTGAATTTATGAGGACTGTATATTTTAAGAATAATTGTATCCATAGTAATTTTTATGTTGTCGGTAGATTTCAAGGAATCCTACACGTTAATTTTGCGACTACTAGCAATTGATTTTATAAATTTCTTGTTCGGTGTTGTCTTTTTTTACAAGCACTAATCGCCATTCACAAAATTTATCAATAAAGTCGTGATGAATGAATTGTCTGGCGTCTTCTTCTTTTTTGAACACACCTATCACTTTAAACTTTGGCTGATAGGCGTTTTCATTTCTGTAATAGGTTTTGTAATAGGGGAATGTTTTATCGGCATTTCTGTTTCTTTCAAGAAGTCCATTGAAATCAATAACGTCAGATATGTTGTCTTGAATTAGTTCTGATAAATCTTCAAGTATTGCTTCATAAACTTCTTCACATTCATCGGATGTTAGTTTTCTTCCAAGCATAGTTTCAGCTTCTTGTTGAATAAAATTTTCGTCAATAATTATGTTTTCCATATTTTTATAATTCAGTTATTTCGGAATCTTCTAAATCTTTCGGACGATAAAGTGTAGAAATCAGCTCTAATAGTTTGATGCCGTTTTCGCGAGCATCTTCTTTACTGATGTCTTTTCCAAAATGTTCTTTGTAAATCTTTTGGAACTCTATGACTTTTTCGTCTGACAGCGTCATAGATTAGTTTCCGTACAACTTATTTTTTAGAGCTTTTAAGTTGTCAAAATACGACCTCGCTTTGACGTCTAGTTTGTCAGCAAAGTATTTATTAGCTGTTTCTTCTATTCCGCTTTGCTTTCGGAATACAAAGAGAGCTTTGCGAGGGTCAGATTTTTTAACCGACAAAAGCTCAAAATCCGCACATAAAAGTGCGGTACTACAACCCAAGTCGTAAGTAGTAAACACAGACGACGGGTCGTTTAGAGAAATCTTTTTACTCATAGTGATTTTCTATGTTAATTGTAATATGAGAGTTTCGAGCTCTCATATTGATAGGGTGAAAAATCACTAACAAAAAAATACTTGGCAGATATAGCCAAGTATTTAAAGGGTTTTATTTTATTCGTGATTTAGCGTGAAATCACGAATTATTGCTCATATTCTTCGGTCATTGTGTCTTTTAAGTATTCCTGTGTGCCATATTTGTCGTCTTTTTCTTCATCAGTTTGAGGTGGAATAAGTTGAATCTTTATTTTGTATGTTTGCGTTTCTGTTGAATCATAAAAAGGGTCTGTTTCATTTTTGAAAATAGCTTTTAGTTTTTGTGCGATAGATAATTTGTGCTGTCTTATAGTATCTGGTATCGGTTTCGGTAGTGTAATAGTTTCTCCATTACTTTTAGATAATGCAAAAAGAAAAGCCCAAGCAGTATTTGGTTTCTTTTTCTTTTCATCTGCAAAACCAAGTGATTCGTAATCTGATTGAATTTGTTTTTTGTCTGCCGTAATAAGAACATCTCTTTCGTTAATAAAGCGTATCGTGATTTTTGCCCAGTCAGTTGGCTTAAACTTTGGGAGATGTATTTTTTTATTACCTTTTGCAACAAAATCATCTTCGGTATTTTTTATTGTTAAATCAGGCATTCCCACAATTTGAATTTTATGTACTTGTTCTTTACCAGAATTAAAAACATTATTAAATTGCTCTCTATATTTTGGTAATTCTTGCTCATTAAAGTTTTTTGTTTTTTGATCTAAGTACCGTTTCATTACATCTATCTCTTTGTCGACTGCTTGGAAGAATACAGAAACAGCTGTGCTTACTGTATGTATTTCAGAGTTGTTTCCAAACAAATCTTTGTCTGCAATTTCTTCTCGCAAGCTGACAATTGAGGGTAATGTAAAATCTTCCCAAACACCATCAAAAAAGTCGGTAGCTGAATACAAGCTTGTTATAGATTCAACAATACCCGCATACGCTTTAGTGGCTTTTATTTCAGAAAATGTTTTGTCTGAGTCAACTACTTCCATCATTCTCTTTCGTAAAATCTTGAAATAATCATTTAAATCATCAATACCAGAAGTGAGGAAAAATAAACCTGAACCGTAATACGCTTCTAGTATTCCTTGATAGTATGAATATATAACTTTTAGTATGTATATTTTTTCGTTGGTAGTTTTACTTTGAAAGTCGCACGCATTAAAATCTTTTATAATCTGTGCTTTGTTTTTTAGGGCTTGAACCTCTGGGCGAAAGTTAGCTGAAAATTCAGATAATAATAAATTCATACCGATCAAGCCAGCTTTTTCTAGGAGTTCTTTTTCTGAGGAAGTTATCTCTTTTCCATCTGTTAGTAGGTCAGTTTTTGCGTACTCTACAAGCGTTACGATAATACTACCGACTGTCTTGTCGTCTTCTTTTGCCCACACGGCACGCATACGATTTGCTTTTGATGTGCCTAGATAATCATATCCATTTTTCTCATCATAAACATCAATTCCACATTCATCTTTGAAAAATTGACCGAATGTTCTATCTGAAAAGCTAAGAACATAGCCACCCTCCATTTTAAATAGCTTTTCTAGTATTTTTTTGTCGGTTGTCTTTAGATTGCTCATAGTAATTGTAATATATCTTAAAAACATAAGTATTTTATCATTTTTATAGTAAAAAATCATTAATTTTGGTATACTCAAAATATAATAATTTATGGCTTTTAATGAAAATACACGGGTAAAAATACCAGCAATATTACATCTCAACAGACTGGGCTATGAGTACCTTTCTCTGTCAAAAGCTAAGTGGGATGAAAATACAAATATTTTTACTGATATTTTTATCGAAAGTATTGCTCGTATAAATAAAGACATAGAACAGCATGAAGTTAAAAAAGCCCTAGACGATATTTCTTTGGCTTTAGACAATGAAGATTTAGGGCAGGAATTTTATAAGAAAATAACTGCAACTTCTGGGATAAAGCTTATTGATTTTAAAGATTTTAGTAATAACTCCTTTCACGTTGTAACTGAACTCACTTGTAAAAATGGAGATGATGAATTTCGTCCTGATATTACACTTTTAGTCAATGGAATGCCATTAGCGTTCATTGAAGTTAAAAAGCCAAATAACAGGGAAGGTATTCTTGCGGAAAGAGACAGAATAAATGTTAGATTTAAAAATAAAAAATTTAGAAAGTTTATAAATATTTCTCAAATCCTTGTTTTTTCAAATAATATGGAATATGACTCCGAATCCATTACCCCAATACAAGGAGCATTTTATGCGACACCATCATATCAAAACGCAAACTTCAATTGTTTTAGAGAAGAAGAAAAGTTTGATCTATCTAAAATATTAAAAGGTGAAGATGAAGATATTGAAAACTTTGTTTTGAAAGATAATAATTTGTTGTCCATAAAACATTCTCCTGAATTTATCACAAACAAAGATACCAACACACCAACAAATAGAGTTTTAACTTCTTTATTTAGTAAAGATAGGTTAGCTATGCTTTTGAAATATAGTATTGCGTATGTTCAAGAGAAAAGTGGTCTCGAAAAACATGTAATGCGTTATCCTCAATTTTTTGCCACAAAGGCAATAGAGAGCAAAATTAAAGAAGGTGTAACCAAGGGCATTATTTGGCATACACAAGGTAGTGGAAAAACAGCATTAGCTTTTTATAACGTTCCTTATTTGACCGATTATTTCCAATCCAAAGGAGTTATACCGAAGTTCTATTTTATTGTAGATAGAATAGATTTAATGATTCAAGCAAAACGTGAATTTACGAGTCGTGGTTTAATTGTTCACACAGTTTCTTCAAGAGAAGAACTTACAGAAGATTTTCGCCTTAAGCAAGCCGTCCATAATCTTATAGGGCAACAAGAAATAACTGTAGTTAATATTCAGAAATTTAAAGATGATACAGATGTATTGAGGACGAATGATTACAACATAAATACACAAAGAATTTATTTCCTAGATGAAGTTCATCGTAGCTATAACCCTTCAGGTAGTTTTCTGGCTAATCTTTTTAGTTCTGACCGTAAAGCTATTCTTATAGGATTAACTGGTACGCCACTTATTGGAGAAGATAGATTATCAAGGTCTACTTTCGGAGATTATATTCATAAATATTATTACAATGCGTCTATCGCAGACGGTTATACTTTGAAATTAATTCGAGAAGGGATTGAAAATAACTATAAAATACAATTAGACAAAACATTAAAAGAGATTGAGGTTCTAAAAGGGGATGCTGATAAGCGTATCATTTATTCTCACGAAAAATTTGTAGAACCGATGCTTGATTATATTGTAGAAGATTTTACTAAAAGCAGAATCAGATTTGGTGATAATACTATCGGTGGTATGGTTGTGTGTGATAGCTCTGATCAAGCAAAAAAGATGTTTGAAATTTTTGATAAAAAATATGCAAACAATGATGATAAAAAATTATCAGCTAGTCTTATTCTTCACGACGTTGGTGATAAAGATGAAAGAAAAGAATGGGTAGAAAATTTCAAAGAAGGTAAAACTGATTTCTTGTTTGTTTACAATATGCTCCTAACAGGATTTGATGCTAAGCGATTAAAAAAACTTTATATCGGACGCTTAATTAAAGACCACAACTTGCTTCAGACTCTTACCAGAGTAAATCGTCCTTATAAGAATTTTAGATACGGTTTTGTAGTAGATTTTGCAGACATAAGAAAAGAATTTGATACAACAAACAAGGCATATTTTGATGAACTTCAATTAGAACTCGGAGATGAGATGAAAACATACTCTAATTTGTTTGCCTCTAAAGAAGAAATTGAAAGTGAAATAAAAGAAATACAAGAAAAACTTTATAATTATGACCTGCTTAATTCTGAGATATTTTCTCAACAAATTAATCAAATTGAAGACCGTAAGGTTATATTAGAGATTAAAAAAGCTTTAGAAAGTGCCAAAAATTTATATAACATTATACGTTTATATGGTCATTTTGAATTATTAGAAAAAGTTGATTTTAGAAAACTTAATGAACTATACAATGAAACAGTTCATCGCTTAGATCTACTTAATCTTAAAGAATCTTTGCAGAATAATACCGATACAACCAATCTTTTAAATGTTGCTCTTGAGGATATTATTTTTATGTTTCGTAAGGTCTCAGAAGAGGAGCTTATTATTGCAGACCAACTTAAAAATATACTACGCAAAACTCGTGAAGCATTAGGAAGTAATTTTGATCCAAAAGACCCTCAATTTATTTCATTATATGACGAACTAAAGAGATTATTTAAAAAGAAAAATCTTGATGAGATTACTCAAGAAGAAATGAAACAGAATATTGGTTCATTACAGCAAATATACGATAAGGTGCTTGAGCTGAATAGAAAGAATACTTTGTTGAAAGCAAAGTATGAGAACGATGTTAAATATGCTCGTCTACATAAGCGTATTTTAGAAAAGGGAAATATCTCAAACAAAGAAAGCGAAATAGGAGAGATACTTTTAAATATTAAGAAAGATGCTGACGAGAAAGTTTTGCTAAATGTAAATTTGTTAAATAATGAGAGTTATTTTAGTGGTTTAATGATGCAAACAGTAGTAAATAATTTTGAAAAAACAAAAATTAAATTAGAGCCAGAGCCAGCAGAATATATTAATAATTGTGTGGTCAGCGAATATATAAATGAATTTCAAGGGGTACACTAATATGATGACGCAAGATTTTACAAATCAAACAAAAAAACTGATAGATGATCTTAAGGGCGTTTGTAGTTCTTATGGTTTAGGAAATGATGGAAATGAATTTAAAATCATTACCCAAGTATTTTTGTATAAATTCATGAACGATAAGTTTGGTCATGAAGTTAAGCAAATTGACCCAAGATTAAAGAAAGCAGAAAACTGGGAACAAGAGATTTCTAAATATTCTGACAAGGAATATGATATGTTGCTTAAAAAAATGAGTCCAAGTAGTGCCAAGCTCAAAAGAGAACATTTTCTATCTAATCTTCACAACAAACAGAATCAAGAAGAATTTGCAAAATTCTTTGATGATACATTACGTGATATTGCTATATTTAATAATGAAATATTTTCTGTTAAAACTGGGACTGGTGCAAAGATAAAACTTTTTGATGAATTAAGTAATTTTATTACTGACAGCTCACGACGAGATGATTTTGCTAGGGCTCTCATCAACCAACTTGTTAATTTTAGTTTTGAAAAGATTTTTGAACAGAAGTTTGATTTTTTCTCTACTATTTTTGAATACCTTATAAAAGATTACAACAAAGATGGTGGTGGTAAGTATGCGGAATATTATACTCCTCATGCAGTATCAAAAATAATGGCTTCCATTTTAGTGAATGGTTTAGTAAAAAATGTAACTTGCTACGATCCATCTGCTGGTTCAGGAACTCTGCTCATGAACCTAGCTCATGCTATAGGGGAAGATAGATGCACAATTTACTCCCAAGACATTTCTCAAAAATCTTCAAGTTTGCTTCGCCTCAATCTTATTTTGAATAATTTAGTTCACTCTATCCCCAATGTCATTCAAGGAAATACTATTACGACTCCTTATCACAAGGTTGGAAACAAGTTAATGACTTTTGACTACATAGTATCTAATCCTCCGTTTAAGCTTGATTTTAGCGATTTCCGCGATGACTTGGAGTCCAAGGAGAACAGTGAGCGTTTCTTTGCAGGTATACCCAAAATTACCCCAAAGAGCCCAGAAAAAATGGCAATCTATCTATTGTTTATACAACACATTATGTTTTCATTGTCTTCTAAGGGGAAAGCTTCGGTGGTTGTACCTACTGGTTTCATTACTGCTCAAAGTGGTATTGAAATGAAAATCAGAGAGAAGTTAATTAATGAAAAAATGTTGAGAGGCGTAGTTTCTATGCCAAGTAATATATTTGCTACCACGGGTACAAATGTTTCCATTTTGTTTATTGATAAAGATAATGCCAACGGGAATGTTGTGCTTATGGATGCTTCAAAACTGGGGACTAAAGTAAAAGAAGGCAAAAATCAAAAAACATTACTTTCTTCTGACGAAGAGCAATTAATTATTAATACTTTCAATGAATATAAAGCCAAAGAAGATTTTGCAGTGGTAGTTTCGTATGATCAAATAAAAGAAAAAAATTATTCATTTAGTGCAGGGCAGTATTTTGATGTGAAAATTGAATATACCGATATTACTCCTAAAGAATTTAAGATAAAAATAAATGAATATACAAAAAATCTTGACCAATTATTTACCGAATCAAAAAAATTGGAAGCTGAAATTAAAGAACAGTTAAATCAGATTGACTATGGACAGAGTTAAAACAATACAACTTGGAAGTGTTGCAAATTACTCCGATGATCGGGTTAGTTTTACTAAGCTATCACCAGATAATTATATTGGAACAGATAATTTATTACAAAATAAATTAGGCAAAACTAAGGCATTATATACTCCCAAAATAGGTTTAACAGCTGGGTATGAAGAAGGAGATATTTTAATTGGGAACATAAGACCATATCTAAAAAAGATTTGGTATGCAACAAATAATGGTGGTAGTTCTGCTGATGTACTAACCATCAAGGTTAAAAAAGATAATGATTCGAAGTTCGTATACTACTCGTTATTTAGGGATGATTTTTTTGCACATATGATGAAAGGTAGTAAGGGTACAAAAATGCCCCGTGGAGACAAGACCCAAGTTTTAGATTTTTTGATTCCTGATTTTCCCATAACTATTCAACAGAAAATAGCATCAGTTCTTTCGCTACTAGATTCACAGATAGAGTTAAATAATAGAATTAATATTGAATTGGAAGCAACCGTAAGAACTCTTTATAACTATTGGTTTGTACAATTTGATTTTCCAGATAAAAATAATAAACCTTACAAGACTGGTGGTGGTAAGATGACTTGGAATGAAGAATTAAAAAAAGAGATTCCAGAAAACTGGGAAGTAAAAAAAATATCAGATTTGTTGCCAGTCTTAACTGGCAAAGAAGATGCTAATTTCGCTACGCATAATGGTATTTATCCATTTTTTACTTGTGCAGAAAATATTTCTCTTTGTGACGAGTTTTCTTTCGAAGGGAAATCTATTTTATTAGCTGGTAATGGAAATTTTAATATTAAGCTTTATGAGGGTAAATTTAATGCCTACCAGAGAACATATGTATTAATTCCATATAATGATGAGCATTACACCATTGTTTACTTAGCAGTAAAAGATAGGATAAAATCACTTACAAATAGTTCTCGTGGATCTATCGTAAAATTTATAACAAAAGGTGATATAGAAAACATAACAATTGTTTTACCAAAACTAGGTTCTTCTAAACTATTTAATAAGTTAAATACTATAACTAAAAAGATTGAATTAAATTCAAAAGAAAATCAAAAACTTTCAGAACTACGAGACTGGCTACTTCCAATGCTAATGAATGGTCAAATAAAAATTAAATAAACATGCTCTCTCTAACTCAAAAAGAAATAGAAACCAAATTAGATACATTTAATTGGAACTTTAAAGTTGGAGATAATATAAAACATAATATACAAGAAGTTTTTTTCTTATATAAGATAAAGCAAGAAAATTGTGTAAGTACTAAAGAAAAACAGTTTCTAAATAAACATATATCAATAATCTTAGTTTGCATAATAGAAGCTATTTTGTATGATTTTGTTGTTCGGCTAAGTGAAGCCACTAATCACTTTCCGTTAATTATAGACGAGAAAAAAAGAAAAGATATAAAAAGCTATATTTCTAAACAAAAAGTGCCTTATGAATTTAAGAAGTCCAAAGTAAAAGTACTCAGAGTTAGTAATTATACGCTTTCCCAGATACTAAAATTACTCAAAGAATTTGAACTTTTAGAGCAAAAAGATAGCCCAATCTATAGTACTCTGGAGGAAGCTATCTATTTTAGGAATCGTATACATATATATAATTGGTTTAATAATTTTGAAATAGACGAGAAGTATGTTTTTACAGATAAGAGATTAGAAATTTTAGAAAAGCTCGTTGTCTACGTTTTAACTACAATGGAAGCAAAATATTCTAGATATAAAAATTAAAATAGGACTTAAAAAATATGTCTCTTTCAGAAAAATCAATAAAAGAATTTCAACGTATTTTTAAAGAAAAGTACGGTAAAGAATATACTTATGATGAAGCAGAGGAAGCAGGGAATAATCTTGCAGGTTTTTATTTACTTTTATATAAGTTTCATATTGAGGATTTAAAAAAACAAGAAAAGTTAAAAGAATTTCCAAAAGGTTACTCATTTATGGATGGGAAAGTTTATAATTGTGGAATTTGTGGTAATCGTATTCAAGATGAACAGCTCTGGTATGACAAATGGGGGAGTAAATGTCTTCCTTGCCAAGAAGCAATTAATAAAAAGATAATATCTGGTTCTGTGTGTAATAACCATGATAGTTGGTATTCAATGTTTGATTTTGAACATTATTTCAAATTAAAATCTGTAACGGTTCGTTCTCTTGTAAAAAAAGGAGTTTTGAAAGCAAGAATAACTGGTGGTCGGTGTTATGTATTTCTTATTAAAGAAAATAAAGATACGTTACCTCCTAAGTCGCTGTTGCAATCAAGATCCATACAAATATCAGAGGATACTTTTAGAATGGAGCAGTGGTATGAATTTCAGAACCCCAGTGAGGTCATAAAAAATTACAAAATACTACAATATTTATCATTTTAAGTAAACTTAAAATAATATATTGACTTATGTTTATTTTATGTTAATGTTATCCACATAAGGTTTATATATGGGTTATAGCAAATAAGTAAACTTATTTGCTATAATAAATGTATCTATGGTTGTAATCATTCAAACATTGAGAAATGCTTCTTAATTCTTTAAGGGTCGTTTCCCAGCTTTTGAGTTGGTGAAATAAAAACAACACCTCTTGTGAAGGTGTTGAAAATACGAAAGTATTTTTTTAAAAAACAGTTTAAGCTTCAGACTCGTCTTCTTTAGTTAGAAGGTGGGTCTTTTGCTTTTTGGGACGCTTTTCATCTACTTCAAAACAAAAAGCTCTTTTCCCAACAGCACTGGCGTAAAGTATCTTTCCATTACGAAGTGTAATGAAAGGTCTACATATTAATGTAGCCATATGAAAACATTTTCAAACATTACTCCTAACTCTTATTTTCAGTAGAGAGTTAGTGAGGCAACCGCTACCGACCGAGCTTACGACTTATTGTTAATAATTGCCCACTTAAAATCCGAATCATTCCAGACACTAACTGTACAATTCTAACTACATTTACTTTTGTGATCTTACTAACTAGCGTTAGTATGGTTTTGGTTAGAAAACAAAAAACACCAACAAATCTTTGCACAGCGCTGGACAAGCGTTAGAAATTTCTCTCTAAACTAATCCCAGTTAGAGCTGGAACATGATTATTCATCTTATCCCAGCACCGTGCGAAAACTTTTTGGTGTTCATTTACGGTTAGCTAATAATGGCTGTGCCTCCTTTTAATGCTTGGTTCTCTAAAATCCAAGCGGAGAAAAACTTATTCACTTTTCAATTTACCCTATTAGTATAACAAATAATAAAATCAATGCAATACTTATAGTCCCTAGATACTCCTAGTATAGCATATTTATGAAATAAATGCAAGTATTTTTGTTAGATATTTGTCCTAAATTAACATTATATTTTAAGGTTCGGTATAAAAATATACCCATTATGCTCTCGTATAGCAGTTCCCACTTCGTCCACTAAGTCGCGCAAGATTTTAGCTTCAATTTAGATTTGTGGTATTATTTAGGTGTGGAAAACGTCGATAAAAATATTTTAATTCAGGCTAAGGCAGGAGACGTAGTAGCTTTTGAGTACTTATTATCTTTTTATGAAAAGGCTGTATATAACTACTGCTTGCGGATTTTGAAAAATTCATCTAATGCCAAAGATGTGACGCAAGATACTTTTATAAAAATTTACAACAAATGCAAACTTATCGATCCAGAAAAAAATATAAAGACTTGGATATTTACGATTGCTACCAATACTGCATACGATTTTTTACGAAGTAAAAAAAGAAAAAATGAAATAACTCTCGATGAAAACAATGAAACAATTTTGAGTCTCCATTCGTATTATCCACAAGAACAAGAAGGTCTTGTTTCTGATATTGATAAAGCCCTAGAACAAATAAATCCAGAATACAAGAAAGTTCTTCTATTATTTTATCAACAAGGTTTTCAATATCAAGAAATAGCAGAAATACTAGAAATACCTATTAATACGATAAAAACACATATTAGTAGAGGTAGAGAACAATTAAAAGACAAATTAAAAAATTACTTAACCTAAAATTATGGAAAAAATTGATGAACAATTAAAAAATATTCCTTTAGTAGAAGTTCCAATAGGAATGCACCAATTGGTGATGCGGAAAATTAATCATAAGAAATTACAACCATTTATTCTATTTATCTTTGCTTTTTTTGTTCTTAATTTTATAATTATTGTTTGGCATATAAATGCCAAGTTGATTGATGCAGAATTTACCAATATGATGCGAGACTTTTTAGATATTTTTAGTTTTAATTTTTCTTTTATTAAAATATTTTTATTGAACTTTTTTGAAATTATATCTCCTTTGTTAGTAATTTCTGCATCAGTGAGTATGTTAGGGGCGGTATATGCTGGGAGAAAGATTAACTTTTATTATTTTTCTAAAATTTAAAAAACAAAAACCCAGATTAAAGATTAAATCTGGGTTTTTGAAATAAATAATTTTTTTTAGATTATCTATTTTGCTGGGCAAGCACTAATAGCTGTTGTATAGCTTGTCCAAGCAGTTGCAACTGCCGTAGCTCGGGTTGCTCTGATATCTTTGACTGATGTTTTGTAAGTAGTCTTAGCTGTTTGGACTGCTACTTTATAAGCAGTTCTGGCAGCTTTTCTGTCGGCACTAGTTTTAGCCGTAGAAAGAGCTGTGTCTCGAGTTGTCTTGGCGGTAGTTAAAGCTGTGTCTCTAGTTGTTTTTGCTGTATTTATTGCTGTGGTAGCTGTATCTTTTGCAGTTTTTACATCAGCAATACGTGCAGTTCGGGCTGTTGTTACACATTCTTTTCTAGTTACTGTGGCAGACCCGGCACTCGTTCCAGCTGTGTTTTGAGCAAAAGCAGTTGTAAAAGAAAATAGAATACCAAGAGCTAAAACTGGGAAAATAAACTTCATTTTGTTTATCATATTTTTATAAGTTAATATTATTAATTTCGACCTCGCTATAATACGATTGTTGTTTCTATTTTGTTTCAATTTTTATTAGTTGGAAATGTTAAAAACATTCATTAAATTAAGCTTGATTTTTGAATTAGCATAAAAACTATGGTATTATTTAGAAATGGAAAATGAAATAGGTAAAAAAGAAGTTTCATCAGAAATTTCTAAAAATAAATTAATTACAAACGTGCGACAAGCGACTTTTAATTTTATTTTTTCTAATCCTCTATATTATATTTCCTTAATTTTGATTCTGATTATAGGAGCTTCTTTATATTTAGTTGGATTATTAAATTCAAATAGTCAATTGATGGTATTTTCTCCTATATTTTTATTAATTGTTCCATTTTTGATGTACACAATTCTTTCAGGAAAAATGAGGGGTTACCTTATGGAACAGTTTGCAAAATCACTTGGCTATACTTATTCAAAAGATAAAGATTTAAGTGATTCACCAGGTACACTTTTTAGTCTTGGCCATGATAACACATTTACAAACATTATTACTGGTCAAGACAAAGACAGGCCAGTAAAAATATTTTTATATCGATATATAGTAGGTTATGGGAAAAACTCTCGGACATATTATTACACAGTTTTTGAAAATACATTCGATGGAGAGATGCCTCATATGTTGCTTCATAAGTCTGGATTTTTTGGAGATTCAATAGATTTTTCTAATAGTGAAGATATAAAATTAGAAGGAGATTTTAATAAATATTTTTCTTTTCACGTTGAAAAAGGTTTTGAAATGGAAGCTTATCAAATATTTGATCCAGTTTTTATGGCAGAATTGATCGATACTTCAAAAAAAATGAATTTTGAATTTTTTAAAAACAAACTTTATATTTACATGCCCAAATATATTAATACTAGAGCTGAATTGGATTCAATGTTTAGTTTATCAAATAAGCTTTGTTCACACCTTGAACCAGTAATAAATAAAATGAAATTATAATTTTTTATGGATGATTTACATTTTGCATAGTGTGGCTGTTTTGGTAATCTATTTGTAATTTGTGGGATATTTGACTTATTATTAATTATATGATAACTTCTTATTAGTTCTTTGTCGTCGAATTTTAAAAAAATAATTATGAAAAAATATTTTATTTTAATCCTAGCGATAGGATTTTTTATGTCGTCATGTGCTTCGCACACAGCCAGCACCAACATGAGTTGGCGTACGTGTAATGATGGTAAATGTTACCACAAATACAAGCACAAAAAAAATGAATGAGTAAATACCACGAAAAAAATTAAATTCTTTTCGTGGTATTTTTTATTGTATTTCAAATTTATAAATGATTTTTTTGCAAAATTTGCTATACTTAATTTATGGATCAAATTGTAAAAGAAACAAGAAGGAAATTACATAGAAATATTATTGTTTTTATTGTTTTAGTGGGGCTTTTTGTGCTGGCTTCGGTGTTTTTTGTTCGAAGTTTAGAATCATCTTATCATTCTGGCCAATTAAGAATTGATCATCGAAATCAAGAAACGACCACACAAAAGTTAAGTGACATCCGTCCTTGGATGACTTTTGATTATATCAATGTAGTTTTTAAATTGCCGACCGATTATTTACAAAATAAATTAAATATTACTGATTATCGTTATCCAAATATTCGGGTAGATCGTTATGCACTCCACCACGGACTAAATCCAAATCAATTACTTTTTAATATTGAACAGCTGATTATTCAAAAAGGAACTTCGCAAATATGAATTTTTTAATTCAGATTATTCTCCCATACATTTTATTGTATAAGTATTTGGCTTTGTTTGTCATTACCTTTTTGTCTTCAATTTTTTTACCAGTTCCAGCTGGTTCACTTTTGATAGCAACTTCCGCTTTTGCTTCTCAGGGTTATTTTAGTTTTTTTCCTTTAGTTTTAATAGTTATTTTGGCTAATGTTCTCGGAGACAATATTTGCTACTGGTTGGCTCGTTTATACGGAACAAAAATTTTATCATTTTTTGGTTTTCGAAAAATTTTAAAATCACCTAAAACAGAAATGGTAGAAAAAAGAATTCGCGAAAAACCTGGTTTTATTATTTTTATTAGTCGTTTTGATGTTATCACTTCTTTGATCGTGAACCTTATCGCTGGTATCAGTAAAGTATCGGTCAAAAAATTTATGCTTTTCGAAGCAATTGGAGTAATTATTGAAACTTGTTTTTATGCAGGCCTCGGATATTTGTTTGGAGATAGTTGGCAAGCGATTAATAATCTGATTGGTAATTTTTCAATTATTTTATTTTTAGCATTAGCGCTACTTTTATTTTTATTTTGGAAAAGAGTTTTACGAGGTTTCAGGAAGAGGTAATTTTTTGCAAAAAAAATGAAAATAAACTAAGATATCATATAAGCCGTTGTAGCTTAGTGGTAAAGCACTGTCTTGGTAAGACAGAGAGCGTGGGTCCGATTCCCACCAACGGCTCATTTTAGAAAAGCTTAGAAATATATACATAGAATGTAATTTTAGATATAAAAAAACCTTTTACGTTCACAATTTTGTGAAGAGGTAAAAGGTGCTTGCCCAGATTATTCGCAAAACAAAAAATTCAATTAACTGGGGCTTTTTTGATGAATTCTTCTTTTAGTACATTAAAAACTTGAACTGATAATGCAGAAATTGGAATGTTGCAGTATATTTTTTCAGATTTGATCTCTGATTTAATCTTACTATTTATATACCTTAACAATAAAGCAGGCTTGCGTTCAAGAAGACCGATAAGGATATCTTTATGTCTTGGAAACTTCTCGATAATTTTCAGTTCTTTTTGAACATACCACTCGGGTAATGACATTGGTGTGTATTCCATTTCTTAGCAATTTAAATTAGATTATTACCTGGATTGTACTGTTTTGTTTTAATCAATTTTATTAGCGATAAAATTACTGAAAATACAATTATCAATATTAATTGAATTACTAATATTACTAAGAAGATTAAAATAGTTTGCCACGAAAAAAGAGAATCTCTCATTATTATGAGTGTCAACAAACAATTTGATACCCAAAGCAGGGTGGAAAGAGGAGCAGTAAAGAAAGCGGTCATTACAAAGTTGACTGTATTTTCTTTCGACAATGTTAAGAAAGATGATAAATTTTTCATTTTACTTATTTTTTTAGTATCAATAAAGATAGGAGTATCACAAAAATAATACATAAATAGTCATAGAAATCATTTTTCTTAAGAATTCATCTTGACTAAGTTTTTTTATTTCTTCAGGAACTTCTTTCAGCTTAAGATCTTCTTTAGTAAAAAGAATATTATCAGGTTCAATTAGTTGGATAATATTTGTGTTAAGGGTATAAACTTTCTTGATGAAAGCTCTTTTGAAATCAATACCAATATCAGTATCTTTTTCCATTTCTTCTAGCATCTCTTTAAGAGGTAATTTTTTTTTATTTCTAGTATCCTCTATTAATTTAAGACCTTTTTCAGGGAAATCATCAACAAACTTTTTAAGTAGTTGATTGATTAGTAATCTTGTTTCTTGTTTGTGCATAGTTTTATTTTTAAAAGTTAATTATTGGTTACCACAAAAGACGGTATCTACTGTGGTAACCAATATAACTTGTATGTCAAAGAGGTGTATTTACTTTTAATCTACCATTGACGGATATAAAAAGCAATGGTTCGTGATTTGACTTCTTACTTGAAAGATATATCATAAGTATATTATTCAAGGTTAATTTAGTATAAAAATATGCAAGAAAATATAGCAATAAAAACAAAAGAGCAGGAAGAACAAGAGAAATACGATCGAGCTAAAGAAGTGTTTATCGATTTTATTAAAACAGAAGGAAAGGAACCAGTAGAGGGAGACAATAGCCAGTTAGTTTATCTTAAAGATTTATCGCAACAAGTAGGGCAAAATAAAGAAAGAGCAATTGATTTTCAAAAAAGTATCATTAATTGGTTAAAAGCTGAATATCCAAAACTCAAAGCAGATTATGATGCTTTCTTACAGGAAGAAGTAGAAAAAAGTAATAAGAAAGCAGATTTTGGAATGCTTAATAATTTGAATTAAGTTTTTGAGGAAAAATAAAAAGCAGAATTTTGAGTTCTGCTTTTTTAATGTTTGTTTTATTCATACAGGAATACACCAGTCGTAATCCTTGAATTTTTGGTGAGAAATACAGAGGTCTATATTGGTTGGACAACTATTTTCTCCACATTTTTTGCATTCGTTTACCTGTCTTCTGTTGGGAGTTTCGTCCCCATTACTCTGAAAATGGTATGTTAGCCAGTATTTTACAATATCCTTACGGGCATTATCATTATTAACACCCTGTAATTTTCTGTTTAAACTAACTAGACCATTTGGTTTTTGTACTGCTGTTTTTTTTCGATTTTTCATTATTTACCCTCCATTAAATTAATTTAATCTCCTTCTTTTGTACAAAAATTAAAATCGAGAAACAATAAATGACTTTTACATTTACTTTGTTTTGTTGAGCAATGTCGGTCATTGCATATTTCAACAAATCTTTCTTTCTTCAGTTTTTCACCGTTTATGGCGTCATTATGCATAAGCCAGTTTTTTACGGTTAACTGTTTTGTCAATTTATCTCCGATACTTCTCAATCTTTTTTTTAACTCCTCAATTTCCATTGTATTTGATTTTAAGTTTGACATTGGTTTATTTACCTCAATTCCTAACGAGAAACTGGGGTCAATAAACCAAGGTTTTTATCAAAGAAATTTCTACTTTTAATCTATCATTTATGGGAAGAAATGCAATATTTAGAAAATAAAAAACACCTTTTACATTCACAATTTTGTGAAGAGGGAAAAGGTGTAGCACACGATTTTAAAAGATGCCTTTATGTAAGCAATGGATTACTGTTATTTCGCATAACCCACTTAATGTATTCATCAGATTGGGTTTCTTTTTCAAGCTCATTGTCACGCAGTTTACTCTTACGAGTCGGACGATAAACTTTTGATCTTTTTGAAGTTTTCAATTCTAATTTTTTTCTTTTTTTCATAGCAGTAAATTTTAGTGATTAAATAGAATTTTTAGGAGAAGGACTCTTTTCGTTTGTTGTGTCTTTTAATACTTAAAAGAATTAAAACTGAAATAGTTAATATTAATTCAATCAAGAATATTAATCCAAAGACAGAGCAAAAACTCCAGCTGGATATTTTTGAAGTTATTAATACTTCCGTTAGGAGAAGATTTCCTAACCACATACAATAAGAAAGGGGTGTCATAATAAAAACATACAGTGCCATTTTTAATATATCACCAATTTCTTCCATTTTTTGATGAGAAAGTTTGTTTTTTATTTTCATAATATAGGTTTTATTTGATTTAGTTATCTAAATTTCCGTAAAGAAACTAAGATAACCAAACCAAACATTGAACCAACTTTTTATGTCAAAGAAATGTATTATGCCTATAATCTAGCATTGGCGACAAGACAAAGCAAGTAAAATAAAAAAAGAGAGTGCAATACTCTCTTTTTGTTTTATACCGTTATACAAAAACCGTAATTATAAACAACTCGATACATAATGCATTGTTCTTTAGGTTTTGAACAATGTTTATCTTCACAATTGTAAACAGGACGTCGGACATCCAATTTTATACCAACTGGTAAGTGATACTCTAACCAAAGTCGTATCAGTTCTTGACGGGCATATTCGTTTTTAATCCCTTTTAGCTTTAAAGCCAAAGCCATTCTTGAATTCATAATAGTTATTATTTTAGTTCATTAAATCCTGAAAGTTTCATTATTTTTCCATCTTTGAGTACCTTGAAATATACCATTAAGAAAATTTCAACTATATGATAATCCATCATACCTGGTTTCTTTTCTAATATAAACATTACTCCTTTTTGTTGAGCTGATAAAGTAAGACCACTATCAAAAGAAATTGTTGCAAAAAATATATGGGCTAGCCCACTCTTTTACAAACGAAATAATTTTTTTGTGATTTGAAATAAATAACCTGACGTCGTAAATTACGATGTCAGCTTTTGAGACTAATTCTTTTGAAAAAAAATCTTTATCTCCTTCCAAATCAATAATCTCAAATTCGTAGTTATCTTTATACTTTTCCAAGATATGAGGCATCTTTTCTTTTCCTTTGACAGTTATTGAAAACTGTTTAGGGAAATTAACGAACAGAATTACAATTTTAGTTTTCATAGCTTAAGTATTTTATTTGGTTAACTAAACCCCCCCATAAGAGACTTAATAAACCAAACAAAATATAGGCTTGTGATATGTCAAAGAAGGATATTTACTTTTAATCTAGCATTGACGGATATAAAATGCAATGGTTCGGGATTTAGATATTTGAAGATGTAATTTAGCAAAATGCTATAATCATAATATGAATTCAAAAAGTTTAATTTTAATCACCACTATTGTTGGATCTACTGTCGGTAGTTTTATTCCTAGCTTATGGGGAGCAGGTATTTTTTCTTTTTCTTCAATTATTTTTGGCTCTCTCGGGGCTATTGCTGGAATTTATGTTGGGTTTAAGCTAAGTAATTAGAAAATGTTTAGGGGGGGAATAAAAAAAGGGATCTTATAAAAAATCCCTTAAATTGTGTTAGTGTAGATAGAATCATTCGCTATAAACATTCATTTTTATCCCGAAATGTTTGGCAATTAATATAATATCTTTGGCGTGCAGTACTCCTAAAACCAGAACACCACGTTTGTATCCTCTTTGATTCATGATTTTTATCAGTCTTGCTATAGCAATATAACTTCTTAGTTTCACTATTTCATAACCAATAGAATCATTGTGTTGCATCGCTGCTATGTTTAAATCATAGAGAGAAGAATCTTCAACTCCAACAATATGAGCATTGGGATTTTTTATCCAGAAAGCAATAACGCCATCGATTTTACAAGTATTTTCATATGAAAGATTTTTAAAAGTTAAATCTTTTTCTGAATATTGCATATTTAAGCTGTGATAAAATTCCTGCATATATGTTTTTTCATTAAATTCCCATAGGCTTAAACTTTCGTGTCCGATAACATCATAATTAATACTATCTAGTATTTTTTTAATGTTTTTTTGACAAGAAATAACTTTTAACGGAATGATAGCATTTACGCTAGGATCACTTACGTGTATTTGACCTATAAAATCTATATTAAGATTTTTGCCTAGTGGTAGATACTCTTTTAGAAAGCTACGATAGTTCGGAATTAAATTCGCAACTGCAATCATTTCTGGAATATTTAATCTACCAGGATGAGAATCAAGTGCAGAAGAAAACAAGTCAACGATTGAATCAATTGATAATTTAGTATCACTTTTACTATCAATGACCATTTTAATAATTTTAGTAGATTCAATAGGTTGTTCCAGCTGGTTTACTTTTTTATGTGATCGTCCAGAACAACTAAATAGCAAAACTAATATGCACAAGAAAAAATATTTGTTTTTCATAATGTTTATTTTTTAAATTTAAATTGTTTGTTATTGTTTTGGTTTTCCCAATTCCCATAAAAGGAGCTAAGAAAACCAAACCAATATTTAATCTAAACTTTTTTGTCAAAGAAATTCTTATCTTTAAGATATCACATTATGACTAGTTTGTAAAGGGTTTTAATAAGTATGTATTTATACTATTATGAATAAACAGAACGCCGCTGTAGCTCAGGTAGTAGAGCATCGCTTTCGTAA
This sequence comes from uncultured bacterium, assembly GCA_903888625.1. Taxonomy (GTDB): domain Bacteria; phylum Patescibacteriota; class Minisyncoccia; order Phycocordibacterales; family UBA9973; genus UBA9973. The sequence goes on from CAISUD010000001.1 coordinate 22,706, forward strand.
AGCGAGGGTCGAAAGTGCAAGTCTTTCCAGCGGCTCATGGAAATTGGATTTACAAAAATGCATGGTTTGGGAAATGATTTTATCGTTATCGATAATTTTAGTGGCAGAATAAAATTGTCTAAGGGGCAGATTTTTTCACTTTGTGATAGGCATAAAGGGATAGGAGCTGACGGGCTCATTTTAGTTGAAAAATCCATTTCTTTTGGAGAGGGTAAGGGAGAGGCTCTAGATTGTTTTATGAATTATTACAATGCTGATGGTACAGAGGCAGAGATGTGTGGTAATGGTATCAGATGTACAGCTTTGTTTTTGAAAAATTATTATTTAAAAGATAAAAAGATTTTTAAAATTGAAACTCGTGCTGGGAATAAAGAAGTGGTTTATGAAAAAGATGGGACTTTTTCGGTGAATATGGGGAAACCAATTTTTTCTCACCAAGATTTTCCAAAAGAAAAAATAAATCAAGAAGGACTAGGACTTGATTTTGTTTCAATGGGTAATCCACATGCAGTAGCTTTTGTCGAAAATTTAGAAGCTTTTGATTTACAGAAAATTGGACCTTTAATAGAAAATAATTCTATTTTTCCAAATAAAATAAATTTAGAAATTGTTGAGAAGAATACACAGGCGTTGCCTGTGTATAAAGTAAAAGTTTGGGAAAGGGGTTGCGGAGCTACGCTTGCTTGTGGCACAGGAGCTTGCGCAGTTTATGCAATAGTTAAAAAATCACTCAGCAAGGCTGAGTTAGAGAAAGAAATTATTATAGAATTGCCCGGCGGAAAATTGTTTATTAAAGAAAATGAAAGGGGAGAAATAATAATGCGAGGCGAAGCCAAGGGGGTTTTTTCTGGAACTTTTGAAATAGATTAAGAATTTTTGTTATAATAAATAAATGGCTGAAGAGATCAAAATTGAAGAACAAATAAAAAAATTAGAAGAAGAGATGAACAGTCCGACTTTTTGGGCTGATAAAAATAAAGCTCAAGCAGTGATAAAAGAATTAGCAGAATTGAAAGACGAGCGGAGTGGTAAAGGAGGCTCGCATAAATATGATAAAGGTAATGCGGTGGTCACTATTATTTCTGGAGCTGGTGGAGATGATGCGGAAGATTTCTCTAGAATGTTGCTCGATATGTATTTGAAATATGCCGACAGAAACGGCTGGGGGATTTCTTTTATTCATCAACATCAAAACGACCATGGTGGATATCGGAATGTTTCTTTTGAAGTAATTGGAAAGGGAGCTTATGGAATATTGAAAAATGAATCGGGAGTGCATCGATTGGTACGAATTTCGCCTTTTAATGCTAAAAAATTACGGCACACCTCTTTTTCTCTGGTTGAAGTTTTACCAAAATTTTCTAAATTAGAAGAAAAAGATTTTAATATTCCACCGAGCGATTTGAAAATAGAATTTTCTCGAGCTGGTGGCCCAGGAGGACAAAATGTAAATAAAAGAGAAACGGCTGTCCGAGTGGTGCATATACCGAGCGGGATTGCAGTGCATGCTTCCGGTGAGCGTTCTCAAGAGCAAAATAAAGAGCAGGCGTTGTCTATTTTACGGGCGAAGATTTTTAAAAAAGCGGAGATAGAAAAAAAGACAGTAGAAGAAAGTATGAAATTAAATAAAAATACTGAAATAGAATGGGGAAGTCAAATTCGTTCGTATGTTCTTCATCCTTATAAAATGGTTAAAGACCATCGTACTGGAGTTGAAACTTCTCAAATTGATGACGTCCTAAATGGCGATTTAGATTTGTTTATCGAAGCTGAAAAGGATTTGTAAATTCCCCTCTTGAGGGGTGTGGACTTTGTACTCAAAGGACGAGGTGGATGCATTTAAGATATGGCCTCACCCCCGACCCCTCTCCAGATTACTGGCGAGGGGAGAAATACAAAGTGAATGTGTATAACTTGCTTGCTTTTTCGTGGGGGGGGGTTATAATAATTGACATTATAATGTACTACAGCCACCCCCGAAACCGAACACTAACTAGCTAATAATCTTTCTCTAATAATACCACATTTCAGTGGATTTTTTTGTTTCAAAATCTCTTTCTTAAATGCTTCTTCTGGTGTTTGATAGTTTAAACATTTCATAAA
>CAISUD010000002.1 GCA_903888625.1 uncultured bacterium
ATACAAGTTGAAATTATGGAATATGTATTACAACGACCTGGAACATTGTGGACTTGGTGGAAAAACACCAAATGAAGTGCTACAATTAGCCTAATTTCTTAACTTACATGGAACCGCCAAATGTCTGTTCCTAAAACACTAAAAAAGGGCTAGATTTTGGTTTTTTTCAAATTTAGCCCGTTCTTTTCCGCATAATCTAACAGAAAATCGTTGATAATAGGTGGATACGAATACCAAAAAAAATCTTCTTCCCCACTTTGTTTTTCAGGCGAAAGACGCAAAATCAGGGGACTGAGCCCAAATTTTTCCTCAATTCTTTCAATTGCAGGTAGTACGACCTGGCTGGCGAACTGACTCTCGCCTTCATCTTCTTCAGGATCCAAAATAAAACGCTCAAACAAAACACCGTGTGCGACAAAATGAAGCATCAAGTAATAGTAATATTCCCTGGCAGCACCAATATTATGGAACCATTTTGAATTATCTAAAAGCTCAAAATCATGACCTAACATGTCTAAAAGATTATGATGAAATTCAACAAGACCTTCTCCGTTCTTAGTTTTTATTTCCCCTATTTTGCACTTCTCGTTTTTATGAAAATCCATAATATCTAACATTGCTGGAGATCCGTCAGCCAATTCTACCCTCAGACGACCAAGGGCTTTTTTACATTCATTAAAATGCACAAAGATATCATCGAAATATTCCAACACTAAAGGTTCGGCACCGAGATATTTAGCTCTGTAATAATATAGTTCCGATGCATTTTCGGCTGTACATAATTGCCTAAAAAGAACTGCCCGGGGCTTGTCCTTAAAATTTTCCATAAAATTACCACCCAACTCTTTCTCAATCATCTGCTTCAAATTCTCATCATTCCGCCTTCTTTTAAGCTCCTCCCTGGCATAGTCCAGAGACACATAGATGTCTTTATACATATATTTTTTGGATTTTTTCTTCTATTTCACTTCTTAATTTCCTTGAGTAACATTGCCAGTAGATATTTTCCTCATCACTAAGTGATGAAATTGGCACTATTAAAGGCTTGATTCCAAATATTTTTTGAATTTTTTTAATATTCTTCAGAACAACATTCTTAGTAAAATAATACTCTTCTTCGTTAGTAAGAAAATTCTCAAACAATATACCATGGCACAAAAAAAGAGCGAGATACGCCAGATAGTATTTTTCCGGAACTATGCCCTTTCTCTTATACCATCCATCAACGTCATGGATTTCACATTTCATATCTTGTCTTTCAAGTTCTTGACGAAAGAGTCTATTATGGAATTCAACAAGATTCTCCCCCCATATTGTAGTAGCATCCTTGATTTTCTTGCCTTCAGAAGTTCCCATATCAGTTATACGTAAAGTATCTATCTTCATGCCGCCCTTCTTTCCCATTCCATCGAAAAAAAACATCTTATACAGGTGATACTTGCAAGTATTACCAGCATAAAAAGTGTCATCAACATGCTCATAAAAAACTGGTGACAACCCGCTTTCTTTTGCCAGTGCTAAAAACATTGCAGTATCATAGTTTGGACTAGCCACATGACGGGACATAATAACCTTTGGCTCATCCTTCAAAAATGAAGGAAAATCATTTTCGAGAAATTTTTCAACCTTTGTACGTAATTCTTTATCATTCCATCGTCTTTGAATCTCTTTCTTAGCAATCGAAAAAGGCGTATATATCTCTTTGACATCTATTTTTCTTTTGAATCCAATTTTCTCGGCTATAATATCAATCATAAAAATATTATCCCCATTATTAATTTAATCCTAACACTAAACAAACTATTTGAAAAATTTATTAGCCAACCGTAAATATCAATAATCTAAAATTAAACTTCTGTCGCGATGTGAGATCCTTTTTGACATAAAAGAGTGGGTCCGCAAATCATTTGAAATGCGGACCCCCTAATAAATTCATGGTTACTTGATAACCAAAAACATAAATCCTCGTCCAGAACAACATCTGTAAACCCGACACAAGTACCAACAATGTTTTTGATTTCGTGTTCCATAGAATCACAAAACCTACTGCGCCTACCCACCAGATCACCGGAAGAGTAATTATGGCTTTAATTATTATGCCTAGACAATATGCCCTCTCAATTACATAATCGGTGATTTTTTTCAGTTTTCCCATAAGGGTAAAATCTACTTCCGATTTGTCATTGGCAAAAATTATCGAACGGGAAATAATAACATTTCCGCACCACAATATGAGAAAAATAACTCTCCAATCGACTTTGGCATAAATTAAAGCCCCGACAATGACTTGGGTCAGAGCAATTAAGCCATATTCAATAAGAACATAGGACATAAAAAGGCTACCTGTTAGCAAAATTCCTTTTTTCATTTTTCAACCCCCTTGGTATTATTTTGAGTCGTTTTTGGCCATTTTAACCTTTGAATTCAAGTTATTTTTTACTAAAGAACAAGAATGATTAAGAAAAATGAAGTCTTTCTAAATCTTTCTCGTGCTTCAGAATGTATTCTGATAATTCAAAACATGAGCTAGCTGAGTAAGTAAAGGATGGAGTGTTAAAATATTAAGCCCTTGGGGTGAAACTATGAGTAACTCTCTATTATACATACAAATAAGAATTTGTCAATAGGACGCAACGGTCGCAACATTCAAACATGAAAGCCCCTTTTTCTGCTAAACTAGAGCGTTAACTTTTAAAACGCTATGGATATGCCAAAAGGAAGGCCGTTAACCCTCTTTGAAAGGGAAAAGATTGAAACCTGGCTAAGGATGAAAAAGAAAA
>CAISUD010000003.1 GCA_903888625.1 uncultured bacterium
TGGGTTTTTTATTTATGTCTCGTCGTGAGAAATAAACTGCTTTATTTCGGGTAGGATTCGAAAAGCTTTTCATTATTCGCCTAGCGAATTGAAAAGGTATACTGCTCCTGTAAGGAGAGAAATTCCTACCCGACGCACACTTTTTTTGAACCTTATTTTCCAAGGCATATTTTGTCATATAGAAGTTGGTTGAAAATATCTATTTGATTAATACAGTAAAAAGGTTAGAATAAAACTATGGAAAATATATGGGTAGATAAAAATTTCAATGATCCTGAAGAAATAGATCAAATTGGTGAGCATGCTATGAAGAAGCTTAATTCGGTAAATAATGCACCAACAAAAGAAGTTTTGGGAGCTGAAAATCAAGCTCATGTTGAAGAGAGGTTCCTAAAGACAAACGATGACACATTGCAAGAAGACTATGCTCAGCATTTAATTAAGGGTAATTATCCTGAAGAAAAAATGGAAGATATGGCTGAATTCGCCAAAGAAACAGAAGAAAAATTAATAGAAAAAAAGAATAAAAAAAAAGAACAGGATGAAGAAATACATGAATTAATAAATAAACTTGTTAGAGCAAGAAATAAATGGGAGAATCTTATAAATTCAAAACCTAAACATTATTTACCCAAAGAAGCTTTAGAGATTATTAATGAAGAAATAGCGAAAGCAAAAGCTGAAATAGCTCTTGCAGAAAAAGAATTAGTGAAAAAAACAAATTCAGCTAATTTTAATGAAGAAGTGAGTGATAATTCTCGTAAAATTGAAAAAGAGTACGTTGATTTATTGGATAGACTATCTCCCGAAGAGTCTTTAGATGATTTTTTTACTTCTCATTAAACCCAATCTTGTTTAAAAATTTAGGATCTTTTGAGTTAAGTTCATTGGTCATGCAACGCATTCCGCCTTCGTTGTTATCAACAACACCAGCTAGAAATTCAGACATTTCATATACTCCGATTTTATTGTTTTTTAATGTATCTTTTACAAAAGATGGAGTATCAGGATGTAAATAAGCACATATCTTTCCAGAAGAATTTTCTAAATATAAAATATTTAAAGGACAATTAATGGAAGATGGTGGTATTTGAATTGGTTCATATCCAAGTTCTTCTAGATTTTTTAATTTACCTGAATTTTTAATTTTTTCATAATATCCATTTTCGATTAGTGCTTTTTTTGTATTAGGGATGACCGAAAAGTGAGTATCCATGTGTGGAGTACCGTCAGGAGAAGGTAGTACTTCAACTTGTATATCTTCTCCAAAAATTTTCTTATGCATTTCTTTTATTTTATTATCAGTTTCTTCTTTCGAGAAAGGATTACCTTCGGAAACAATACTTTCTGAAACAAACAAAGTTTTATTATCATGATCAGGGAAATATAAACCACCTTCTCCCATAGCTAAAATTGCTTCATTAGTATCTGTGTTGGTTCTTTTTATTATACTCTCTAGACTTTTATCTCTGGAGTATGATTTTGCTCCAGCCATTAACAATACGAAAGATTCTCTTTCAGGCCTTGATTGACCTTTGGTGTCTACCCAACGCCATGAGAAATATGTTCCGTTAAAATATAAATAGCTATCTCTTTGCCAAGCTGTTTTTAGAAATTGACGCATTGGTCTTGTTTCTATTAAAATTTTATCCATTGAAGATTGTTTAAAAAGCTGATCTAAATCTTTTCTAATTTCGTTATTAATTATGTTTCTAGTATTTTCATCTGGCATTGCCAAGGAATATGACAAATAGGGCATTTGCCTAGGATTTTCTTTTTGTTCTGTTTTTACTGCGAATCTTTCGAATGGGACGAATTTTATTTCGGGTGCTTTTTCTTGCATAAATTGATTATAACATATAGAGAAGTAGTACCATTACATTTTTATAAAAACAACCGGGGGTATTTGTGAAAGGGGATCCCCCGTCTACTAAAATATATAGTGAGTAGGGGTGTGGGGTAAAAATCATTTTGTCCAAGCAGATAGATTTGGAACATACAAAACCCCTTTATAATTCATCAATTCAGTTCTAACGTTCTCTATTACGTTGCACACTTTTTTCAGCCTTATTTTCCAAGGCTTGTTTTTGCCATAGGTTAGTGGGTTGGAACTGTAATATTTTAATTAAGAAAATATTACTAAGATTACTTTCTCCCTTTTTATATTTATGATAAACTGTAAGAATGAATCTAAAGAATGAAAATTTTACAAAATTTGAAAATATTAATATTCATTTAAATAAAATAATGGAGATGATTTCCGGCAATAAGCTTTCAGAAGCTTTGGAATTTCTTATAAATTCTAGGATAGATAATGCATTAAAAGATAAAATAAGGAACTTGAGGGCAATATTAATCGATAATAAAGACAAGGAAGGTACTTTGTTTTATGATGAAAAGTTAGGAAGTTTGATAAACTTTAGTCTGCTAGGACTTGCGAATAATAATTTAGATGATTACAACAAGCTTGATTCTTTAGTGCACAAGAAACCAGAAAAAAAGAAATTTACAGATAAAGACATAAGAGTAGGTTCAGTAAGTGACTTAGATATTTTTAAAAATGAGTTTCATAATTTGGAGATTTATGGTAATTTTGACGAAAAATTTCCTCCACTAAATATTTCTTTTTTAGAAGAAAAGAAAATACAGTTTTCTTCAACACTTAATCAAGTTGAAAAATTTTTATACACCGGTAAAACCAAAGAAGCATTTGAAAAACTTAAAGAAAATAAAATTTTTCCAGAAATTAAAAATTTAGTTGTTGGGCTAGAAAGTATTTATGAAAAATTGAAGAAAGAATCAACGACTGGAACAATAAATTTTCAATTTGAATCAAAAGTATCAAATACAATTATTAGATACCTATTAAGGATTTTAGAAACTATTACCCCAAAGAATATTAAAGAAAATGAATTATCAAAGCAGAAAGATACCAGGATAGGAATTGAGGAGGTAAAGGTGAATCTTGAGAAGAAAGACCTCGCTCCTAAAAATAAGATATTTGAATTTAAGGAGATACATCCAGAAAACATTGATCAAAATATCTTTTCAAACGAAGAACTTGCAATTATTTTTAGTCAAATAGAACAACGTAATTTAGCGGAACTTTTTAAATATCTTATCGATTTAATAAAACAAAAACCCCAAAGTGAATCTCTAAAAAACCTAAATAATAATCTTATCTTACTCTCTAGTTCTTTTAACGAGTTCCTAAAAAACAAAGAAGATAAGAGTATTGGTGCTTATAATTTAAAAATATCAGAGAATAAAATTATAGAAAGTATTGAACTTATGCTTGAAATAGAAGGAGTGACAAAAAAAAATTTAAAAGAAGAATATATCTCAAAATCTTCTATTAATAAAGCATTTAGGCAGGGAGACCTTGGAAGAGTGCTATTTTATCTCAATCATCTTACAAAAAGTGAATATGTTAATGAAAGCAGGTTATTATCAGCACGGTATTTTAATGATATTAGCGACGAAGCAAAAAGAAATATTAATGACAATCAAGCAACTAGGCTTTTTTGTCAAAAAATATATTCTATCTCAGAGCTTTTGAAGAAAATGAAATTAATGGACAATGAGAATTTGGTTGATGAAAATAATTTGGGACCTGGAAAATATAAAATTGAAGAATATTTAAAACAGGCGGATCTTGAGAGTCTGTTTGATTATATTTTTACTATTCCTGAAGTGAACAATGACGATGATTTATGCACCTCATTAAGAACTTTGGCTGCAAGGTATTTTAGATTAAAAGAGAAAGAAACTAGAGGAAGCGTAAGTTTCAATGATTTAAATATAAGTAATAATCAGCTTATAGGTGCGATACTTTCTACAATTGATAATATTCAGTGGGAAGGCAAAGGGCAAGATCTTGAAATCCCTGGTCATAGCCTGGACAAGGGAAAGCTTTCTAATTATTTGGATCAAAAAAATTTCCAAGTTTTTTTTGAGGATATATTTCGAACGAAAGAAGTAATTAATGATAAAGAAATACAAAAACAATTAATACATAACAATTTTTCTTATAATAACGTGGAGAAGGCTAAGAAAAATGAAAATATCCCAAATGATATGTATAATCAAAATTTAAATCGTATAAAATATTCGCTTGATCATATTCTAGAGGAATTAGATTAAAATTATTGTTTCCAGTTTTTTAAATTAGGCATATACAAAATTCCCTTATAATTCATCAATTCATTTCTAACATTCTCTACTACGTTGCACAAAAACTCCACGGAGATTAAACCTCGATATTTTTTGGTATTTTTTATTTTTTTTGCTTTTCGGATTTAGCAACAAAGTTGCTTTTGATTTTAGTTTTTTTGGCTTCGATTACTAATTCACCAGCTTTTGCAGAAACCAAGACTGTATCCCCTTTCTTCACATTATTTGAAATAATAAAGGACGCTACGGGGTTTAAAATTTTATTTTGAATCAAACGGTTTAATGGCCTTGCTCCATAATGCGGATCGTAACCACCACGAGCTAGATACAAAAGTGCATCATTCGAAATTTCAAATTTAATATCTTTAGTTGCCAATCTATCACGAACAACTTTAATTCTTAAATTCACAATTTCTTTAATTGCATTCTCGGATAAAATATCAAAAACGATAACTTCATCTAAACGATTCAAAAATTCTGGACGAAAATTGTCTTTCAAAGCTTCTAAAACTTTATCTTTTGTTTGCACGTAATCTTCTTTATTGGAATTATTTGAAAAACCGATTGATTCCATTTTTTCAACAAATTGTGAACCAATATTTGAGGTCAAAATAATTACTGTATTTTTAAAATTTACTACTCGCCCCTTGCCATCGGTCAATCTACCTTCATCAAGAATTTGCAATAGAACATTAAAAACTTCTGGATGAGCTTTTTCAATTTCGTCAAAAAGTACGACTGAATATGGTCGGTGCCGAATTGCTTCGGTAAGTTGGCCGGCTTCCTCATAACCAACATAGCCCGGAGGTGAACCAATCAATTTTGAAGTTGAATGACGTTCCATATATTCTGACATATCCACTCGAATAAGGGCTCGATCGTCGTTAAACATAAATTGGGCTAGGGTTTTCGTCAATTCTGTTTTTCCAACTCCAGATGGACCAAGAAAAATAAAAGAACCAATTGGTCGATTTGGGTCGCCAATACCGGCTCGCGAACGACGAATCACATCTGAAATTCTTTTTACTGCTTCATCCTGACCAATAACTCTTTTCTCAAGTTCACTTTCCATTTTTTCTAATTTTACTCGTTCTTCTTCCAGCATTTTTGTCAGTGGAATTCCCGTCCAACGAGCTACGACTTCAGCAATATCTTCGGCCGTAATTTCTTCTTTCAAAATTCGGCGAAACTTTTGTAGTTTTTTCAAGCGAATAAGTTTTGTTTCTAATTCCTTTTTCAAAGTTGGAATTTTGCCATAACGAATCTCAGCTGCTGTGGTAAGGTCGGCATGCATCTCTGCATTTTCAGCTTCTAAACGCAAAGTTTCTAATTCTTTTTTAATTGAACGAATTTCGATCACGATGGCTTTCTCGTTTTGCCATTTTAATTCTAATTCTTTAGTTTTCTCTTTTAGATTACCAATCTCTTTATCAATATCTTTAATCCTTTCTTTATTATTTTTACTTTCCGGATTATTATTCTCAACTTCTGTTTTCAAAGCTTCTTTTTCAATTTCCAAACGCATTATTTTCCGATCTGCATCTTCTAAAATTGGTGGTTTATTTTCAAGAGCAATTTTAAGTGAAGAAGAAGCTTCGTCTATTAAATCCACTGCTTTGTCTGGTAAAAATCTATTGGTGATGTATCGCGAAGAAAGATTAACTGCAGAAATGATAGCATCATCAGTAATTCGAACTCCGTGAAAAAGTTCATATTTTTCTTTTAATCCTCGTAAAATTGTAATTGCATCTTCAATCGAAGGCTCGTCTATATAAACAGGTTGAAATCGTCGAGCCAAGGCCAAATCTTTCTCAATATTTTTTTGATACTCTTTTATGGTGGTTGCCCCAATTGCTCGTAATTCACCTCGTGAAAGTGCTGGTTTAATCATATTTGAAGCATCCATTGTCCCTTCTGCACCTCCAGCTCCGACAATAGTATGAATCTCATCTATAAAAAGAATTATTTTACCGTCGGCTCTTTCTATTTCTTTCATTATTCCTTTCAATCGTTCTTCAAATTCTCCACGATATTTTGTCCCAGCGATTAATGAACCTAAGTCAAGAGAAACTAATTCTTTATCTTTCAAGGATTCAGGCACGTTGCCTTTACTAATCATTTGAGCTAAACCTTCAACCACTGCTGTTTTACCAGTCCCTGCTTCGCCGATTAAAATCGGATTATTTTTTGTTCGACGAGAAAGAATTTGCATAATTCTAGTTATTTCATTATCCCGTCCAATAACTGGATCAAGTTTATCTTCCTTAGCAAGCTTGGTAAGATTACGAGTATATTTCAAAAGTAATTTAAATTTCTTTGGTTCGCTCGATTCAGTAATATTTTGACTTCGCAAGTCTTCTAAAATTTTCATCACCGGATCTTTAAAGATTTTAAATCGAGCGAGTGTTTCGCGAGCTTCCCCTACTACATCTAAAATTGCAATAAAAAGATGCTCAGTTGAAACAAATTCATCTTTTAAATATTCAGCCAATTTAACTGAATGCTCTATCACTTGTGCTAAATCTGGGTTTAAATAAATTTGATAAGCTGGAGAAAGAGTCGTGCGAGATTCTGGCATTTCAATTAAATCTAAAATTGAATCAGTTAATAGCATGGTATCAATTTCCATTTTATCTAAAATTGCATTCACCATACTTTCTTCTTGCAAAAGCAAAGCTGCTAGTAAATGCAAAGAAGAAACATGATTTTGACCACGTTCAATAGCGAGCTCGTGAGCTTTTTTAATGGCATCTTTGGCTTTAGTTGTAAATTTGTTTAGTGGTGGCATAAAATAAGTTAAAATTTATAAAGTAGAAAGTTTATAAAGTTAATTCTATTGAACTACTGGTGTAACTGATGTATCGGGAGTCACAGGAGTAGTTGTATTAGGAGTTGTAGTCGTTGAAGTGGTAGATGCATCTGCGTCAACTAATTCAATAATTGTAAAATCATTCTCTTGTGTAACTTTTGAAACTTTTTGTTCACCTAAAATACTTTTGACTACATAATTTTCTCCTTCTTTCGGTGGATTTATCAAAGATGCGATTACAACTTTGTTGTCTCCTAAAAATAATCCAGTACCTAAAACCTTATCTTTGTCAGAATTTTCTCCTTTTAGAAATAAAGAAACGGTTAATGGTTTAATTGCTTTTAATTGTTCAAGTAAGGCTTTTTGTTCATCAGATAAAACGGGAGTATTGTTTGGTACCAGACTAGCTGGTACAATTTTCTCTACCGTTTGTTTTACCACTTGTGTAATCGGAGTCGTTATCGAAGCTGGTGCTTGTTGCATCAAAGTGACCGTCACGATACCGGTCGCAATTGAAGTAATAAAACTAAGCAAAATAGCCAGCAGTATAAGTTGTGATTTATTTAATTCTTTTATATCCATCCCGTACGAAATTCTATCATTATTGTTTCTGATAAAATTATTACTTAGTAAGTGAACCCCGTTATTTCGTACGGGATCCATACGGTCAATTATACCACCTTTTTAGTTTTTGCAAAATTTCATTTAAGGATTTTATTACATAATCAAGATCCGCTTTAGAGGTTTCCCTTCCTAAAGAAAAACGTAAAGATCCTTCTCCTTTTTTGCATATTTTATTATTACCAGAACATAAAGCTAAAATCACGTATGAACCAGCTTTATCTCCAGATTTACATGCACTTTTTTCTGAAACATAAATTCCTCGAGCTGAAAGTTCTAAAACAAGAAGGTCGCTTGGGATTTTAGGAATAGTAATATTCACATTGTTTGGTAACCTCTTTTTTAAATCACCATTTATCTTTATGTCAAAGAGACTCTTTGACAATTTTATAATGAAATAATCACGGAGTTTGATTAATCTTTTAACTTCTTTTTCTTTTATTTTTTCAGTAATTTTTAGCGCTTCTGTTAAACCAACTACTCCAACAAGATTTTCTGTCCCTGCTCGTAAACCAAATTCTTGTGCCCCACCATGGATGATACTAATTATGGGAGTATTTCTTTTAACATACAAAATTCCAATTCCTTTTGGACCATAAATTTTCCCAGCATTAAAAGACAATAAATCTATGCCTAATTTTTCAACTTTTATCGGTAAATAATTTATCGCTTGAACAGCGTCGGTATGAAAAATTATTTTTGTTGAATTAATTTTATTATAATGTCGAATTTCTTTAGCAATTTCTTCTATCGGCTCTATAGTGCCAATTTCATTGTTCGCATACATTACTGAAACCAAAACGGTATTTGGCTTAAGTGCTTTTTTTATTTTCTTTGGATCAACAATTCCATTTTCTTCGACAGGAACATATGTTACTTCTATTTTCCTTCCGCCAACTGGCAGATTTTCTAAATATCGACAAGTTTCAAGCACAGAGGAATGTTCAATATTTGTAGTTACAATATGCTGTATGTCAAAGAAACTCTTTGACAGCACCCCCATAATCGCCAAATTATTTGCTTCAGTAGCCCCAGAAGTAAAAATTATTTCATCACTATGCGCACCTAAAATTCTAGCTATTATTGCTCTATTTTCCTCCAAAATTTTTTTACTATTTACCCCAAGGTCATGGATAGAACCAGGATTAGCAAAATTTTCCTTTAAAACCTTTTGTATTACTTGAAAAACTGTGGGATCAATCGGAGTTGCTCCAGCATTATCTAAATATATTTTAATTGATTTTGACATAGAAATAGTATATATTATATATCTATGAATACAAAGCTTTACAGCATCTTTTTAATTTTGCTAGGAATAATCGCTCTAATCGAGTTCATTTGGATTTTGAGGACAGAAAAACGTTTAAAAAAATTTTTCGCAGGAAAGAAAGCAAAGGATCTAGAAGATACCATAACTATCTTAGAGAGTGATATCACAAAGTTAAAAAAAGCAAAAGAAAATACTGAACAGGAAATTGCTAACATCAATATTAAACTCAAAAAAAGTATTCGTGGACTTGAAACAATTCGTTTTAATCCTTTCCCCGATCAAGGCAGTAACCAAAGTTTTGCTATTGGTTTCCTTAATGAAGAAAACGATGGCTTAGTGCTTTCAAGTTTATATTCTCGAGAACGAATGAGTGTTTTTGCCAAACCAATTAAGAATGGCAAATCTCTATATGAACTCTCAACGGAAGAAAAAGAGGCTTTAAAAAAAGCAGAAATTAAATAGTTCGACAAGCTCACTATAAATAAAACTATGGAAGAAAATAAAAATAAAAAAATAATAGAACGACCACCAATCGTAGTAGTAATGGGTCATATCGACCATGGTAAATCTACGTTGCTTGATTACATCCGAAAAACAAATGTGGTGGAACATGAAGCTGGTAGTATTACCCAGCATATTTCTGCGTATGAGGTTATCCACCCTTCAACGGACTCAGGGCAAGAAAAGAAAATAACTTTTCTTGATACTCCTGGTCATGAGGCTTTTTCTAAAATGCGAGAACGGGGGGCTAAAGTAGCCGATATTGCAATTTTAGTAGTTTCGGCCGAAGACGGAGTAAAACCACAAACTATTGAAGCTTGGAAAACAATCGTTGAAAGCCAAATCCCCTGTTTAGTAGCAATTAATAAAATTGATAAGCCAAATGCTAATATTGAAAAAACAAAAATTGAATTGGCTGAAAATGAAATTTATTTAGAAAATTACGGTGGTAAAATACCCTTTGCTGAAATTTCTGCCAAAGCTGGTACTGGGGTAGACAATTTATTATCTTTGATTTTGATTTTAGCAGAAATGGAAAATTTTCAAGCTAATCAATCTGAAAATGCTTCTGGTTATGTAGTTGAAGTCAATCTCGACCCTAAAAGAGGGATAGAAGCAACTTTAATCATAAAAAATGGAACCTTAAAAAAAGGTATGTGTGTACTTGTCGAAGAAGCTTTTTGTGCTGTTCGAATAATGGAAAATTTTTTAGGCAAGCCAGTCGATACTGCTACTTTTTCTTCTCCAATCCGATTAATTGGTTTTAATAAAATGCCAAGCATTGGAGCAGAATTTAAATCTTTTCAAAAAAAATGTGATGCCGAAGAAACTATAAAAAATTACAAAAACCAAGATTTTTCTAAAAAAGTTTCTCAAAATGAAGGCACAAATAAAAAAATAATTCCTGTGATAATTAAAACGGATGTTTCTGGATCACTAGAAGCAATTGAAAAAGAAATTGGTAAAATAATAAGTGAAAATGCTGAGTTTAAAATAATTCAAAAAGGGACTGGCCCTATTTCTGAATCTGACATCAAAGCTGTGGGTTCTTCAAAAGATACTATTGTTATCGGCTTTAATGTTAAAGCCGACAGAAATGCTATCGATTTAGCCGAAAAACAAAATATAACTATTTCCTTTTTTGATATCATTTATAAAATGAGCGAATGGTTAGCAGAAGAAATGGAAAAACGCCGACCAAGAGTTGAAACCACAGAGGTTACTGGTAGAGCAAAAATTCTAAAAGCCTTTAGTCGTACCAAGGAAAAACAAATAATAGGCGGAAAAGTTATTGAAGGCAATATCACCCTCGATGGTATTGTAAAAATTATTCGCCGAGATTTTGAAATTGGTCGTGGAAAAATCGTAAATCTTGAAAAGGGCAAAACAAAAACTTCTAAAGTTGAAGAAGGTACTGAATTCGGAATGATGCTCGAATCAAAGATCGAAGTTGCCGGAGGTGACATTATTGAATCTTTTACTATTAGTCAGAAATAACCTCACCCTGCCCTCTCCTGGGAGGAGAGGATAAAATACAAAATTTATGACAGAAAGAAATGAAAAATTAGCCAATTTAATAAAGGAGCTTTCGGCTCAATTTTTAAATCGAGAAAATAACAGGACATCACTCATCACCGTGACAGCCTGCACTACTTCGCCTGACCTAAAAAGAGCCACGGTCTTGATCACAGTACTCCCAGATAAAAAAGAACACGGTGCCCTAGACTTCGCCAAAAGAAAAAGAGGTGAATTACGAGAATTTTTAAAGAAAAATATGAAAGTAAAAATAATCCCCTTCTTGGACATCCAAATAGACAAAGGTGAAAAGAACCGCCAAAAAATTGACGAATTGCTAAGAGAAAAATAAATAAATTTTTAAAATTGTCCGCCCTCTCGGGATCGAACCGAGGACCTTATCCTTAAGAGGGATCTGCTCTACCAGCTGAGCTAAGGGCGGAAAACATTTTTAATTATAACACTTCTTTCGTAAATAATTTGTTGAATCCGCTACAGCTGAGCTAAGGGCGCATTACTACAATATAAATTTAACATAAAAATTAAAATTTTGAAAGTTTTTTAAAAAATGTTAGACTATTTAAATGGCCTGGTAGCCAAGTGGTAAGGCATTCCTCTGCAAAAGGAATATGCGCCGGTTCAATTCCGGCCCAGGCCTCAGGTCTTATAAAAATAAATTTGCCCGAGTGGCGGAACTGGTATACGCGCACGACTTAAAATCGTGTCTCGCAAGGGATGTGGGTTCGATTCCCACCTCGGGCACAATCACAAAAGTGATTAAAGTCATTATTCATGCCGGGATGGCGAAATTGGCAGACGCACTTGCCTTAGGAGCAAGCGGGAGTAATCCCATGGGAGTTCAAGTCTCCCTCCCGGCACAATTTAACAATCTATTTAAGGGCTTGACTTTTATATTTGAATATGCTATACTTAAGATATGAAAATGATAAATAACAAATTAATAGTTTTTGGCTTTATTTTATTCACTTTTTTAGCTTTTGGCTCTATGGCTCCAAAAGCAAATGCTTATTATTTCGTTGGTTTTGTGAATGGAAATTACATTGGCTGTGAGACAGATCTTGGCTTAAATGGAGAGTTCTTGGGTTGTGGACATCATACAAATTACCCAACCTATACAACAACTACATTAAATAATGTAGTTGGAAACAACAATCAAACAAATAATTCAACAAACTCAAACGCTAACACTTCTACAAATCCAAGAAATGCCGCTGCTGGAACTGCGACCAAAAATACAGTAAACAATACCACTACTAACAAGACAACCAATACTAGTACTAATGGAAATAGTTTATCGGCCAACGCTCTTTTTGGAGCAAATGGCTTCCTCCCAAACACTTTTGTTCAATGGATTTTACTTATAGTTCTAGTATTGTTAATTGTCTTTGTTTGGAGAAAAATCTCTGGAGCAAACCAAAAATACCACGAATCACCAATGAAGCATGCGTAAAAGCCTCTCCAAAGGAATTCAAAACCCTAACCCCTCTCCTAATTAAGGAGAGGGGTTTTGGTTTAAATATGGGGTTGACCCCGTTAGAAGCCACCCTCGCTTTGCGAGTGCTACGGTCACCTTGGGGCGACCTGCTTCTAACGGGGTTGACTTTTTGTTTGTAATATGCTAAACTTAAACACAGAATACGCTTTTTGACAAAAAGTTATTAATTAAATTTAAGTGGTTTGTTTATTTTAAAAGTTGATATCAAATTCACAGAACCTCACCCCCTACCCTCTCCTTATTAAGTAGAGGGGGGATGCAAATCGACTATTGGAATAAACAAATCACACAAATAAATAAATTAATAACTAAAAAACAAAACAAAATGGCAACAAAAAAGAATTGGTTAGAAAATTGGTTTGGAATAGAACCAGATTCAACCGCAGCAATTACTCTATTCTGGATTCTGAATGGAATTGGATCTCTACTCCCGTGGATTATTATTATATTCATGTGGATATTTTTTCCTTCAACTGGAAGGATTGAATTTACAAATGACAACAACACGAATATCTGGCTAATACTTTTTTTTATATGGCCATTTATTGTATTTAAGATTTCATGGCAAAAAGTTGCACCAGAACAAATTGGAGCAATCTATTTCTGTGGTTTAGCACTTTTAACGGTAGCACCGGGTCCATATTTTGTTTTTCCTGGAATTTTCCAATTAGATCTTGATTCAAACCAAAACATGGCTTTCCTTATAACTGCCATGGACGATGATGGAATCAAAAAAGAATTTGGAAAAGATGCATTAGAAAAAATGGAGATATATAGATTATCTTCTATTACAACCGCAACCCCAGAAATTGCTAATTGGGATGATATGGATGACCCTGTAATAAGAAAAAAAATTGAGAATGACCCAAATAACAAACAAATTGTATTGGAACCATCAATTTTTATAACTCTTACTAAAGGTGACTACATTAAATACCGCAAAAATGTTGATGGGAAAAACCCAGCTGAAAGACGGTCTGAAGTAGGCAGACAGTTACAATCTATGGCAAAAAGCAACTTGAATACTGAATTTAAAAAAAGAACTTACGCCCAACTTATTTTTTTACAGACAGGAAAAGTTCTTGATAGTGCTTTAGAAAAAGATATAGATATGCTTGTAAAAGGATACAATAAACCAGATCACGATGGAAGCCTTGGGTTAAGAGCATTGGATGCTCGTGTTGTAGCACTTGGAGCTCCAAAATCAATTCATGATGCTGTAAACAGTGCTTTACAAGAAAAATTCATCGCCGACAAAAAAGAAACTGAAGGTGATGGTGACAGAAGAAAAGCATTTAAGGTTGCACTAGGAACTGAAGAAACTCTTAAAAAAATAGGGTCGGGAGAAGCTAGTGCAATGTATAGTAAACTTACAAAAGCAAAAGAAGCTGGATTAGATCCAACAACAGCAGCTTTCCTTGAAATGCAAATTGAAGCATTTAAACAAGGAAAACATACTTACATAACGAGTTTAAATTTTGAAGAAATACTCAAAAATTTTATGAAAGGAGGTAAGTCATGAGTTTAATCATAATTCTAAGCCTAATTTGTGTTATATTATTTTCAGGTTATTTAATTAAATTCATTACAAAAATTGTAGGTTTAATTATCGGTGGAATTATCTTAGTAGCAATTATTATTATGCTAATAATGCATTTCCACAATACCACACCACCAGAACCTAAAAATACCAGCAACGAAAATAATACAAATACAACAAATACAACAACTAATGTTGGCCAACAGAAAAAATATTATAACTTTGCTGATTATCCAGATGGAAAAGTTATAGTATATTTAGGTAGCGAAGCAACATTTTATCCGGTTGGAGGTGAAATAAAAATTGAAACACCTTCAAGGAGAATTAATACCTTAAGACCGGGACAAAAAATTGTTTTTCCAAGCGAAAATGCTGGAGATTTTACATTTTCGGCAAATGAAAAAAGTGCCACAGGTGTAGATGTGTGGCAATAATAGTAATAATTTGATATTTATCAAAAAGCCGTTCACTTTCGTGGACGGCCTTTTTTATTTCCAAAATTAAATTTATTTTTTATTGTGTACCTACCGCTGGATAACTCGGAGAATATTCACTTAATTGCACTTGTCCCTTTTCTGGAACAATATTATTAATACCAAGAGTATTTAGAATAATTCCTAGAATTGTCCATACTCCCAACATTATCGCAAGCCCAATAATCCCCCAGATCATGTGTTTCTTGCCTTCTGTTTTTTTCTCTTCATTTTCAGCATTTGAAATAAATTGAAATATTCCAAATAGAAAAACAACCAAAGCAATAGCAAACATCAACATAATCAATGGGTTCACTATATAGGTATCTACTTTGTGAATGAAAGTATCGATACTCTCTCCAGGTTGAGTACTGGCATAAGCAATATTTATTAAAAATAAATTCATCCCGTTAGAAATTATATACATTAACAATTCTTGATAATATCCCAATTAGTAAATTTCTAACGGGATTAAACATAAATACAATTAGTATTGAACAGTAGGAATTTGACCAGATTGCAATTGGTTACTTGTTCCGTTAGTGCCAAGAGTAGTTGTAACAATATTTACTAACCCCCAAAGAGCTACAATAACGACTAAACCAATTATGCCATAAATCATATGACTTTTGGCATTCTTTTTTGCTTCCTCACTACTTGAAATAACAAATTGGATAACTCCCCAGATGAAATAAACAACTGCTAAAATAATCATCACTGGGATAAGAATATTTAAAATATTCCCAATCTTACAAATAAGGGCTTCAATCCCACCAGTTGGTGCAGAATCACAGCCAGCTGCTAAAGCTAAAAATGGTGCAAATGCAATTAAACCCGACAAAACTAATTTCTTTTTTAACATAAAATTTTTACTTACTAATAAATAATAATTCGACGACTTATAATAATATTCACTAATTATAACATCCCGTACGAAAATTACAATCAAGTTTATCCACAGTACACAATAAAACTAAATAAAACAATTCAATTTTCGTTCGGGATAACAACAAAATACATGGCAAGCAACTACTTAGTCGCTGTCAACGGGATACCACCATTAATACCAAAGGTATTTGTCACGATATGGACCAACCCCCAGACTGATACCATTACTGCTAATGCTATTATTCCCCAAATCATAAACATTCTACCTTCAGCTTTCTTTTTTTCTTCACTGCTATTTATCACGTATTGTACTACTCCCCAAATAAACATTGCTAAGGCTAAAGTAAAAATGAGTGGAATCACTGAACTAGAAATCAAACAAATAACATACTTGATCAAAGTTGATAAGGTTGCTCCACTTGAAACAAAAGTACACCCGACGGCGGTTGTGGTAGTAGCAGCTAAAGAAACAATAGGTGAAATACTTCCAAATAAAACAATAACTCCAATAATATATTTTCTAAAATTTTTCATAATTTTACAGTGCCAAAACTGTATTTGATATTAATTGAGCGATTGCCCACGACCCTAGCAATATCGCTGCTCCGATTAAACTATAAGTGATAGCTTTTTTGGCTGTTTTTAATTTTTCGGTATTCCCCTGTGCTGTCACAAATAAAAATCCAGAATAAATAATAGCCAGAGCAATGATCGGAATCCCGATTTTTATAACTCCAATCAAAATTGTTTTTATAAAGCCATCAACTGTAGTAATGCTTGGAATTGGATTATTAATTTTTGTTGTAGAATTAATTGGCTGCACCCCTTGTGCAAAAGATAAAACTGGTAAAAAAACAATTGCTAATAAAGCTAGAGTAACAAAACTTTTTTTAATAAATTTCATACAATAATTATACATCATTAATATTAAAAACCAAAATAAGTGGCATCGGTATAGCCAACTATTGCCAGGACTGCATGCACAATAAGCCAAGCAGCAACAGCAATAATAAGCCCGATTACAACATTGGTAAATATTTTTTTAGCTTTAGTTAATTTGGAGGTCTCCCCACCGGCTGTCAGAAGCTCGAAGCCAGCATAAACAAACATAATAGCTGCAATCGGCACTAGTAATCTAAATAAAATAAAATTAACTACATTATTTATTAAAGTCATTAAAAACCCCCAACCATTTGCCCCATCACAAGGAGTGTTATTAGCTACCGTGCCACAGGGAATTAGTTTTTTAGAATCAGTAGTGACTGTTGTTCCAGAACCAGAGGAATTTGTAGTTGTAGCAGTATTTTGAGAATTATTTGTATCAACTAAATTATAGTAAGATGTTATAACCGGAAAAACAGCCTTTACTACTCCAGAATTTGCATCATTCGTTGTAGTTGCTCCATCAACTTTAAAAAAGTTTGCTGGTATTCCTTCTAACGTATAACCTTGTGTGGGAGCAAGAGTAATTGTCGCAGTATATGAAATACCAGAGACAAAAGTATCCCCAATTGTATTCCAAGAAATTGTGCCTGTATATTGTTCATTACCAGACAATACAGTTGATGGTGATGTGTCAGCTACCGGAGCAGATATTCCAATGATACTTGGCTGGTTAATTGTAGTAAACGTTTTAAAAGTATTATCTTGACCTAAAGTAAAAGTTCCATTACTACTCATCATTCTAACTCTAAAATGATATGTTTTCCCTGGAGCTAATGGACTTTGACCAATAGGTGGAATATCAACACTCACTGAAATATCTCCATTGCTTGAAGTATTTTGAATAACAATATAATGATCAACTTTGTCATAAATTGAATTAACATCAAAATTTGGATTATCTGTATATTGAAAAGAAATATTCGCATTTAAATCTCCACCAGTATTTACAACAGCATTTAAAGTCGCAGATGTTCCTGTAATGTCTGTAGCATCTCCTGTTTCAGCTTTTAAAACAGGAGTCTGTGCCAAAGAAATTCTCGGTAAAACAAAAATAGACAAGATTAGGAAGGCGATAAAAAATTTTGATATTTTTTTCATATTATTGACTAGTATTATATTGATTTAATAATAAAGATAATTTTGAATTAGCATCTTGCACTGCATTATAAACTTCCATATTACCAGATAAAACATTTTCTACCATTGTTTGGAAAATATTATTACTATCCTTTGGTGATGGATCCAACCAACTTTTAGCATATAAAGCTGAACCATAGAAAATCGGAGAAAAGGCATCAGTTTGTTTTACCGCTAAAAGATCTCGTCTGGCTGGAGGCAAAGCAAGAGCTTTCGCAAATTCTGAAGCAAAATCACCAGTCGCCATCAAGCTCGCCGCCGTCACTGCTGTATTTAAATTTTTTGAAAAAGCTGAAATTGCAATACCAGTGACCCTAGCCGAAGTAAGTTTAAAATTAGCATCTTTGGTTTGTGGAATTGGAGCGACAGAAAAATCTAAATTTGGATTTTTCTTTACAATATCTGGAAGTTCGCTGGCAAAACCAAAATAAATTCCTAAATTATTGGCACTAAAAAAATCTTGAGAATTAGATAAAGATTTATTCCAAGAATAAATAGTGTTTAGTGGGTCAGCAAAATTACTATAAAAAGTTAAAGCAGAACTCAAATCAATACTACTATAGCCAGCATTGTCAGATAAAGTTGAATAATATGAATTATTTTTTTCAGCAATAATTGGATTCCCAGCTTGCATAAATAAAGTTACCAAAATATCTTTAGCATTAGAAATATTTGAAAATTGACCGAGAGCAACAGCACTTTTTGTAATTTGATTGTTAGTATTTTTTTTATTCAAAAGTGGAACTAAACTAGAAAAATCATCCCAAGATTTCGGTGGAGATACAATATTATTTGCATCAAACATACTACGATTGTAATACATCACAAGTGGGTCAATCGTCAGTGGAAAAGCTAAAATCCCATTTGAATTTAAAAACACTTCTCCTGCCCCAGCAAAAGTAGTTTTGAAAGAGGCAAGTGGATAGCTTTGATATGGAATTGTATAAATTTTATTTGAATAATGATAAGCTAAATCATCTGGTAAAAGAAACATGTCGGGACCAGTGCCAGAAGCCAGTGCCTCAAGTAAATCTTGGTCAAAAGTATCTGCATCTTTCTGCACATATTTTACGGTAAAACCTGTATTCACACGATTAAAGTCATCCAAGGCTGTTGAAATATTTGCCAAGCTGACAGTTCCCCACAAAACAACAGTACCACTAGCACCATTTGTACCCCCAGAACTCCCAAGTGGGATTGCTCCAGAAAAAACCAAAAGACCAAAAACCCCAGCAGCGATGAATACTATTAAAATGATTATTTGAAAATTCTTCATTGATTTTGCGAAACTATGTCACGCAACCGTCCTTATGGCGCGACGCTTCCCTTTTTAAATATCATACCATAATGATGCTCCGAAACGTTAATTTCTTTTTCTAGAATAAAACCTCTAGCCTTAAAAACCTCTTCGGCTTTTTCCTTTGGGACAATTTTTCTTAAATTTGAATGAATAGACGAGGCGTCAGACCAATCAACTAATAGAACTTTCCCAGTCATTTTTAAAATTCTTTTTATTTCCTCAATAAATCTGTCTTTATTTTCAATTTGAAAAAGAATGTTGGAAGCAATTACTCTATCTACGGTTTCATCCCCTAAAAGTGTCCCTCCGATTTTTTCAACATTTCCTAAAAAACAATTTACATTATTGAAACCTTTTTCTTTAATTTTATTTTTAATAACATTTACAAAGTCTGCTTGAATTTCAATAGCATAAACCTTTCCTTGGGGCACCATCTCGGCTGCTGCTAATGTATAAAAACCAGTTCCCGCTCCTAAATCTGCCACTACCATATTTTCCCATAAACCGAATTGTTTTAAATTTTTTACCGGGTCAGTGAACATAGATATATTATAACATTTTTATTATTAGAAACTCTACACACAAGCAAGTGAGGCAATGCCGTCGCCGGATCTGAGACGCATAATGGTAACACCTTGGGTTTGACGGCCAAGAGATGGAATGTCTTTCAAGGCCGTACGGATAACTTGACCTTTTTTAGACATCGCGATCAATTCTTCTTCACCACCCGTCACAACTTTGGCTACGATCAATTTACCAGTTTTTGGAGTAACCTTTGCAGTTTTAATTCCTGAACCACCACGTTTTTGAACTTTATATTCTTTTAAATTGGTCTTTTTACCAAAACCATTAGCGCTCATTGTCAAAAAAGCTCCATCCTTACTGAAATCCTTCTTTATGACATCAACGCTAATAACTTCATCACTTTTTGAAAGTTTTATACCTCGGACACCTCCGGCTGTACGTCCCATTTCTCTGATATCACCTTCTTTAAATCTGATAGATTGGCCACCGGAAGTTGCAATCATAACTTCATCCCCTTTCTCGGTAATTAAAGCAGAAACTAATTGATCGCCTTTATCCAAACGAATAGAAATAATTCCACTCCTGCGGACATCTTTGAAACTCTCCCCCGACATCTTTTTAGTTGTACCATTTTTTGTAACCAACATTAAAGAAACAGGAGTTTTTTTGATTTCTTTTGGCATCGACAATATTGAAGTAACTTTTTCATCACCTGAAAGTGACAAAAAATTCATGATAGATTTCCCTTTGGTAGCTCTACGTCCTTCTGGAATATCATACATTTTCATTTGATAGGCTTTACCCAAATTAGTAAAAAAGAGTAAATCACTATGAGTAGAACCAGAAACTAGCATAGTCACAAAATCTTCTTCTTTAGTTTCTAAATCAACAACCCCAACTCCACCACGTTTCTGGGCTCGATATTCACCAGGATCAGTACGCTTAACATAACCTCCAGCCGTAAAGACTAACATAGTTTCTTTCTCTGGAATTAAATCTTCATCAGAAATTTCTTTAACTCCACCCTTGATAATCTTAGTTCGACGTTCATCACTGTATTTTTCTCGAATTTCAATAAGCTCATCGGAAATAACTTTCAACATTTTCTTTGGACTAGCAAGCAATTCTTTAATGGCCTTGATAAATGCTTGACGTTCTTTTAATTCTTCTTCAATTAATTTACGTTCTAAACCAGCCAACTTTTGTAATTTCATTTCCAAAATTGCTACAGCTTGTAAATCTGAAAACTTAAATTCTTTCATCAAATTTATTTTTGCTGTCGGGCCATCTTTGGAGCCACGAATTGTTTTGATTACTTTATCAATAAAGTCCAGTGCTTTTTTCAAACCTAGCAATATATGTTCACGTTCTTCAGCACGACGCAATTCATATAAAGACCTTCTTTTGACTACTTCTTTTCGATGGGCAATAAATTCATTTAAAATAGATTTTAAGGAAAGAGTTTGTGGAACTCCATCAACGAGTGCCACCATATTAAAATTAAAATTTTGTTCAAGTTGCGTATTGCGATAAATATAATTCAAAACTTTTTCTGGATGAGCACCATTTTTTAAATCAATTACCACTCGAATATCTTTGGTTGATTCATCTCGTAAGCCTTTGATACCATCAATCTTTTTTTCTTGCACGAGTTCAGCAATCGCCATTATTAAATTTGCTTTATTTACTCGAAATGGAATTGAGGTAATAATAATTTGAAACATTCCACCTTTGGTTTCAATAATTTCTGCTTCACCTCGACAAACAACTCCACCTCGGCCAGAAGAATAAGCATGCAACATATCTTTGGACCCATAAGCAATTCCCCCAGTAGGAAAATCTGGACCTTTAATAAATTCGAGTAAATCTTCAGTCGTAGCCTCCGGATCATTTATTAAACAAATACAAGCATCGATAACTTCCCCCAGATTGTGAGAAGGGATATTGGTTGCCATTCCTACAGCAATACCGAGAGTACCGTTTAAAAGTAACGTGGGCACTCTGGCTGGCAAGACTATTGGTTCCTTTCGTGTCTGATCGTAGTTTGGTCGAAAATCCACTGTTTCTTTTTCTAAATCACTTAAAAGCTCGTTAGAAATTTTAGACATTTTTGCCTCAGTATAACGCATCGCAGCAGGGTTATCGCCATCAATAGAACCAAAGTTCCCTTGTCCAATTACAAGTGGATAACGATAAGAAAATTCTTGAGCCATACCTACCATAGAATCATACACAGCAGTATCACCATGAGGATGATATTTTCCCAAAACATCTCCGACAATTGCAGCAGATTTTCGAAAACGAGCCGAAGAAGTAAGTCCCATTTCATTCATTCCAAATAATATTCTACGATGCACTGGTTTTAAGCCATCTCGGACATCTGGCAAAGCTCGCGCAGTAATAACTGACATTGCATATGCCAGATATGATTCTTTCATTTCTGGAACAATGTCTATTGTCACAATTCCATCTGTTCGTACTTTTTTTTCTTCAGGTTCGATTTCTTTTTTTGCCATTTTTAAAATTAATTATAAATAAAATTTTTGTTAATTTTGACCGGAAACACCTTTATAACCACCGACAATATTATCTTTCAAAACTGAAAATGGTTGCAAGTCTTGTTTCATTTTTATTTTAGTATCTGGACTCGCAATACTTTTACCAAGTGAATATGTCCAAAGGATAATCATAATAATCGCCACAATCACAATTGTAATATGCAAAATATGTCGACGATGCTCTTCTGGTTGTTTTCTCAAATGGTGAATTATTTTTCTCATATATTTTATAAAAAATTAATTTATAAACTTTTTAAAACTACAACTTCTCCTTCTTTACCATCTAAATCCTTTCTTTTTAAAGTTAATTTGTCTACGACTTCAGCTTTTTCTTCTCCAATTTCCTTCAAGAATAATTTTAAGGATGCTGGATCATAATCCATTGGAATAATCATTTTTGGTTCAAGTGAAGATGCTAGTTTGGCGGCTTGCTTGGCATCTATCAAACCAACATTACTACCTCCAACTGGCACAAATAAAATATCTGGTCCATCTATTGCCTCCCAGGCTTCTTTAGAAATTTCTACATCCGACATGGCACCCAAGAAAACTATATTAATATTATCTACCGAAAGTTGATAAATAGTATTGATATATTTTTTATTGGAAAGGAGTGCATTAGACATAACTCCTTTTATAAAAATATCTTTCACTTCATAATCTCCAGGGCCGGTAACTAAAAAAGGCTCTCTATCACCATGAGAAAGTTGCTCGACTCCATTGTAATCTGGATGATTGGTAGTAACAAGAGCGATATCCGAACCAAACTTAGCAGTAATGCCTGTTTTAGAACTCTTACTGACTGGATTAAAAGCCAAAACCATCTCCCCTTGCCCAATCTTAAAAAATTGTTTCCCAAAATATGAAATAATCATTATCTATATTATAGCAATAAGTGAGGAGCAAAGCAAAAGCATTTTTTGCTTTTATTTTGTCCGAACACCATTGCTATATGGTACTCCATATATCAAAATTTCTTTAAAAAAGAAACAAAAAATACACTAAATTCCCTTGCATTTTTTATTAATTATAGTAAGATACTAATACAAGCGAATATTTATTATTACGGGATTTTAGGTTAACACTTCACCTCTCTTGGTGGAACGCCTAAGCCATAAATCCACCGTATGGTGGAATTTTAGTTTTAATTCGCTCGACAAATATTATTATGAAAAAAGAAGAAATAATTGAAGAAAATGAGAATTTAGTTTTAAAGTCAATTACTGACCGAAGTGCAAGTAGGCCAGAAGTAGATTCATTAGTCGAAGGTCCAGTAATTACTATCAAAAAATCGTCAGTTTTTGTCGACCTATCGCCTTTCGGAACCGGTATTATTTATGGTAGAGAATTTATCAATGCTAAAGATATTATCAAAAAAATTAGTCTCGGTGACATCATCAAGGCTAAAGTTGTCGAAGTTGAAAATGAAGACGGTTACACAGAGCTTTCATTAAAAGAAGCCAAACAAGCTCTCATTTGGAGTGAAGCTGAAAAAGCTATCAAGGCCAAAACTGTGATGGATTTGGAAATTAAAGAAGCCAACAAGGGTGGACTCATTTTAGAATGGAATGGCATCGCTGGATTCTTGCCAGCTTCCCAATTAAAATCTGATCACTATCCAAAAGTTGAAGATTCTGACAAAGATAAAATCTTAAAAGAATTGAAAAAATTAGTCGGTCAAAAAATTTCAGTCATGATAATTTCTACCTTACCTAAAGAAGGCAAATTAATCTTCTCAGAAAAAGACAACAACCCAGAAGAAAAGAAAGAAATTTTGAGCAAATACAACGTTGGTGATGATTTGGATTGCACCGTGGCTGGGATCGTGGACTTCGGAATTTTCTTGAAGCTTGAAGAAGGCTTAGAAGGCTTAGTCCACATTTCTGAACTCGATTGGGGTCTGGTTGAAGATCCACGCAGTATGTTTAAAATTGGAGATAAAATTAGAGCTAAAGTAATTGAAATCAAAGATGGCAAAATCTCCCTTTCTATCAAGGCTCTAAAAGAAAATCCTTGGACAGAATATGAAGGAAAACTTAAAAAAGGTGACATTATCAAAGGCGTCGTAATTAAATACAATAAACACGGTGCCCTTGTTTCTATCAAAGAAGGCGTAGCTGGACTTGTCCATAATTCTACCTTTGGTGGAGAAATCAAACTTCGTGAAAAATTGGAACTTGGCAAAACTTACAATTTCCAAATCACTCTCTTTGAACCAAAAGACCACAAAATGACATTAATGCATTTAGAATAAAATCCAAAAAACCTCATAAAAAAGTGCGAAAGCCTTGCTTTCGCACTTTTTTAAATATTTATTGAACCACAATAGTGCTAGAAAACATATCCATAGTTTTACCTTGTCCGTTAGTAGCAATTACATTCAAATTTGATGTTCCATTAGTTAATGTTTTGAATGTATATATTTCATATCCAAAATTACCATTACTACCAGCAGGTACCATACTAGTATCATTGGTTTTATTAATTAATTGTAAAATTGAAGAATTATATTGTAGGGTATTTTGATAACCTAAATCCTCTGGATTACCAACCTTAATAATAATCGTCTGTCCTTTTGCAACCGTAAAACTTTTTCCAGTATCTTGAGTTGTTAATTTTAATATTGAAACTGGTAAATTTATAACATCAGAATCAATTTTAATATCAGTTAATTCAATTCCTTTCCCAATCATACAAACACTATTCACAGACTTTTCTTTATATTTTATTAATACAGGAAGACTATCTTTCTTAAATTCACTAGATAGATTGGTGGGTTCAAGTCTTTGACCATTCGATAATTCTATCTCATAACCACAACCATCCACTCCAGTTAAATTTATAATTTTTGCTTTTTGGTACCCAGCTGGTACATTTTTAATATCATTCTGAAGCTCTTTTACTGGATTACTTTTTTCAATATCCCCGAAAGGTAAAATACTAGTACTAGAATGCTTACCTAAATAATAAGCACCACCTAAAGCCAAAACAACGATAATTGCTATTAAAATTCCTACTCCTGCAAAACCTTTATTATTTTTCATATTTCTTAAATTAATTAATAATAATTTTAATTAAACATAAAACTATTTAATGAAGGCAAACTCCAAAAAGATGCTCATGAATAGTTGATGCTCCAGCAAAAGGATAATCTTTTTGATTAGTCATAGTTGGTCCATTATATCCAGAAGCATTAATACTAGTTGCTAATAAAGAACTAGCAGGCAATGACCAAGTTTGAATTCCACCAGAAGTACCAACAAGATTCATAGTACCAAAAAGCTCTTGGGAGATTGTTTCTGTTCCAGTAGAAGTACTATAAATTTTAACTGAAGTTAAACCAGATGATGTTGCTGAAAAATTTCCACCACAACCTGAAAAAGAAATTAAATTTGGAACTAGCATATTTTGGTTAGATATCAAACTATCTACAGTATCGTCTAAATTCGAATTAAATTCTGATTGTCTATTTTTACATTCGTTGTATTGAACTCCACCATTACTTGAATTATCTCTATAAACTCCGCAATCAACATATCTTAAAGTAAAAGTAGTAAAGATAGTGCTTCCTTGAATACCAAAAGTTTTATAAGTATATGTATAATAAAAACTTCCTGCGGTTCCATCACTTGTAGTAGTCACACAATAATCTCTTTTGTTAATAGTTTTAATTATTGTATCACCCATCTCTGTATGTGAAAGTTTACATGAATATGCTTCTCCAGAATCTTTAATTACTGGAGGCCAGCCACTTTGAGCTGTGATGTATGGCGTTGGTAAAGTTGTCGAAACTGGATTATTATTTACTGGAATATTTTGTACTGGCACGTTTTGTTGAATAGGATTGTTCACTCCTTCATTTTGTGGCAAAACATTATTGTTTGAACTCTTGCCAAAATAATATGCCCCGCCGATCGCTAATAAAACTACGATTATGATTAATACTCCTATCAAACCAAAACCTTTATTATTTTTCATACTAATATTGTAGCATAAAAAAACGCCCTGAGTTTGCCGAAGGACGTTTTTTTATGCATTCGAATCATTATTATTTGAGGTAGCTAAATCATTATCTCCAATATCATTCATTATTTTCATTACTTGATCAGAATAGTTTTTCACAATGGAAGGAGGATTATACTCTTGAAGAATTTCTTTAGTTGTATGTCCCAAATAGTGACTTGCCGTATTAGGATTTTTACCAGCCAAGTTCATGGCCACCGTCTTGATAGCTTCTTCATCTGAAATAAAACCACTTTTACAAGAATGCCAACCGAAAAAGTTATGTTCAACACTAGTACACTTTTGTCTGCCTCCGGTAGATTCTCGAGCAGCAATTGCAGGTAAAAGACGGTAGTCTAAACCATATTGATCGGCAGCTTTAGCCATAGTTAGACCTGTACCAGCAAGAGGCATGTTTTTCTCTGCGAAATAAGCATCAATAGCATCGGCCTCGGCTTGTATGGTTTTAGCTTTCTCATCATCCGCTTGGTTAAGAGCGAGTAATGACAGAGCTCCAGTATTTTGTTTTTGTGATAATACAGATTGAGAAGCCAAAGTTATACCATTATTAAGGTCTGTTGGAATGTTTCCAAAAGGCATTAACATTGTCACAATAGGTAAAACGAGGAATGACTGACTAAACCGTATTAATTTTTTTTTATTCATATTTTGACGGTTTAGCTCCGCCAACTCCGAGACCAATTTAAGCCTCAACAGAAACGACCCTTGTTTAATAAGCTAAAAGCCACTAAAGAAGGATCTACCTATATACTAGCATTTTAGTAAACAAAAGTCAATAGTTATGAAACAATTTTAGTATATGTCAAATTGAAAATATCCTTTAAAATAAGGATATTTTATACCCTACCCATTGACAAATAAGGCTAAAATAGCGATAATTTAGCTAAAGTGGAAAACTTTATCGACAATCTTGTAGGCTTCCCCGGCTCCCATTGTCACCAAGATGTCATCTTTTCCAAAAATTTGACCCCTCAAATACTCTTCGGCTAGTTCAAAATCTGGAAAAGCTATCGCTTTGTCATCATTTTCACAGATAGCCTCCGCCAACTTCTGACTTGAGACACTTTCATCTTTATCCTCACGGGCAAAATAGATTGGTAAAAGGATAATTTTGTCGGCTCCATGGAAACATTTGGTAAAATCGTTAAATAGTGCCTTGGTCCTTGAATAAAGGTGTGGTTGAAAAAGAATAGTAATCTTCTTTTCCCCGATTGGGTAGAGCTCTCGAAGAGCCTCGATACTTGCCCGAACTTCGGTCGGATGGTGAGCATAATCGTCATAAATAATAGTGCCTGCCTCTGTTATTCCTCTTTTTTCAAGTCTACGCCAAGTACCTTCAAAGTTCATAAGTGATTTTTTGGTAATCTCTTCATCAATGCCTAAAATTTCAGCTATAGCCATAGCTAATGCTGCATTTTGACGATTGTGTTCGCCTGGAATAGAAAGTTTTGGAACCTTGTCTAAATATTTTTTGTAATCCGAAACCTTAATCTCACTTTGCTCTAAAAATTTATCAAAAGCACTTTTTATCTCGGCTAAGTCTTTGTAATAATCTAAGTGATCTGCCTCAATATTTGTAATGCCTCCGATGTATGGATGGAGGTGTAACATGTGCCGATTGTATTCATCCGCTTCGACGACCAAGTATTCACTATTGCCCTTTCTAAAATTAGAACCAAACTTTTTGACAAATGATCCGACGATGACGGTGGGGTCGAGTCCAGCATCTATTAAAATATCCGCTACCATGGCTGTCGTCGTCGTCTTGCCGTGGGTACCTGAAATAGCAATCGTCTTGTAACCTTCGGCAAAGACTCCAAGGGCTTCCGCATAACTTAGTACTGGTTTGCCAGTAGCTTTAGCACTTTCTAAAATTTCTGGACCTCTATTTAGCCAAGCATCAGAATAAACATACGCGTCCGCCGTAGCCTCGGCGAAGGCAGGCAAATCTGCCTTCATAAAAACTTCAATTCCTGCCTCTCGAAGTGAATCCAATGTTTTCCCTTCATCATCATTCACCCCAGAAACTTCCATCCCGCGACTCTTGGCCAATTTCGCCAAAGCCGAAATCCCAATCCCCCCGATTCCGATGAAGTATACCTTTTTAATTTTTGATAAATCTATGTTTTGCATGAGTTTATTAATTCTAACACTTTTTCTTTTATACTTTCAATTACATCTTTTGCTATTTTACTACCAAAATAATCTGGGTTAATTATTTCCCAGTATTCGTATTTATAATTATTCAACCATAATGGAATATATTCCTTATCGGCCATTACCACTATTTTGTCTACACTCTTTAAATATTCTTCTTTTAACTCATCACAACGTTCATTTGAAATATCAATTCCTTGTTTCATTAACTCATTAATAGTTACGTTCATTCCCTTTACAGAAGAAATCAATATCCCTTGTCTACCCTTAGCCTCTACTCGTGTTCCATAACTATATGCAATCGAACCATCTTTTGCTAATTTGTTATATATGGCTTTAGCTATTTGGCTTCTTAAAATATTCCCATTGCAAATAAAAACAACTTTTTTCATAAATTTATTTCTAACTTTTTTAATTCTTCCTTCGATTGTTCGTTATTTATATATAATATTGGAATATACCCTATCTTGTCAGCACCTACTAGTGATGATTTAGAATCATCTATAAAAACTAATTCATTCATATCGACTCCGAGTTTTTTTACTAAAATTTCAAAAATTTCAGGTTGTGGCTTTTGACATCCAACTTCAGAAGAATTGATTAAAACATCAAAATATTTTATCGTACCTTCATCTATCATTTGTTGTCGCAACTTAATATAATTATTACTTAATAAACCAATTTTATATCCTTTGCTTTTTAATTGTTTAATTATCTGAATTAGTTCCAAATTAATTTCCCTTGTTTCCATATTTTCCTTCATCATCTCATGAATAGAAGATATCTGAATATCAGAAGCATTAAATTTTCTTGCAACAAGTTCGTAAACTTCTTCATAGCTATTTTTACCAGTATTACATAAATAATTTAATGACATGTATTCTTTTAACCAATCTTGCAAAGAAACCCCTAAAAAATCAGAAATTTTTTTCATTAAATCTCTGTCTGTTATTTCGATAACTCCTCCATAGTCAAACGCAATTGCTTTTATCATGTTTTATTTTAATCCTTTAATTATTTTCATAAACAAATCGTTACGTTCATACTCATTATTAAACATTCCAAAAGAGGCAAAGGCAGGAGAAAAGAGGATAATATCTCCGCGTACGGCAAGACCTAACGCATTTTTTACAATTTCTTTTAAATCCTTGCCTATCTTGTTGGTAACTTTCAATTTATAATTTTTAATTAAATAATCTGTCCCAGTCCCTGGAATCAAAGAAACTGCTTTACAATTTTTATTTACTTCTTTCACAAAATTAGTTAAATCAAGCTTTTTGTCTGCTCCACCACAAATCAACACTAAATTATTTCTTTTCAACAGGCCTTGCCTGTTTATAACAGGCAAGGCCTGTTTATTTAAGGCTTTAATTCCAGCAATAGTTGCCTCTGGTGTGGTAGCATTATTATCATTATAAATTTTTATTCCTTTATAATTTCGTAAATATTGCAAGCGTCCCTCCACTCCGCCAAATCCACCTACTGCCTTTTTAATTTTCTCTATGGGTATTTTAAATTGTTTTGCCACTTCAACTGCATAAGCCAAATTTTGTCTTTGGTGTTCTCCCGGAACGACAAACTTAAAATCAGCCACACTCTTTTTATCAGGTAAAATAATCTTACCATTAAGAACCTCACCCTTACCCTCTCCTTTTAAAGTAGAGGGAGAATTTTGAATTAATTTTTTTACATCTTTACTAGTAATCAAAACATCTCCAGCTTTTTGGTTTTTGAAAATCAGAGCTTTGTCATTAAAATAATCTTCCATACTATTTTTATAGTAATTCATATGGTCCGGCATCAAATTTGTAAAAACAGAAATATGCGGTGAAATTTTTGCTTCACCAAACCCTTGTAATTGCCAAGAATCTAACTCACAAACTAAAATATCTCCAGCTTTTACTTTTTTCAAAAGTGGTAAAGTGGCTACTCCTCGAATATTTCCACCAAGATAAACTTTCTTTTTTAAAAATTTTTCATTTGCTTTCAAGATTTCGTAAATCAGCATTGTCGTCATCGATTTTCCACGCGTACCTGTAACTCCAACAACTATTGTTTTTGGTGCAGATTTAATAAAAAGAGATACATCCATTTCAATATTAGCTCCTGTTTTTTGGGCTTCTTCTATATAAATAGAATCTAATGGGACTCCAGCCATTTTCATAATAATATCCCTATTACGAAAATCTTCTAATTTGTGTTTACCAATTGTAAATTTAATATTTTTAAATTTAGCGAGGGCATCCAATGAACTTGCCAATTGTTCTTTTGATT
Organism: uncultured bacterium; assembly: GCA_903888625.1. Classification (GTDB taxonomy): domain Bacteria; phylum Patescibacteriota; class Minisyncoccia; order Phycocordibacterales; family UBA9973; genus UBA9973. The sequence continues at coordinate 30,226 of CAISUD010000003.1, forward strand.
TCAGATCAGTCACAATTAAATCTGCCCCACATTCTGCTAAAAATTTTGTATAACCCAACCCCCGCCCCAAAATCCCCAAGCCCATTACTGTAATTTTCTTCCCCTTAAATTGTTGTTTATAATTTTGCATATTTATATCACCTCTTGCTGATAACATTTTTCACAATACATTATCGGAGCAACTTCTTTGGTTAAATTTGTATTTGTCTCTTCCCCGCAATTGTCGCATTTTCGAATGAAAAATTTAAAAGGCCCCCGGCGAATTACTCTATCCTTATGTCGACAAAAGAAACATTTTCGTGGAATTGGTAAAACCATTTTACGGTAAAACAACAATTCTTGCTCTGTTATTTTATAATTTCTTTCACAATCAATACAACGTAAAATTTCATGAGTTATTGAATCTGTAATATCTTTGATATGATCTGGAATTTGATTTGGTAAAATAGTTTCTTTTCTAGTGGTCATTTGAATGTCATCTTCCCATCTAAAGCCTTGTGCCAAAGCTTGCTCTTTAGATAAAGGCATATTGTCTTGTGCAATAGTTTCATTATAAGCAAAAGGAGCAATCTCTGGTGGCATCATAAGTCCATGAATTCCCAAATCTGTAAGTTCTTTCACAATATGTTCTTTTATTTCTTCGTATTCCTGTTTACTATATTCCCTATTAAAAATTGAATTTTTTGCATGCCGAACCGCATCACAACCAATACAATCTTGACAATTGGCAATATAAAAACTATATAAAATATCTCTAGAATGCTCAGCCCAATAAGAACCTATTACATTATTACAATAGCCAGTAGCTACAACTTCGAGTAATAATTCTGAATTAGTACCGTAGCCAATCGTGCCCAAAGAATCCTTAGTCATTTTAGAAGAAAATATGTATCTAGAATTTTCACCTTTAGCTACCTCAAAAGAATCTTTTACATTCCTACATTCATTAAGATAATCACCAGTAGAATTTACTGTTTTTAAATTATTATTTGCCCTGCGTGGTAACGTTTTACAAAATTCTTGAAATTGCTTTTTAAATTCTTCAGATTTTTTATAACTTCCTTTTATCTCATTAATTCTTTTAGAATATTCATCTGTACTTAATTGTTCATTAAAAAAACAATTGCTTTTATTTCTTAGATTCATACAACCAAAACAATTTGTTAGCCCGCTACCATTTAAAATAAATTGTGAATCAACACATCCTGAAACATTTTGCCCCCAAAAAACATTCGCCGATTCTTGAACATTTATGCATTCATAACAACGTTCAAAACCAACTCCAAAATAAATGTCAGAAGCATCTAGCCCTTTTTTTACTCCTCTTGAATACATTACTTCCTCAGCTGGACTTGTATTAAAAACAAGATAACAATTCTTACAGCCACTCGCCATATTGGTATATTCACTATTAATATTTACCCCATCACCAAAAGACAACCCTAAATTTATTTTCGGAACCTTAATTAAAAAATTATTCATTTGTTCAAAAAATGGTTTTGATTTATCATAATCTTGAGCATAATCCTTCGGGTCCCACTTATCAGAATAAAAACAATCATAGCAATAAATAGTGTAAGGCAATTTTGGATTATACATTGTGATAATCCCTTTTCCACACAAATCACATTTTCTTCCAGAATATAAAGACATCTCATTTCGCCATAATGCTCGCATTTTAAAACGACAATCTGGACAGATATTTGGTGCTGGGACCTTCATTTTTTCGTAAAAAGAAAAATCGTCTTGGTCTAAATCAAAATCCTGTTTACACCTATTACATTGTCGTGTTTCTGTTTCCATTTTATTTCCCGCCTGCATCAGCTATGCTGGAAGCATTGCGGGCAGGTAAATATTTTTTTAATTCTTCCATATCATTAAATGGATATTTAACACCTTTTATTTCTTGATATTGTTCATGGCCTTTACCAGCAAGTAGTATGATATCCCCTGACTTTGCCAACTCACACGCTTTCTTTATCGCTTCATCTCTTTTTTCAATAAAGTAAATTTCTTTTCGCAAGGACTGTCCTTGCGAAATTGGCAGGCCTTTTTTCATATCAGAAAATATATTTTGAATATCTTCACTGCGAGAATTGTCCGATGTGGCTATCGTAATATCACTATTATCATATACTATTTTAGCCATCAATGGTCTTTTTGACGTATCCCTGTCTCCCCCACAACCAAAAAGTGTGATTATTTTACTTTTCTGCGAAAGCCTTGCTTCCGCAGAAATATTTTGAATAGTTTTCAAAACATTCAAGAGTGCATCCGGCGTATGGGCAAAATCAACTATTCCAGTTATACCAGACTCACTTTTAAAGTGATTAAATCTTCCAGCTACTGGTTCTAAATTTTTTATAATTTCTTTAACCTTTATTTTATCAAGACCAAGCAGAACAGTGGTTGCATAAACTACTAAGACATTATAAGCATTAAATTCCCCAAGTAATTTTGTTTTAATTTTCTCATTAAAATTTGCAACATTTTTAAAACCATAAGTATATTTTTTGGCCTTAATTCCATCCAACATTTTCTCTCCATATGGGTCATCAATATTGGATAAGGCAAAAGCATTTTTGGGAAGAAAATTAAAAAACTTCTTTTTTGCTAAAAAATATTTCTCCATACTTTTGTGATAGTCTAAATGATCTTGAGTAAGATTGGTAAAAATTCCTCCAGTGAATTTGATACCAGCCACTCGACGTTGATCGGCCGCATGCGAAGAAACTTCCATAAAAACATATATACAACCCTCTTTTACCATTTGATCAAAAAGTTTTGTTAGAGAAATAGAATCTGGTGTAGTACCGGGACTTTTTTCATCATGTGGAATGACCTTTTCACCAATTATATTTTCTACCGTGCTAATAAGTCCAACCTTATAGCCTAGAGCAGTTGTGGTTTTGTACAAAAGCGTAGCCACTGTAGTTTTACCGTTTGTCCCAGTAATACCAATAATCTTTAGCTTTTTTGCCGGAAAACCATAGCGATAATTCACCGCTTTAGACTTTATTTTCCATTTGAGAGTTCTCCACTTTTTAGTTACATTCACCATATTCTAAAGATATACGAAAAATTGCTAAATATCAAACTCTCTATTCAAAACCCCATTTTTCACTTCAATCATTTCAGATTTAAAAGCAATGGTATATGTACCCTCCTGATTTTTATTTTCAACCTGCACATAATAATTCCCATTTGGTACTAGGCAAGAATAACGTCCCATTTTATCTGCTACTTGGTGAGCTATCTCAACATTTGTTGCAAAAGAAAAAATTCGAATCAAGGCAAATGGTAGCGACTCTCTTGTATTTTTGTCTATTAATTTACCTCGGGCTCTTTTTTTGAAACTAACTTTCCGCAAAATAAATATCAGAACGTATAGAATAAATATAATAAAGTTATAAGGCTCTGGTGCAACAAGCAGGGCTACAGTAGCTAAACCTAAACCAAGTCCAAATAAAAAATTAGAAACACGATAAAGCCAAACTTCCCTCTTGGAATAAAACTTCAATAATTGTTTTTTATTTTTAGCAAATTCATTCCAATCAAAATTAAGTGGATCCATAGGTATATTTTTAGCGATTGTTTCTCCTTCGGCAACATTCAAATAGTCACCAAAATATAAATCTTGATAAAGTTCATCATTGATATGTTCCGATAATTTTTCAGATGGGAAAATATAATTTGTTTTCTTTGGCATAACTTTATAAACTCCGGGAGTAATTAAAAATCCATAACGTCCATCAATATCGGTAATAGCCGAAGCTACTTCAACTCCTTCCAAATTAAATAAAGAAACATAAGCTGGATCGAGTGGCTGTTTGGTGACAGAATCATAAATGACGCCCCATGGTTTAATTCTTTTTTTCAAACCAAGAGCAGTAAGAAGTAGTGACCATAAACGAAAAGGAATCAAAAACAGTTCAGGCATACCAATTGGATTTAAAAAGAGTAATGATGCCAAAGACACTACCCCAGCCACAGCTAAAGATACAATTGTTCCAATTTTCAAACTTGTGCTAATTTTTTTAATTGTTTCAATAGAAAAAAATCTATTCGAAAATCCTTGTGTATGGGAAATAATATTTGGAACTATCACAATAGGATTTATTGGTAAAGGATTTGGAATTGGCGTAGGTATTGGGGTAGGAATTGGATTTGGGGTTGGGATAGGATTAGGTATTGGTGGTGGTGGAATTGGTATTGGGGTAGGTGTTGGAGTAGGACCAGGATGTGGTGGAGGTGGTGGTGGATTTATAATATCAATTTTTACACAATAATTTGCTCCAAGTGAACAATCAAATTTTATCCAGCCAGAATTTTGCGCCCAAGCATAACCTGAAAATTCTCCCGTCGTAAGATTTATTGTCACTCCACCATGGGTAGGATGAAAATTTATCCAGCCAGTATTTTCTCCAAATGCATAACCGCTCAATACTCCATTTAGATTCGTCACGCCACCATGCATTGGATTTAAGTTTATCCAACCGACACTTTCTCCCCAAAGATTCCCCGTCACCTTTATGTCAGAAACATTTACCGGAGCACCATTGGTCGTCCGCCAAACAATTCTACTTCCAATTGTACAATCCTGATTTCCACACAAAAATGAAGTGAAATTATTTACATCAATCATACCACTTACAGCATTTGCTTTAAAAGCAAAAACAGAAAAAAATATTATCGAAATTGAAAGTATGTGAAAATATTTTTTATTGATCATATTTTTTACTTTTTGGTCGTTGTTTTAGTCGTAGTTTTTGAAGTAGTATTTGTTGCCTGCGTAGGTGCTGGAGCAGAATTATTTTGCAAAGAATTTACATATTGTAACAAACTTGCATCATTTGGAGAATATGAAAGGGCAATTTCTGCGTAAGACAATGCATCAGTATTATTCCCTTCACTCTTGGCAATTTGTGAAAGCACAACGAGTGCATCTATATAATCTCCTTTTAAACTAAGTGCTTGATTTGCATAATTTTTTGCCCCAGTTACATCTTTATTTTGAAAAGCTAGACGGGCAAGTTCTAATTTGATACTTGGATCAAGCGGGCTTAAACTGGAAGCTTTTTGATAAGCTAAAACTGCTTGATCGTATGAACCAGAAACTCCAAGCAAGATACCAGCCGTATAAACAGAACCCAGGGATTCATAATTTAAAAAATTTGTCGGATCATAGCTTTCAGCCAACTCGGCACTATTCATTGCTTCGGTAAAACTATTTTTCAAATCTGTTTTATCAGATTCAGAAAGAGAACTTTTGGAAGCTAAAGAATCCACCTTCAAAAGATACACTTGGGTATATGTTCGCAAATATAAATCATTGGAATAAAGTGAAACAGTTTTATTGATAGAGGTCTCGGCATTATCGACACTTGAAGCAGAAAAAGTTTTCTGGAAATATGACACTGAAGCAAAATACTCGATATATTTAAAGCAAGCTGAAGCAGCCACTAGCATAATTAAAATCAAAATTAAAATTGAAAAGAAACTTTTTCTAGGATCATCTAAAAAGGACATCTTTATTTCTTTTTTATTTTCATTTCCAACTAATCCCAAGAATACTCCAAGGAAAATAAAAGCCAGCAAGAAAATAACTGGACCAACAGAATAAAAGAAAGAAGTTGTGAACAAATACAAGGACATAATGAAAAATAATATTATTTCCAAATTAAGTAAATTTTTCTTCTGACCAATAAAAAGAGCTCGGGCTCCAGAGAGCAACAATAAAACTAAAAATGAAAGCCATGCTAAAATTCCAAGACCACCAGTCGTGACAATAAAAGTTGGCAATAATCCAGAACCAGCATCAAAAGATGAATTCCAAAAACTTGAAAGGTTTACTACCGCTGGTTTATGTAATGCCCACATTTCGGCAAATCTATTTGGGCCAGCTCCAACAATTGGATTTTTTAATAATGTGGCTTTTGCAACCGACATCGTTGCAGAAAATGATGGCCTGATCTCAAAGTTGGAAACACCAAAATGATTGGGTAAAAATCCTCCGATAAATTGCCCGGCAATTAGAAATAAAAGAGAGAGCATAATTACCACAAAAGAAAAAGCTGGGAAACTTCTTTTTTGCTCGCTATTTACAGTACCTGCAGAAAAAGAAACTTTGTAAACAAAAATAATTAAGGCAAAAACTCCCAATATAACCCAAATAGCTGTAAAATTAACTAAAACTACAAAAAATAAAGACAAAAATAAAAGGACTCCAAGAAAAATTTTCCTTATTTTTGAAATAATAAAAAATTCAATCACAAATAAAGAAATAACCGATAAAAATCCAGCAAAAACTCCAAAGGTATTCCAAGAACCAAGTAGATTGTCGGTATTGGCTGATAAAACTCCAAGCGATAAAAAGTGTGGAAAAAATAAACGAAAAACTTGAAAAACTACAAGAAGAGTTGCTGAAAGAATACTTCCAAAAAGAAGTACCCGGGCATACTTAAAATCTCGAAATGTAATCGCACTAAAAAGCATAATTAAAAAAGTAGCTAAAATAAAATAAAAGGTCCCAGAATCAAGCATCGTACCAAAAAAAGACACTTTCAAAGCTGGTGAAAATAAAGCAGAAATTAAAAAAGCTAAAACAATTCCAAAACTAGAAAGCAATAGCCAAGATTTGGGTAAAACAATTTTACCATCCGAGAATCGAGCTACTGTCCAGAAAATAATTGAAATTGATAAACCAACTACCAATAATAAACTTTTGGAAATTTCTACTGGAATTTTAGTGAAAGGTAAGAAAAATATTGGTAATAATACGACAGTGACAAAAAGAGCCCAAAACGAAATTCTATCTAAAATATTTGATAACATAATTTTATTTTTTAATTAATAATAACTAATAAATTATAACATACTTTTGCAAAAACTATTGTGAAGAATCCGGGCTGATAGTTTCAGTAGTCCCAGTAGCGACATTAGAGGAATTATCAATTATTGGATTTGAATCTGTAGTGGTACTTGTATCTGTATTTGTAGTAATTATAATTGTGTTAGTATTCACATTTTGATTTAATAATAATTGATCAAGCTCTGTTTTAGTGACACAAGTCGGTATTCCCCCATTATCATCAGACAAACAAATTTCTTTAGTTGCTACTTTCCCCGTATCCACCTCAGTCGCCATATTAGTAATCTTTAAATTAAGTTCTTGAATAGACTTAACCATAATCGGAGTTAAGCCAATGGTGTTTAATTCTTTAAATCCATTACTATCAGTCACAACTAATTTAGGGAAA
>CAISUD010000004.1 GCA_903888625.1 uncultured bacterium
TAACGCGACCCCATGATGGGTTCTTTGTGCGTTACTCGACTTTTCACCATGCCAATATCGCTACTGGTTTAGGCTACTTTTCTTATTAAATTATGTATCAATAATACACCAAAAAGGGAGATTGCAAAAGCACCCCCAAATTAAAAGAATTTCTAAACTACAAAAATTACTTATTAGTATAATAACATTTCAAATATCTCAAATATCTGCTAAGATAGCAGTATCTATGAGAAAACAAATCAGCAAAAAAAATAATAAAATGTTGGTTGTTATTGCTGGTGTCGCTGGCGAAATTGGTACCGAATTTTGCAAGGTGATAATCAAGAAAAAGATTGATTGTATCGGTGTTGTGAGAAATAAAAAAACAGGGGTGGAATCTCCTTTCTACAAAGAGGTAATATGTGAATTGTCAGATGAAAGACAAATAGAAAAAGCTTTTTTAAATGTTGATTTTAGTAATTATAAAAAAATCATTTTCTTGCATACAATCGGAGTAGACCAATTTGACCCAAGAGGTTACCCACCTCGCGTTAATCCGATGAATACTATTCCACCAGATGTTTATAATACGAATGTAAATACTTTTAAATATTTATTGAGGTATTGTGTAAATAAAATCAAAAATAATAATTCAAAAAAGATAAAAACAAAATTTAAGGTTGCAATTATCGCTGGGGTTGGAGATAAACATGCTCCTTTTGTCATAGAGTCATTTTGTGAAGCAAAATTTATTTTAAGACAATATATTCAATCGTTTATAAATTTGTATCCTAATTGGATTTCTGGTCTTTCCATAAATGTTACTTCCACTATTACCAAGTCTGCATTAACGGTTAGACCATACGCGAATACGCATTTTTGGCTCAAACCCGATGAAGTAGTTAAAAAATCTACTAAAGACTTACTCTCTTTTTCTAATAAATATAAAGAAATTGATATAGTAAAAAAGTCGCCAAGTTTTTTTCAAGGGTATTATGAGAATAATAAAATTCTTTATGATAAATGGAGTAAGGAAACTGGAATTGAAGGAATTGATAAAAAATAACAATGAATCAAGAAATTAAAATATGTAAGAATTGCAAAAAGGAATTTATTTTAAATTCAAACGATTTTGGATTTTATGAGAAAGTGAAAGTTCCACCCCCAACCTTTTGCCCAGAGTGTCGCTTTCAAAGAAGACTTTTTTGGCGTAACGAAAGGACTTTTTATAAGAGAACCTGTGATTTATGTAAAAAAAATATTATTTCAACTTACGATGTTGATCAACCTTTTCCCGTGTATTGCCAGAAATGTTGGTGGAGTGATAATTGGGATCCGTTTTCATATGGAAAGGAATTTGATTTTTCAAGACCATTTTTTGAACAATTCCACGAACTTATGAATAGAGTGCCAATGCTTAATATGCAAAACGATGACGGGGTCGCATCTCTTAATTCTGAATACGCACAAGACTTTGCTTTCAGTAAAAATTGCTATCTAACAAGTGGTGGTTGGTATTGTGATAACGTTATGTATTCTTATTATACTTGCTATGACAAGGATATTGCTGATAGTTATTTTTTAAATAATTCAGAAAGATGCTATGAATGCATGGAATCCGATAGGCTTTTTGATAGTAAATATTCTCAATTGTGTTTTGATTCATTAGGACTTTCTTTTTGTTATGACATGAGAAACTGTCAGAATTGTTTTATGTGTGTTGGATTAAGAGGGAAAAATTATCACATTCGCAATCAAGCATATTCCAAAGAAGAATATTTAGAACAATTAAAAAAAGAAAACATCGAAAAAAGGAGTGGTGTAAATAACTCTAAAAAGGAATTTGAGACAATGATTTTAAAATTTCCTAATCGCTATGCTCAGCTGATAAAATCTCCACTTTGTACGGGGCATATGCTTATCAACTCTAAAATGTCTGTTGATTGCTTTTGGGCTAGAGAATTAGAAAATTGTAAACATCTTATTTTCTTAGACGGGGCAAAAGATTGCTATGACTGCAATAGTAGCGGAAATCCAAATTTATGTTATGAAAGTCTTACTCCAGATAATTCTTATAATAACTTATTTACAATTTTTTGTTGGAAGTGTAGTTATACTTTTTATTCCAATAATTGTCATTCCTCAAATAATGTTTTTGGTTCTATCGGTTTGAAACACGGCGAATACTCAATTTTAAATAAAAAATACACTAAGGATGAATATGAAGTATTAAAAGAAAAAATTATTGAGCATATGAAAAAAAGCGGGGAATGGGGAGAATTTTTCCCTGTTTCAATTGCACCGTACTCATATGATGAAAGTTTTAATATGGAATTTTTACCTCTTTCAAAAGAACAAATTTTAGAAAAAGGGTTCAAGTGGAAAGAAAGAAAAGAGAGAAAATATGAAGTTACTCTTTTCCAAAACAAAATACCAGACAGTATTTTAGATGTTGATGATCACATTTTAGATGAAGTTGTTGAATGTGCACACAATGGTGCCTGTAATCATGTATGCTCTACTGCTTTTCGTTTAATTGAAAGAGAATTACAATTTTATAAAAAAATGAATATACCAATTCCAACACTTTGTCCTAATTGTAGATACTACGAAAGACTAAAAAAAAGAAATCCACCAAAACTTTGGCACAGGGCTTGTATGTGTGAAAGAGAAAATCACGAACATAAAGGAAAGTGTGAAGTAGAATTTGAAACAAGTTATGCCCCCGAACGTAAAGAAATTGTCTATTGCGAGCAGTGTTATCAACAAGAAGTGTATTAAGAACCTCTTATAGACATAATGTGTACAAATTACCACCCCGCTATTGACTTTTTAATATGGTATGCTATACTTTAAACAGATATAAGTCGTTCTTTAATATTTGGTTTAGATTTGCATTAGTTGGATTATTCTTGTCTCTAAATTATTGGAGTTAGAAATAATTCAATTAATGTTTAACTTAAATCTTAGAATATGAGAAAGCTGTATAAAGCAGAGTATATTTGCTTGCTAACCCCAGAATATTTTAAAACCGTTATTGAAATAGCATCTCTTTGGGTAAAGATCCCTTACAATAATAAGTATGCTGAGGCTGCTTTTTATAAAAAGAATCTTTTATCAAAGACGATACATGGCTATATCGTTATGGGCTTTAAAATAAACTGGCCATCATCTCCAATTTCACAAGAGATTTCCTTGAACTCTGAGCTATCTGAAAGCATAAACTTTTTCATGAATCTTCCTTTTGAAAGGATTTTTATTTCTAAAAATTTATTTCATAGGTTGGAATTCATGGAAAGTCGTGGCTGTCTGATAGAGTTAAGGGAATATGGAACTGTGAAAAGGCAACATAAGGATTTCGGCAAGATGCCAGTATTTTGTTTAGCTAACCATACTTTTATCAAAGAACTCACTGACGACGAGTTAGCTAAAATAAAATCTATCGATGCCTTTGTCGCTGGAGATAAAGAATAAATCGAATCCACACAACTTGTAAATAGCCAATTAACCATATTGGCTATTTTTTTTACTTTAACATAATAAACTTTTAACTTTTTTATTTAAAAACTAAGCACTTAGAATCAGCTCTAATATTTAAAACCTGCAAATCTACCCAAAAGTTGAAAATTTTTTTGGAATTTTTTTTAGGTCCTAGTTTCCAAAATCCAAAATTCAACCAAAAACCACAAACGGGTACGTTTCACATACGGTACCGCCATTCAGAGTATCTAAATGAGACAGCCCCCCGTACCCCTATTTCAAAATAGAAGTAATAAAGAAATAAAACTAAGTTAGCGAAGATAGGTCGATATATAAGTCTTCAAGCACGAGTTCGTCTCTCGTGCAATTTACTCGTTAGTATATTTATCATTATGAAATCAATAAAAGATATTTTAGAAGAAAGTTCAATTGTTTCTAATTATCAAGGAAGTGAAAAAACAAAAAAGATGGTTGAGGAGCAAATTATTAAATTATACGGTTCTCAAGAATTGAAAAATTACAATCCATACAAAAATGCATTAACTTTTGCGTCATGGATTAAGTTAGGTTATAGGCCAAAGAAAGGTAGCAAAGCATTGAAGAGCATCACGTTAGTCGAACGGAAAGATGCCCAAGGTAACATTATCAGCAAATATCCTCGCACGATTAATCTGTTTTACTACAGGTCTGTCGAGCCTATTGTTAAGAATTAAATATTATGAACAATTATAATTCTCGCGCTAATAGAATTGATCCTTTGCAAGAAGAAATTATTAAAAACACGGGAAGCTTTACGCTAAATGTGACTGTGGAAAAAGATGTAGAAATGACAAATAAATTCAGTCATATCCAAAACTTCATTGCCTTCAAAACAACCTTAAGGAAAGATAATAATATTATTGGCATTGGAACAGGGTCCGCTGTCTTGAATCAATATAATAAATTTTTGTCTAGAACTGTGAGATTTGCTTACGGTTCGAGTATCGTGGACTCCATTGTCAGAAGTGTCAAAATACTTGACGCATTATCAATCATGCCAGCTAGTCAAAAAGAAAGTGAAGAAGATTTAGAAGGTAGAGATAGCCCTGCTTTCTATGGTGAAAATGATATGCCACAAGTTGCAACCGAAAAGCAACTAAATTTTGCAAAGAAATTAATTGAAAATTGCGGTGAAGAAGAGAAAGAACAATATCTTGAACAAATATCTTCACCATATTTCAGTAAGTTCCAATGCTCTGAGCTGATAAAAAAATTAATGCCAGCAAGGTAGATTATTAATTAACATAAAAAATATGATTACTAATACAATAGCTTTTGGAGCACCTCAAAAAGGACGTAGTTTCTTCTTCGAGGATACTGACGAACCAGGGATGGCGACAAGTCATCAGAAAAGAACTATCTATCGTCTTTTATGTGAAAATATGGAAGATGGCGAAGGTAGAGAGGTAAATATTAACCAAATTCCTTATGTCTCAGAGGATGAAGCTAATATTTGGATTAAAGAGTTAGAGAATTCTATCTGGTAGATAGATAACATTAAAAGGTGGTCCTTAATTGGTCCACCTTTTTTGTGCTATTTAAAAAATTTGTCTTATAATTATTTAACTGATCTTTTTAAAGTTATAGCGAATTTTCTTAATTTTATCGGAAGTTTTAATTTTAAAAATTCATCTATTGTCACCCATTTATATAAATCATGTTCCCAACTGACTGATAGTTTTCCTTTAGGATTAAAAGCTTTAAATGCTACTGTCACCCAATAATTTTTATGAGGATAAACATATCCTTTCACATCAAATGGCGTAGGGCTTTTAACAGTAAAACCTGTTTCTTCTTTTATTTCTCTTATTATAGATTTAATAGGATCTTCTCCGAATTCTACATCTCCTCCTGGGAGGTCCCACTTTAAAGGATTAGACGGTGCAGTTTTTGTGCGTCGCATTGTTAAAAATTTTCCGTCTTTATTAAAAACAAAAGCCTTCTGAGAAAGTCCTATCTTTTCTGTTTTTATTATTTCTTTTTTCATAATTTTATATTAACACAAAAACGCTAGTTGGGTTTCTTGCCCATAAACTTTTATTACCACGGGAAAGGTTGTCCCTTAAACCAAAATTGACCTGTTTTTGGATTTGAAATGGCAGTTTGGTAGATATAAAGGGCTGCTTCTTCTGGTCGCATGTTTGCATCTGAAGCAGCAAGACCAGACAAAACTGCCCCAGGATGAACTGATGAAACGGTTATTTTGTCTTTAAGTTGAAATGAAAGCAATCGAGTAAACATATTTAATCCCGCTTTGGAAATTTGATAAGATGGGTTTTTTATTTCAAATACATAGTCAAAAGAACCTTGTCGGGAAGATGTGTTAACTATATGTCCTCCAGGATTAATTATTGGGACGATCTGCATTGTAAAATCAATTGTGCCCACTAAGTCTATATTAATAACTTTTCTTAACGTATCTCCATTAATTTCGTTTCTATCATTGTCTTTTTCTGTTAAAATTACAGCGGCATTATTGATTAAAATATCTATTGGTTTTTTTAATTTTAAAATTTTCTCGGCACAATCTTTGATACTTTCAGGATTTGCAAGATCTAACTGAAATGTAATTATGTTTTCATTAGAAATAGTTGAAGTGCCTTTTGTTGAAGTACCAATAACAAAATACCCTTCGGATAAAAATTTTTGTGCTAAAGCTTTTCCGATACCTCTACTTGCCCCTGTAATTAAAACTGTTTTCATAAATTTATAAATTAAATTTTTCTTTTATCATTTTTGCGACTTTTTCTGGTTCTAAATTTGTATTATTTATTTTAAGATAATTCTTTTCTTTTATCTCTCCCTCTTTTGAATTCATCCTATTTTCTAGAGTACTCTTTTTAAGATCTTTTTCTGATTTTTCGATATTTCTTTTTGTCGGCTTATGCGCTAATCTATGCTCTGTTTTGTTTCTTTTGATTCTCTCCTCTGTATCTGCCTCAAGTTCTATATAATATATTTCCGCTCCTTTATCTCTAAATATTTTTGTTAAATTTTCTGTATATTCCCAATCTTCTTTGGAATCTAAATACCATACATAGGTAAAAATTAATCCTTCTAAGTCAGACGAAACCACTTCTTTGAAAACTTCTTCTCGAATAGTTTTTACAAGTTTTTTCCCAGCAGGAGTGCTATAACTAAAAATGGGGGTTACCATCTCAATCGGCATATGATTATGGAATAACTTTAAATTAGTTATTTTTTCAAGTTCATGCCCTACTGTCATTTTACCAACAGCCTGAGGACCAAATATCATTAAAAGTTTCATAAATATATAGTATCAAATTCAGACCGAAAAGTCCTTTGACTATATCAAAAAACCTTAATACCTAGTGCTGATAAATCTTCTTTTAATTTTTGGTTGGTGGTAAACAAAATAGGAATATACCCAATATTTTCAGCTCCTTCTAGTGACTTTTCTGTATCATCTATAAAGGCTACTTCATTATTTTTAACTCCAAGTTTCTTAAATAAAATTTCAAAAATTTCAGGAGAAGGTTTTTGATGTCCTACTTCTGCAGATATTATTATCTCATCAAATAAATTACCTATATTTTTATTTACAAGTCTCTGCCTTAATTCAGTAACATTATTACTTAACAAAGCAATTTTATATTTTTCTTTCCTCAAATTTTCTATTATTCCTACAAGTTCTAAATTTATCTTTCTTGTTTTTCCATCTTCTTTTATTAAATTCTGAATATGCGAAATTTGAACATCTGTGGCTCCAAGTTTTTGTGCCACAAGAGTAGCGGTTTCTCTCCAGCTCATATTACCAATGTTAGATAAATGGTTAACTGTGAAATAAACATTCTGCCAATCATCTTTTGTAATTTGCAAATAGTTTGCAATTTCTTGTATTATATCTCCATCTTTTATTTCTATGACTCCTCCATAGTCAAATGCAATTACTTTAATCATAAAATTATTTTTTTAAAATACTGGTTTTATAGATTGTTTAATTCCTTTAACATCCTTAACCAAGAAATCTACTCCATCTGAAAGAACTTTGACATATCCTCCATTCTGAAAAGTACCACCGACAAGTTCTTTCTTTTCTGCATAATCTATTTTTATTAGAAACATGCGTATAGGACCTCCATGACTGACGACTAATACTGTCTTATTAGGATAAGCAACAGCAATTTCTCTTAATTGAAGAATGAATCTCGTCACTATTTCTTCGTCTGTTTCAATATCTTCAGCAAGCCTGAAAGACCAACTTTCTTTATCAGATAAATTATTACGTTCTATTAATTTATCTTTTAAAACTTCACGAAATACATCTCCATGTTTCCCCTCAAAGCTCCCATAAGTTCTTTCTCTGAGTAATTTAGAGGTTTGAATAATTATTTCTCTATCAAGTTTAATAATTTCTGCTGTTCTTTGGGCACGGGTAAGATCAGACGAAAAAATGGCATCAAATTTAATATCTTTTAATTCATCAGCAACAGTCTTGGCTTGTTGGACCCCTTTTTCAGTTAATGAAGAATTTGTTTGACCTTGGGTAACACCACTTACATTCCATTCAGTTTCCCCGTGACGAACTAGATACAGAGTGCAATAATTTTCTTCGTTTTCTTTATTCATAATATTATTCTACTTCATTAATAAAAGTCCCGCCAGAGCTATTATACTACCTAATATTTTTATTGGTAAATCCTCACGTTCTTTTAAGAAAATGGCTCCAGCGATAAATACAATGACCACTTTAAATGTAGTTACAGCAGAAACTAAACTCAAATTTCCGACGACAAAAATTAGAACCACCCATGACAATGATTGAAGGAATCTGAGAACCCCCGTAATGGTAATATCTTTTTTTGAATAAAAACTTTTGTTGTGAGTTATAAGTGTTATTAAACCTAAGAAAGCACA
>CAISUD010000005.1 GCA_903888625.1 uncultured bacterium
AAGGCGAAATTATTGAAGATGGAACTCATGAAGAATTGACTGAAAGGAAAGATGGTTTGTATAAAAAACTTTGGGATTTACAAGCTGGAGGATTTAAAAATGTGATTTAATTGTAATGGAAAATATTTCAGAAAATAGAATATGTCAGAGTTGTAAGTCTGAATTTATTATCGAATTAGAGGATTTTAGTTTTTTTAAAAAAATTGGAGTTCCACCACCAACTTGGTGCCCCCGTTGTCGTTTTTTACGAAGAATGACATTTGTAAATGAACGTTCACTTTACAAAAGAGTTTGTGGTAATTGTAATAGATTTATTATATCTACATATGATACTAGTACAAAATTAATTGTTTGGTGTACTGAATGTTATTTAAGCGATATTTGGGATGCTAGAGATTATTCTCGGAATTATGATTTTTCTACATCTTTTTTAAAACAGTTTGAAAAATTAAAGCTTGATATTCCTAATAGAGCTCTTTATCAATACGGTGGAGTAGATTGTGATTATGCTAATTTTTGTCATTTTAGTAAAAATGTTTATTTATCTTCAAATGTTGTTCATTGTGAAAATATTATGTATTCAAAATGTTATCATAAAAATAATAAAAATTGTCTTGATTCTTTAATGGTTGGAGAGAGTGATCGCGGGTATGAACTTATTAAAGCAAGTAAAAATTTTAACTCGTCTTTTCTTGTTGAAAGCGATCAATGTATTGAATCACATTTTTTGTATGATTGTTCAAATTGTATAAATTGTTGTTTGTCCTCTAATTTAAGAAATAAAAGTAATGTTTTTAGGAATAAACAGTTAACTAAAGATGAATATAAAAAAGCAATAGAAGACTTAAGGCTCGAAACCTATTCAAGACAGAATAAAATAAAAGAAGAGTTTAAAGAATTAATGAAAAAAGCAATTCATAAATATGCTCATATAAAAAACTCAATTAATACGATAGGTGATTTCATTGATAATTCAAAGAATATATATAATTCTTATGGTGTTGCAAATAGTGAAAATATTAAGTATGTATTTTTAGGAGCAGGAGCAAGTACAATTAAAGATTCTCAAGATTTAGTGTATGTTGGAAGAGTAGAAGAATCTTACGAATTTATCCTTGGTGGCAGTGGAGCTAGTCGGGTAATTTGTTCTTTTGGTTGTGAAGATGGCTGTAAAAATTTATTTTACTGTGATAGTTGTCGTGGTTGTTCTGATTGCTTCGGTTGTGTTGGCTTAAAGAAGAAACAATACTGCATTCTAAATAAACAATATTCCAATCAAGAATATTTTGAAATGATACAGAAAATTAAAAAACATATGGATGATATGCCATACATTGATAAAGTTGGTAGAAAATACGGTTTTGGTGAGTTTTTTCCATCAGAACTTTCTTCTTTTGCATACAATGAAAGTATTGCTTTTGAAGAACATCCTTTATTAAAAGAAGAAGCATTATCACTTGGTTATAAATGGAAAGAAAGAGAAACTAAGTCATATAACGCTACAATTGAAACTAATGATATACCAGATAGTATTAATGATGTTTCTGATTCAATCTGTGAAGAAACTATCGAATGTTTAAATAAAGGAAAAGTTGAAACACTTTGCACTTCAGCTTTCAGAATTTTACCAGACGAGCTTTCTTTCTATCGTCAAATGAATTTACCAATTCCAAGATGTTGTCCAAACTGTCGTTACTATGAACGTTTAAAGTGGATTAATCCTTTTAATTTCTATCACAGACAGTGTATGTGTAAACTCGAAGGGCATAATCATAAAGGAAGATGTTCTGAAGAATTTGAAACTATGTATTCACCTGATCGACCAGAGGTTATTTATTGCAAGAGTTGTTATCAGAGGGAGATTTATTAAATTATAAAAATAAAAAAAGCGCTGAATTAAAATTTATTCAACGCTTTTTGTGATTTTCTTTTCCAAATTACTCCTCGATTTTTTCTATTACATCAGCAGTAAACGCCGGTTTTTGAATGTAGAAAGATTCCATATTTTCAGGGAATCCAACTTCTACGAGATTTTTGAATGGCGTAACTGTGTACAAAATAATTTTTGGTTTTTTCCCTGCCAATTCAGTAAGTTTTATTATTTTTTTAAATAATTCAAACCCCACTATTCCTTTTGGAAGATCTAAGGTAACGAACTTTATTTTTGAATCGAACAAAAAGGTTGGTGGTAATACAGGATTGAGAATTATAATGTCTGGAATTTTAGCCTGTAAACAATAGAGTAAATGTTCTTCTTTTTCCACCTTAAATACATTTGAATATTTAATAGTTAACTCATTAAATAAGCATTGTTGTTCAAGTGTTCCAGGATAAAATAAGTCAATGAATAATAAGTTTTTTGTTTCCATTTTTATATGTTTTGTGCAACCTTTCGGTCACGGTTAATATTCTTTTATTAAAGTAATTTTGAATCCATACTACTACTACTATTACTACTTGTCAATGAGAAAAGTGGATAATTTTTGTTAGTATAAAATTATGGAAATGGATTTAAAAAATATAAGAAATTTTAGTATTATTGCCCATATTGATCATGGTAAGAGTACTTTGGCTGATCGGATGCTTGAAATTACTGGAACAATTGAAAAGCGTAAAATGAAAGAGCAATTTCTAGATTCAATGGACCTAGAAAGGGAAAGGGGAATTACTATCAAAATGCAACCAGTCCGGATGGAATTTTCTCCCCTCCTTGGTAAGGATGGGTCGGGGGGTGGTAATTTAAAAGAACCACCTCGCCTTTCAGGCACTCCTCCTTTAAAAGGAGGAGAAAAATACGTTTTGAATCTCATCGACACCCCAGGACATATAGACTTCTCTTATGAAGTATCTCGTGCCTTAAAGGCTGTAGAGGGCTCTATTCTGCTCGTAGATGCGACTCAAGGTGTCCAAGCACAAACACTGACCACCCTTGAAATGGCTCGTGAAAGTGGCTTGGTCATTATTCCTGTTTTGTCAAAAATTGATTCACCACTTGCCCGGGTAGATGAAGTTAGAATGGAAGTAGCCGTGCTCCTTGATATTGATCCAGATACGATTTTAGAAGTTTCTGGAAAGACAGGGGAGGGTGTAGAAAATTTACTAACAGAAATTATTAAAAAAATTCCTCCACCTAAAAAATATGAGGAGGTGAAAGACTCTGCCCAAGCCTTGGTTTTTGATTTCAAATACGATAGCCATCGGGGAGTGATAGTTTATGTTCGAGTTTTTGATGGTTTAATTAAAAAAGGTGACTCATTACTTTTTTCAGTTTCTGGAGAAAAATTTATTTCACTTGAAGTTGGGACTTTTTCACCAGAAGAAAATCCTAAAGCAAGGATTAGCACTGGAGAGATTGGTTATATTGTGACCGGAATTAAAAAACCCGGTATTGCTTCGGTTGGAGATACCATCACCTTTTCAAAAAAACCGCTTCCCGCACTGCCTGGATATATGAATCCGAAACCAGTTGTCTGGGCATCTATTTATCCAGAAGACGCAGATGATTTTCCAAATTTAAAATTGGCTCTAAGTCGACTCCGTTTGTCTGATTCAGCTTTTTCTTACGAAGAAGAATCTTCTGGTACCTTGGGTAAAGGTTTTCGTTCTGGATTTTTGGGAATGCTTCATCTGGAAATAATTACTGAACGCTTGAGAAGAGAATTCGGACTTCATTTAGTTGTGACAATGCCCTCGATTACTTATAAAGTATTACTTCGAAATAATAAAGAACAAATTATTTATTCCCCCCATTTTTTTCCAGAAGATTCTCAAATAATAAAAATATATGAACCGTGGGTGACTGTTAAAATTATTGCTCCGCAAATTTATGCTAGTGTCTTGATGCCATTTCTTTTTGACCATGAAGCCGAGGTGCATAATACAGAAAATTTCGGTGACAATCGTTCTGCTATTGCTCTCGATATGCCACTGCGAGAATTGATGCGAAACTTTTTTGATGATTTAAAAAGTATTACTTCAGGCTACGGTTCTATTTCTTATGAAATAGGCGAATATCGCACGGCTGATGTTGTCCGACTTGATATTTTAGTTGCTGACGAACCAGTGGTAGCCTTTTGCCGAATAGTTTCAAGACGTAGAATTGAAGAAGAGGCACGAAGTCAAGTTGAAAAATTAAAAAGTGCCATTCCACGACAGCAATTTCCATTCAAAATTCAAGCAAAAGCCTTGGGCAGGATTATTGCATCAGAATCAGTTTCCGCTTTCAGAAAAGATGTTTTGATGCATGGCTCGAAAGTTGTTGGTGGAGGTGATGTTAGCCGTAAAAAGAAACTTCTAGAAAAACAGAAAAAAGGGAAGGCCAGATTAAAAGAGAATGCTAAAGTAAACATCACTCAGGATGTTTTCTTGAAAATGATGCGCTCCAATGACTAACCCCTCCTTCCAGGAGAGGGTAGGGTGAGGTTTATTATTTATGGGTAATAGGCGAATACAGTAGTATCATACTAACGATGATTAAAACGCATAAAACTGCCCAAATAATTTGTATTTTCTTTTGATGTTTTTTATCAAAAAGCATGATATTATTATATCATTGTATGCAAAATTTTCAAAATAAAAAAAACTTTAAACATGTTATGCAATCTAAACCATTTTTGATTCTTTTGGGAATAATGGTTTTAGTTTTTGCGTATAGCGTCTTTGGTTTAATTGGTAAAATGCGAGAAACTATTCGTAATAAAAATGCAGCTGAAACAAAAATTGAGGCCTTGCAAAAACAAAAAGCCGAACTTTCGTCTAATATTGATCAATTGAAAACAAATCAAGGAGTTGAAGAAAATATTCGAGAGAAATTTGGTTTGGCGAAAGAAGGCGAAGGAATGGTTGTGGT
>CAISUD010000006.1 GCA_903888625.1 uncultured bacterium
CAAACGACCAACAAGTGGCTTTCCGGCATTTTTATCCTGAAGTAGAAGTTCTGCATTACTATTGTACTGAATATCCGAAATCAGGCTGCTCTTAGCAGAAGATATACGACTTAAAACAAAGCCGGGAACATACTGTTTAGGATCCAGATTTTGTTCTTTGATAATACTTCGTATCAAGCTCTTGGTATCGTCGGTATCATATATACTGAAGTTGGTGGGGTAGCCTATCTTTTCGGCTTCAACCCTTAGGATGCGGGCAAAAACAGAGTGGAAAGTTCCCATCCATACGTTGCGTGCATCGGCTGAGCCAACCAGGTTAATTACACGCTCTTTCATCTCTTTAGCAGCCTTATTGGTAAAGGTTAGCGCCAATATATTAAAAGGGTCGACACCTTTGCTCAAGAGGTAAGCTATTTTGTAGGTAAGCGCACGAGTTTTGCCCGATCCGGCACCCGCAATTACCATCACAGGACCTTCGGAACACTCAACGGCTTTGCGTTGTTCGGCATTTAATTGGTCTAAAAAGTTTTTCAAATTATAGGGTTCTTAATCAGTTTCCAAAATTACTATAAAGATTTGGTATAAGACCTATCTATTTTTATAAATAATATTAAAGTACTCAAAATAATAAAATCTAAACAGATAATAGCTTTTAATCTGTAACTTATAAATGGTGAATTAACAAATTATTTGGGATATTTGAGCTATTCACGAAATTAATTAAGGCTTTTAGATTATTAGGCTTGTAGGATAATAGTAGAAAAGCAAAAGCTTAATCAAATTACTATCGAAGAATTACTAATTGGTTTTTTGGAGGAGTTTCTCTATATATTTTTAGAAATTTCAGATTTATTGGTAAAAAATGAGTACTGAAAATGAAGTGTATTTTTTGGTGTAGGAAGAGTATTTTTCTTGGTGAGAAGTCTATTTTTTGTAATCAGAAGTTCATTTTTTTAGGTGGCAAGTCATTTTGCTTAATGGGAAGTTAATTCTTTGAAATCAGATGTTTATTTTTTTTGGTCAGAAGTTCATTTTTCTTGGTAGGAAGTCTATTTTTTTCACTCGGAAGTCTATTTTTTTGTGTGGGAAGTCTATTTTTTGCTGTCGGAAGTCTATTTTTTTGGTTCAGATTTCGGTTGTGACTATTTTCTAAATACTTACAAAATCAAATTTCATCTGGTTTTTGGAAATCTAAGTTTTAGTGGAGCAAAAGGAGGGAATTATACTGCCAATTTAGTTCTTTTGCAAAATAAAGAACAAATAATATTGTGGCGTTATTATTTTTACTTACTTTTACATTTTAAAAACAGAGAGCTTTCTCCTAAACATATATACAATGAAAAAAATATATCTTCTAATAATCGCAATCTTTACAATAAACTTTGCGCAAGCACAACAATACAGTTTGGCCGGTACAACATCTGCAATGAGTACATCGGGATGCTATAATCTTACCAACACAACAGACCAGGCCGGAGCAATTTGGAATGCCTATATGGTAAATC
>CAISUD010000007.1 GCA_903888625.1 uncultured bacterium
AACGGTCGCAGCTATGCGCAGTGCGGGATTTCGTGGCTACGTCTGTATCAACCGAGACAAAACTTGCCTGCGAGAACTGAACTTGCAAAACCTCTGAAACCCGCATTGCGTATGAGCTGTTGTTAGGCACTGGTTGTTTTTTTATCTTATTCATTTATAACAACTTTGTCATAACGAAATGTTGGATTGGGATAACCTGGACTTAAACATTTCCAAGCATCTATTTTAGCTGTTATCGTGCCTTTAGTTACTTTTTCAAGAATCTCTTTTACTAATTTATCCAAAGTATCGGGATTTACTCCAACTCTTGCATTTATTATAATCTGCGCTTCGTTAGAAATTCCTGCGGCACCTCGTATAGACAATGTTTCCGATGTTCCTGTGATATTTCCAATTACATATTTAGTCCCGTTTTCAAGAATTATCTTAATATGACCAACACCTATTTTCAAGGAGTCTATTTTTTGACTTAATTCTTTTAGGAAATTAGACACAACTGTATCCCAATCTACCTGCTCTCCCTTTAGATTTATAGAGGAATTAAGCCAACCAAGAACAGCTTCACCCTCCGCATAAGTATCATAATCTACATCAACAATTCTTTGTCCAGTTTTTGTACTTGATACTATAAATTTCAACCATTCGGCAATCCCATCACCTGTTTTAGAACTTACCGTTAAAACTTGCGAGTTTGGATAATGCAGCTTCACTTTTTCCTTTAAAAATTCTAATTCGTCATTTTCAAGTAGGTCTGTTTTTGAAATTAGAATAATATCGCTTTCTTCCAATTGTTTTTGAAAAATATATGCTGCACTTGGATGTAAACCCGCTGTTCTCCCATCTAAAATATCTGCAAGTCTTATTGGGTCTGCTAATACTGTAAGAGGCGAAATTATCAGTTCTTTATTTAACTGCTCTTTCAATGGTTGCATAATTGTAGCAGACAAGTCAGTACAGCTCCCTACTGGCTCAGCAATTATAATATCTGCTTGAGATTCGATACCAACCTGTTTTATTGAATTGATAAAACCATTAAAGTTACAACAAAAGCAACTCCCGCTTACTTCGGCAACTTTTGCATTGGTTTGTAATAATAACGCTGTATCAACTAATTCCGAGGCTTGGTCATTGGTTATTAAACCAACTCTTTTGCCGTCTTTCATTAAAATCTTGGTTGTTTCATATAACAAAGTGGTTTTCCCTGCTCCAAGAAACCCTCCAACCATAATAAGTCTTGTTTTATTCATCATTTTTGCATTTTTTAGAATTTTCAACTTTACAACTACAGTCACCTGTTGCATTCTTCATCGCAGGTTCAAGCACTTTTATAAAAAACAATGATGCAATTGCACCTCCAATAATTGGAGCTAAAATATAAACTAAGAAAAAACCACCTGATTGGTCAGGAAAAGCTGCTTTTCCCCATCCAAAAATCCATGCAACCATTCGCGGTCCAAAATCACGAGCAGGATTAAGTCCTGCCTGTGTTAGTGGTGCTACTAGACAAATAATTGAGGTTACTGTTAATCCAATGAATAAAGGTGCAAGTGCATTATCGGGGCGACCTACATTACATCCTTCAGTCAAGGCGAAAATTAATAATAGTAAAATGAATGTACCAAATGCCTCCGCTCCCATAGCAAGTGGCATCGAAACAATTGCAGAGCTTCCAGAGTTTGTATAAAACTCTCCAAACATTTTTGCTGTATTAATAGATTCAGCCGTTCCTCTTACTATTCCATGAACGTTTTCATAATTGCTTATCGATGATGCAAAAAGCAAATATATGGTTAGACCCGCCAAGAAAGCACCAATAAATTGTCCTAAAACGTAGGTTGGCAGCATTCGTAAAGGCATCCGTTTACCTATAACCATTGATATACTTACAGCAGGATTAAGATGAGCACACGAAATGTGTCGAGTTAGATAAATTGCAAGTGTAACACCAATTCCCCATGCTAAGGCAATTTGCATAAGCCCTTGATAAGCTCCAAATAAAATTGATACAGCCACAGAACCACAACCAAATAAAACTAAAATAAATGTCCCAAGAGTCTCTCCAATAAATTCACTTTTGTATTTCATTGCTATCATATTCATCCATTAATTACAGTCCAAAATTAAACTATTTATCCGTTTGTTCGGAGCGGTTTTTTCAACTTGTGCCTAACG
>CAISUD010000008.1 GCA_903888625.1 uncultured bacterium
AGTTCCAATTTTCCAGAAACCGATGGCTTTCAAAAGAAGTAAACTGGTAACGTTGCCAATTTTCCAACTGTTAATATAATTTAGAATTTCCAAATTACTTATTACCCCATCGCTATTTGTATCGGCACCAGTCTGACAAGTAAGAACAGCTGGGGTAATATTGATATAGCTAATAGCACCATTTAGCGTGTAGTCGTTTGCATTAGCACCACCTAAAGTTAAATCTCCAAAAGAAATTAAAGATTGTCCGCCAAAAAAATTGGCACTATAGGCTGTACCACTTCCAGAAACTACTGCCACGTCATCGTTTCCAACTTTATTTATAATAGAAAGAATTCCGGCTACAATATTTGCTGTCCCATCGTAAGGTCGACTACCAGACACTGTAACTGGTCGTGGATTAATATTAAATGTTTGTGAGACAGCAGGAGCCACATTCCAATTTCCATCACCTGCTTGATTTGCAGTAATAGTACAACTCCCAACTCCGACAATATGTGCGACGTAACTTGAAACCATATTACAGACTGAAGACGGAGAAGCACTAAACGTAACCGATAAGCCAGAAGAAGAAAGAGCTCCGAAACTAAAATCAGCATCACCATAAGTTCTATCACCTAAGGTTGTATAAAATTGAATGGTTTGATTTACTTTTGTAATATTTAAATCCGCAGTTGTTGTAGCCGAAGCATAACTAGCATCACCAGCAAAACTTGCATTAATACCAGTCGGATAATCCCCGACGCTAATACCACTTGCATTCATTCCATTTACAACAGCTACCCCACTCGCATTTGTATAAGCAGTGGTTATACCAGTAGTCGCTGGATCCACTAAATAAAAAGAAATCATTTTTCCAGCTACGGCTGGAGTCATTGTGGCTGTCAAACTAAAACTACCACCATCGTAAGGAATTGAATAAGGAGTGACTGAAAGAGTGGTAGGAATTGTATCAGCAAATACTTGCGTAGCAAAAACAGTAAATACCCCACCAATAATCGCCAACATAAACATTGTCATCCAGATTTTGAATAAACTATTCTTTTTTATCATATTTTTAAACATTATAATAATAATCAAACTTAAATTTTTAATTTTAAAAACAAATTTGGTGAATCCCGAGGAGAATCGAACTCCCACCTTCTCATTGCCAACGAGACGCTCTGCCTCTGAGCTACGGGTTCAAATTTAAAGAACATTAATTTAAAAATCTAAAATTAAGAATAATAATTCTAGTTAAATTCTAGATTAATAAAAAACCTAGACTAATTTGAAAAAAAATATTATGATAATATTGTGGGTAAATAACCTTCAAATATATGAATAAAAAAACATTTTTACTTGAATTTAGAAACATATTCCCCGGTAATATTACTAATATTGCCATTTGGGCAATTGCCCTATGTACTTTGTACGTAACAATGTTTTTTAGTTTTGATTTATTTCATTCAGTGGCAGAAATTTTCAGTATCACAATTGCCGTTGGGATTTTTATGATTGCTTGGAATGCTCAAGACTTTTTTGAAAATCATTTTTTATTTTTTATTAGTATTGGTTATCTATTCGTTGCTGTGCTTGATCTCGGTCACGCACTATCTTTCAAAGGCATGGGGGTTTTCGGTTCATTCAATTCAACTTATAATTTATCTACTCAATTTTGGATTGCCGCTAGATATATGCAAGCCATCACACTTTTAATTGCTCCAATTTATATACATAAAAAAATTAACATTAAAAAGACTTTTCTTATTTATGTCTTAATCGTCCTAGGAATCTTTGTCTTACTATATTTAAAAATCTTTCCGATTGCATATATCGATGGAGTTGGACTCACCTTATTTAAAAAAATAAGTGAATATTTAATTTCAGCAATTTTGGTTGTAGCTGGAATACTCTTATGGGAAAAAAAGAGTCATTTGAGTAAACACATTTTATACTTAATAATTTTTTCAATTATTCTAACAATTATTTCTGAGATATCTTTCACTTTATATTTTAATCAATACGATTTCTCAAATGTTTTTGGTCACTTTTTAAAAATATTTGCTTTTTATATGGTTTACAAAGCAATAATTGAAATCAGCCTCCGAAAACCATTCACTTATGTTTTTAAAAATTTGGCAGACACTACTGAAAATTTAAAAATCTTCAAACTCGCTTTTGATAATGCTTTTGCTCATATTGTGATTACCGATGAAAATGCTCGTGTTTTATATGCAAATAAATCTGCCGAAGAAATAACTGGTTTTTCTCAAGAGGAAATTATTGGTAATACTCCTGCCCTTTGGGGTGGACAAATGCCAGCAAACTTTTACCAAGATTTTTGGAAAACAATTAAAAAAAACAAAAGTAAATTTACTGGTGAAATTACCAATAAAAGAAAAAATGGTGAAATATACGAAGCTGAAATTAGAGTCTCGTCTGTATTAGATGATAATGGCGAAGTAAAATTCTTTGTTGGTTTAGAAAAAGATATTACTGAAGAAAAAAGAGTTGAAAAATCAAAAACTGAATTTTTGTCTTTGGCTGCTCATCAACTTCGAACTCCCCTTGCCAATATATCTTTGACCTCTGAAATGCTCTCCCGTGGAATTTTTGGCGACTTATCAGATGAAGGTAAGGTGTATTTAGAAAATATTTCTTCTGAAATAAAAGATATGGCAGAAATGATCACAACCTTCTTGGATGTTTCTAAAATTGAAATGAAAAAATTTCCAATTGAATTAAAACCTTTAAAGCTTTATGACGTTCTAGAAAAAACAACAGCGAAAATTTTGCCACAAATTAATGAAAAAAAATTAAATTTTATTAAAAATTATAATTCAGATTTACCAATTATTGATTTAGACAAAGAGGTTATGAATATTTTAATCGGAAATATTCTTTCGAACTCTGTGAAATATACCCATCCAAGTGGTGAAATAAAAATTGGAATTGAAAAAAAACAAAATGGAATTTTGATAAAAATTTCTGATACTGGAATAGGAATTCCTGAAGACCAAAAAGCCTATATTTTTACCAAAATGTTTCGTGCTAAAAATGCCAACAGTATAAAAAGTGAAGGTTCTGGTTTAGGACTATATTTAGTAAAAAGTCTTGCTAGCCAAAGTGGCTATACTCTCTCATTTGAATCAAAAGAAAACGAAGGCACAACCTTTTACCTCTTTATTCCAAATAACACAAACTAGTTTAATTTTTGTCGTCTGCTAAACGATACCCAGTACCTCGGACTGTCTCTATTAAGCTATTTTTTCTACCTGTATCAATTTTGTTACGTAATCTATTTACATACACATCGAGAGTATTAGAAAAAGAATCATAATCAAAATCCCAAAGATTATCTGTCAGATTAACTCTTTCTATCGTCTGGCCAGGACGGCGCATAAAATATTCTAGTAATCGAAATTCTTTTAATGTAAGTTTAATTTCTTTTTTCCCCCGCCAAAGTTTTTTAGTATTTAAATTTAAAACTAAATCAGAGATTTTTAAATCCGAAGATAGAGCAATTTTTGGTCGGCGACTCAAAGCTCTGATTCGAGCCAATAATTCAGCAAAAGAAAATGGTTTCAACATATAATCATCAGCCCCAGTATCAAGCAATACAACCTTGCTCTCGGCATCGCTTCTAGCTGTCAGAACTAATATTGGAGTTGAAATTTCCATTCGGCGAACTTCTCGGCAAACCTCGTCGCCATTCTTTTTCGGCAACATTAAATCTAAAATTATTAAATCATAATCTTTGTGATTGTATTCAATTCTTCTCTGTCCAGCTTCACCATCGGCTAAATGATCAACAGCATAACCTTCAGCTTCCAAGCCTTTCTTTAATAGTTTTGCCAAATTTTCTTCATCTTCAATAATTAAAATTTTCATAATTTTTTTTTGTTTAATAATAACTACACTAATTATGGTATCACAAGCATTATTTTTTGCAATAATTAGTTTTGTTTTTTCCATAAAAATGCTATATTTTTTGTATGGCCTTATCGTCTAACGGTTAGGACAGTGGGTTCTCAATCCACTAATCCGGGTTCGATTCCCGGTAAGGTCACAACAAATATCACTAATTAAAAATCTTTTCGTCAAGTTGACAGATTTTATCTTTAAGAGTGTTTAGTTAACCTTCAAGGGTGACACTGTGGATAAATAATAATTGTATTTCTCGACCGGAATCATTCCATTTAAATATTTTCCTAAATGAATTCTTTCGTAATTGTAGAAATGTAAATATTCTTCAAGAGATTTCCAAGTTCTTCTAGGATTAAGATAATATTCTTGATCAATTACTCCATGCGCTCTTTCCACAGCTCCATCCCAGGTAGGTGAAGATTTAGGAATGAAGTAATGAGCAATCCCTCTTTCTACTAAATGTTTGTGAAAATCTCCACGATTTTCACTTCCATTGTCACTTTGAATTCCCAAAATTCTAAATGGAAAATTTACTTCTGCTTCTAAAAAAGAATTAATAGAATCTTCAGCTGTCATGGTGCTTGTGACTGTTGCAAATTGCATACCAGTGTAAATATCAATGAATGTACGTTGATACTTTCTCTGATTGTCTTCCCAGATGTATTTAGCATCCATTTGTACCACGTCACCTGGAACCTTTGGGATTACAGCTTCTTTAATTGGTGCATAGTATTGTAATTTCTTTTGAGGACGAAAGATTAGATTTTTCTTTTTGTAAAACTTGTAAATTGCAGTGGTTGAAATTTCAATATCAAACCTTCTTTTAATTAAGAATTTCATTTTAAGTGGTCCATAATTAATTCTCTTTTTTTCTTCACAAATGAATATTTTAATTTCTCCTTTAATTTTTGTTTCTGGATGTTCTTTCTTTGAAATATATACTCTGCTTCCTAAATCTTTTCTCTTCCATTTGTAATATGTCTTACGTGAAATGAAATACAAGTCACAAACCTCATCTACTGTTTTGCCTCTTTTTTCAACTAGGAAATACCATTTTTGTCTGACTTTTGATTCGTATGCACACCTTTGGTTTTTGTTTGCCATATATTGTTTTAGGCTTTCGCCCTTTAAAATATTAATAGTTAACCTTTGTCACCCCAATTCTATCAAACTGTCACCCCATATGGTTAACTGTACA
>CAISUD010000009.1 GCA_903888625.1 uncultured bacterium
AATTATCAAGTTGGAGCTTTGTTTGAGCCTGGGACTATTTCTCCTTCCAAAACTTATCAAAATTTAAAAAATGAAATAAAAAGTAAAAAAATTCCAGATATTCTAGAGAGAAGAGGGATGGTGCTAGATTTAGGTGGGGGAACAAGTTTGAATATTTTATTTCCAGATAGAAATGTCAGTACTTGGGCGACGAACGATGGTAGTATGATGGCACGACTTACCTACGGTAATTTTTCCATTATGTTGACTGGTGATGCACCAATGAAAACTGAACAAATATTGTTAGAAGAGAATTCTAAAACTGAGTTAGCGAGCATAGCATTGAAGGTCGGGCACCATGGCTCACGAACCTCGACTTCACCATCTTTTGTTTCCGCTGTTTCTCCCAAAATTGCTTTGATTTCAGATGGGAAAAATAATAAATACGGTCATCCGCATCAAGAAACTCTAGACACCTTAGCTCAATTTGGTGTAAAAGTTTTCCGCACCGATCAGGTTGGCACAATCATAATAAAATGTGATAAGATGGGAGTATGCAAGATAAACAAATAGAAAAACTTATTAAAAGTGAGGGTGAGCGTCAAAAAAGTGTTATTAATTTAATCGCGTCGGAGAATTATGTTTCTAAAGATGTGTTACAAGCTCTCGGTTCGGTGCTTACCAATAAATATGCTGAAGGTTATCCAGGCAGGAGGTATTATGGAGGGAATGAAATCATAGATAAAGTAGAAAATTTATGTATTGAAAGGGCTTTAAAACTATTTAAATTAGATCCGTCGATGTGGCATGTGAATGTTCAACCACTTTCAGGTTCACCAGCCAATTTTGCCGTGTACACTGCTTTTGTGCCGATGGGCGACCCTTCGACAGGCTCAGGGCAAGGAAAGATAATGGGTATGAAGTTGTCTTCTGGTGGACATTTGACTCATGGTTATCCAGCTTCGATGACCGGTAAAGTTTGGAAATCGGTGCAGTATGAAGTTGATCCACAAACCGAAGTTATTGATTATGAAAAATTAAAAAAAATGGCGATAGAGGAAAAACCAAATTTAATTGTTTGTGGTTTTACTGCTTATCCAAGGTTTGTTGATTTTAAAAAGTTTAGAGAAATTGCTGATAGTTGTGGGGCACTCCTACATGTAGATATGTCGCACTTTGCGGGGCTGGTGGCTGGTGGAGCTTATCCATCTCCATTTTTGTATGCAGACGTGGTGATGACAACTACTCACAAATCTTTGCGTGGTCCAAGACAAGCAATTATTTTTGTTAAAAAAGATGTACGAGAATTTGATAAAAAAATCGATAAAGCAATTATCCCTGGACTCTTTGGTGGTCCGCATGAGAATAACATTGCTGGAGTTGCTATAGCTTTGAAAGAAGCCATGACTCCATCTTTTAAACAGTATGTAAAACAAGTTGTAAAAAATGCTAAAACTTTAGCTAAAGAATTAGAAAGGTTAGGTTGGCATATTATATCTCATGGAACAGATTCGCATTTAATATTAATGGATACTTGGATGAATGGTGTTGGGATTTCAGGAAAAGAAGCTGGTGATAAGCTCGAAAAAGCTGGAATAATTTGTAACGTAAATACTATTCCAGGAGACACAAGGAAACCAATGGATCCATCTGGTATTCGTCTTGGTACTTGTGCGGAAACTACTCGTGGCAAAAAAGAGAAAGATATGATAAAAATTGCTAGAAAAATTGATAAAATCTTGAGGAGTAAATAAAATTTATAGAAAGATAAAAATGGCAAATAAAAAACAAAAAGGGAAATTGATTGTAATAGATGGTACAGATGGGAGTGGTAAAGCTACCCAAACTGATTTTTTAATAAAACATCTTAAGAAAGATGGGTATAAAGTTAAGGTGATAGATTTTCCAAGGTATTACGACAATTTTTTCGGAGCTTTTTTAGGTCACTGCCTAAGTGAACAGTATTATAATTTTTTAAATGTGCATCCCAAGATTGCATCTATTCCTTTTGCAACTGACCGCTGGCAATCAAAAAAAGAAATGGATGATTGGTTGCAAAAAGGCTATATTGTTATAGCTAATCGTTATGTTTCAGCAAATCAAATTCATCAAGGTGGAAAAATAACTAATACAAAAAAAAGGAACAATTTTATTAAGTGGTTAAATGAAATGGAGTATGATGTTTTTAAAATTCCAAAACCAGATATAACTTTTTATTTAAGTTTACCAATTGAAATTGTAATGCAACTTCTCAAAAAAAGAGAGAGTAGTCAAATGAAAAGGAAGTATTTAAAAAAGAACAAGGATGTACATGAAAAAGATAAAAATTTTATGGCAAATTCCATAAAGAGTGCTTTATGGCTCGCTAAAACTCAAAAAAATTGGGAAAAAATAAATTGCGCAGAAAAAGGAGAAATTTTATCTCGTGAGATTATTCATGAAATGATTTATGCAAAAGTTAAAAAAGTTATCAAAAAGTAATTTATGCAAATCAAAATTAAAAAACTAAAAGAAGATGCAAAGTTGCCGAAGTATCACCATCCGGGAGATGTAGGGATGGATTTGTATGCGATGGAGACGGTTACCATAAAACCAGGTGAGCATTATCGTTTGTGGCATGGTTTTGCTTTAGAATTTCCAGTAGGTTATGCTGCAATTGTAAAAGATAAATCCAGTATTTCAAAAGCATTATTGCATACGATGGGAGGAGTTTTTGATTCTGGTTATCGTGGAGAATACAATACTCACCTTGTTAATCTGGGGACAGAGCCATATACTATAGAAGAGGGGGATAAGGTTTCTCAGTTAATAATTTATCCTGTAGAAATTGCAGAATTAGAAGAAGTTGAAGAACTTTCAGATTCAGAAAGAGGCACAAACGGTTTTGGCTCAACAGGGAAAAAATAATGCAAGAAATAATAAAACAAAAAATTAAAGAAGTTTTAAAAAATCTTGAAATCGAAGAGGTTAACTTTATAAAAGTTGATTTTTCTATTGAACATCCAGAAGATTTTAAAAATGGTGATTATTCAACTAATGTAGCGTTGGTTATTTTTCGTAATATACGTTCAGGGCTTAAATCTTTATCAAAAGACTTATCAAAAGACGAAAACTCACACTACACGAAAGATAATTTTGAGAAGGTTTTTAATAGTATGGTAGGAGATGGTGATAAGTCGAATATATATAATTATAATAAACCTTCAGATATAGCTATTTTAATAAAAAAAGAATTAGAAAAAAATTTACCAAAAGAAATTGAGAAAATAGAGGAAAAAAATGGTTTTATAAATTTTTATTTATCACGAGATTTTTTTGAAAGTAGTGTAGGAGAAATTTTAAAGCAAAAAGAAAATTGGGGTAAAAATGATATACTCTCAGGGGACAAAATTATAGTTGAATATACCCAACCCAATCCTTTTAAGCCTTTTCACATTGGACACTTGATGAGTAATGCAATCGGAGAATCAGTTTCACGTATTGTAGAATTCTCTGGGGCAAAAACAATTAGGGCAAATTATCAAGGTGATGTTGGCCCACACGTAGCTAAGGCAATTTATGGACTTATAAAATTGGGAATGCCTGACGAGAATAAATCTGTTTCAGAAAAAGCACAATATATTGGTGAATGTTATATTAAGGGTAATGAGATGTACGAAACAGATGAAAATATAAAGAAAGAAATAGATGAAATAAATAAAAAAATTTACGTTCGTAATGATAAAAAAATAAACGAGATTTATGATTGGGGTAGAAGCATCACGCTAGAAGCATTTGAAGAAATTTATAAAATTCTCGGGACAAAATTTGATGAATATTATTTTGAATCAGAAATGGCGGAAGTTGGTAAAAAAATTGTCAAAAAACACATCGGAGATGTCTTTGAAGAAAGTAACGGAGCTATAGTTTTCCATGGTGAGGAACATGATCCAAAGCTACATACTCGAGTGTTTATTAATTCCCAAGGTTTGCCAACCTATGAGGCCAAAGAATTAGGTCTGAATTTTAAAAAATTTGAAAAAAGTATATTTAAAAAACAGATTGATTTGTCTATCATTACTACTGCCGTAGAACAAGCCGAGTATATGAAGGTGATTAAAAGTGCAATTTCTTTAATTCGTCCAGAACTTGAAGATAAGATGGTCCATATTACTCATGGGATGATGCGCCTTGCCAATGGTAAAATGTCTTCCCGAAAAGGGAACATCATATCAGGAGAATCGCTTTTGCGAGATTCGATGCAAGTTGTTTTAGAAAAAGTGCAAGACCGAGATATTCCTCTAACTCTTAAAAAAAGAATTTCAGAAATTGTTGGAGTTGGAGCTTTAAAATATTCAATTTTAAAATCAGCCATTGGTGGAGATATAATTTTTGATTTTGAAAAATCTATTTCTTTCGAAGGAGATTCTGGACCGTATTTGCAATACACTGCAGTTCGAGCCAATTCTATTTTAGAAAAAGCAAAGGGTAAACAATTTAAAATTACGAATTACGAATTACGAAATGAAATGCCAGAAATCACAGACCTAGAAAAATTACTTTATCAATTCCCTGAAACAGTTGAAAGGTCATATAAAGAATTTGCCCCGCATTATATTGCGACTTATTTGACCGAGCTAGCAAGTAGCTTTAATTCTTTTTATGCAAATAATAAAATTATAGATTCGGAAAATAAATTTATGCAATATCAATTATCTTTAGTGAAAGCATTTTATCAAACGATGAAAAATGGCCTTTATTTGCTCGGCATCGAAGTACCAGAGAAGATGTAGTAAAAAATCAATTTCTTTGTTAATATAAGAAATATGTCAGAAAATGAGGAAAAAAATATAAAATCTGCTTCGGCCTTACGCGAAGAAGCAATTTTGAGTTTTTGGAAAGAGCGGGGAATTTTTCAAAAAAGCTTAGAAAAACCGGCACCTAAGGGAGAGTATGTTTTTTATGAGGGTCCACCGACTGCCAATGGTAAACCAGGGATTCATCATCTAGAAGCTCGAGCATTTAAAGATGTTATTCCTAGATACAAAACAATGTGTGGTTTCCATGTGGGTCGCAAGGGTGGATGGGATACTCATGGCCTTCCAGTAGAGTTACAAGTAGAAAAACAATTAGGTTTAAAATCAAAAAAAGAAATTGAAGAATATGGCATCGCTAAATTTAATAATGAATGCAAAAAAAGTGTTTGGGAGTATGTAGATTTATGGGAAAAGTTTACTGACAGAATTGGTTATTGGGTGGATCAAAAAAATCCATATGTAACCTATCACAACGATTATATTGAATCGGTTTGGAATGTTATAAAAGAAACTGACAAACAAAAATTACTTTATAAAGATTATAAAGTTGTGCCTTGGTGTCCTCGTTGTGGTACAGCCCTTTCTTCACATGAACTTGCTCAAGGATATGAAAATGTAAAAGATTTGTCGGTCTATGTGAAATTTAAAGTTGTTGGTCAAGAGAATACTTATATTTTAGCGTGGACAACAACTCCTTGGACGCTACCAGGGAACGTCGCTTTAGCTGTCGGGGAAAAAATTATTTATGTAAAAATTAAAGTTGGTGAGGAAACATTAATTCTTGCAGAAGCAAGACTTTCGCAGATAGAAGGCGAGTATGAAATTGCCGAAGAAATGGAGGGTAAAAATTTAATTGGTTTAGAATACGAACCACTTTATCCATATTTACAAAATACAATTTTTGAAAGTGAGAAAGGTAAAATGGAGAAAGCTTTTAAAGTTTATGGCGCAAATTTTGTAACCACAGAAGACGGCACTGGGGTAGTGCATACAGCTGTGATGTATGGACAAGATGATTTTGTATTGGGAACTGAAATAGGGTTACCAAAACATCATCTTGTGGGACTCGATGGAAAATTTTTAGCAGGAACTGATTTTCTTGAAGGCAGATTTGTTAGAGATGAAGAAGTCGCAGTAGATATAATAAAAGATTTAGCTCATCGAAATTTATTATTTAAAAAAGAAAAATATGAACACTCCTATCCACATTGTTGGCGTTGTCATACTGCACTTATTTATTATGCTCGAGATTCTTGGTATATCAGAATGTCAGCCTTACGAGATAAATTAGTGAAAGAAAATGAAGGAATAAATTGGGAACCAGAATATATTAAAGAAGGTCGTTTTGGTGAATGGTTGCGAGAAATAAAAGATTGGGCAATTTCTAGAGAGAGATATTGGGGTTCGCCACTGCCTGTTTGGGTTTGCGAAAAATGTAAAAAAGTCGAAGTCGTCGGTAGTATTGCCGATTTGAAAATAAAAACCAAAAAATCTGGGAATAAATATTTTGTAATGCGACATGGAGAGGCAGAAAATAATGTTTTACAAATTTGTTCAACCAATGTAAATAATCCGCATCATCTTACAGAAAAAGGGAAGGAACAAGCTTTAGAATCAGCTAAAACTTTAATTGATAAAAAGATTGATTTGATTTTTATTTCTCCGTTTTTGCGGACAAAGGAAACAACAGCCATAGTTACTAAAGTAATAAATTTTACGGCAAGTGACGTACAAGAAGATACTCGTTTGAGAGAATTAGGCGATGGAATTTTTGAAGGCAAACCGATGCATTCTACTGGAGCTTTGTACGAAGAAGGAGGTAATTTTAATCGATACGACCATGCTCCAGAAGGAGGCGAGAGTTTAATAGATGTTAAAAAAAGAGTTGGTGATTTTATTAATGAAATTGATCAAAAATATCAAGATAAAAATATATTAATTATTACTCATCAAGGAACATCTGGGGCCTTGTATTCAGCAATCTCCGGTTTGGATAAAGAAAAAACTACATTAGAAAGAAAAGAATTTGAATTGGATAATGCAGAAATTAGACAATTTGATTTTATACCACTTCCACACAATGAAAATTATGAACTTGATTTACATAAACCATATATTGATGAAGTTGAACTTGACTGTAGTTGCGGAGGGAGTTTAGTTCGGACAAAAGAAGTTATGGATGTTTGGCTCGATTCTGGATCAATGCCATTTGCTCAAAATCATTATCCCTTCGACTTTACTCAGGGTAAACCATTTGAAAATCAAAATTTACAATATCCAGCCGATTTTATTTCAGAAGCGATAGATCAAACTCGTGGTTGGTTTTACACCTTGCATGCTGTTGGAGTTTTGATGGGTAAAGGTAAGGCTTATAAAAATGTTATTTGCTTAGGTCACTTGCTCGATGCCAAGGGTAAAAAAATGTCTAAATCGATCGGGAACGTGGTTGACCCATGGGCAATGATGGATAAATATGGAGCAGATACACTCCGTTTGTGGATGTATTCGGTAAATCAGCCAGGCGAGTCAAAAAACTTTGATGAGAAAACTGTTTCTGAGTTACACAATAAGTTTTTTAATTTGCTTTATAATGTTTTAGCTTTTTACGAACTTTATCGTGATTCCTCAATAGAAAATAATGTTTCTAAATTAGGAACTAATTCCAACATCTTAGACAAATGGATAATAGCTAGATTAAACGAATTAATAATTGATTCAACCGAGCAGATTGATAAATATAAATTACTTGAACCAGTTCGAGCAATGCGTTTGTTTATTGACGATCTCTCTACTTGGTACTTAAGACGTTCTCGAGAGAGAATCAAAAATGGAGAAGTGGAAGCTAAACAAACTTTATATTTTGTCTTAAAAAATCTTGCTAAATTGGTGGCTCCTTTTGCGCCACTTTCTGCAGAAGACATCTGGCAAAAATTAAAGAGTGATGGAGATGAAGAATCTGTGCATCTTGCCAATTGGCCCACAGTTGAAAAAAATTCAGATCTTAAAGAAGATGAAATTATTTTAGAAATGCAAAATATTCGCAAAATTGTGACTCTTGGTTTACAAGCAAGACAAAAAGTTGGAATTCCTGTTCGTCAACCGCTTGGTAGGTTGGATGTTGTTTGTGATAGATTGGATGAAAAATATTTTGAAATTATTAAAGATGAATTGAATGTAAAAGAAATTAAATTTAATATGGGAGATGAACTTTCTATTTCTGTCGATACAGAAATAACTCCAGAGCTCAAAGTCGAAGGGCAGTACCGTGAACTGACAAGAGCAATTCAAGATATGCGAAAAGGGAGAGGGTTAACCCCGAGTGATGTTGTAAATCTCGAGATTGAGACAAATGAGGATGGTAGAAAAATAATTGAAAAATTTGAAACTGAAATTAAAAAAATTGTCTTAGCTCAAAAAATAGAATTTAAAACAAATGATGGTGCCGAAACCAAAATCGGGGATCTAGTCTTTAAGATTGAAATTAAGAAATAAAAATGTGGTAAAATAAGATTATGAAAATCAAAAAAATAGGACATTGTTGTTTAGTTATTGAGGAGAATGGAAAAAGGATAATGATTGATCCTGGTAAATATACTACTCTCCAAAATGAAGAAAAGAATATTGATATTGTTTTAATAACTCATGAGCATACTGATCATTGTCATTTAGAGTCATTAAAGGAAATATTAAAAAATAATCCAAATGCTGTTATTTTAACAAATCATTCAGTAGGTGAAATTTTAAAGAAAGAAGGAATTACTTTTTTTGTTCTTAAAGATGGAGAAGAAAGACAAGAACAAGGAATTTTAATAAGATGTTTTGGCAAAATGCATAAACAGGTTTATTCTAACATTCCTCAAGTAGAAAATACTGGATTTTCTATAAACGATAAGTTTTTTTATCCAGGGGATGCTTTGGAAAATTTTCCTGAAAAAGTTGAGTTAGTTGCCTTTCCCGTAGCTGGTAGTTGGTTGAAATTAAGCGAGGTGATGGATTGGCTTAAACAAATAAATCCAAAGATTGTTTTTCCAGTTCATGATGGGCTTCTAAATGAATTTGGTCTAAAAGCTTTTTATGGAAATTGTCAGAAAATTTTATCTGAAACAAATATTAATTTTAAAATTTTAGAAAATAATAAAGAAGAAGAATTCTAACCTCTTATCAATTTAGAGGAGGTGATAAGTAAAATTTTAAATAGTTTAGAAGAGAGAACCCCTTCTCCTTTCCAGAGAAGGGGCAGGGGATGAGGTTTTAGATAAGTTTTAAAATTTTAGAGAATAAAAAAGAAGATGAGGTTTAATTTGTAGTATAATGAAGGTCTAATGCACCACATACATCATACTGAGGGTTTAATATTAGGGAGCAAGAATTACGGCGAGGCGGGGAAATGTTATTACCTTTTCACTCGGGATTTAGGAATGATTTTTGCTTCCGCTCAAGGAGTACGTAAAATGTCTTCAA
>CAISUD010000010.1 GCA_903888625.1 uncultured bacterium
GTTCTCAAGTCTTGTACTCACCGCCCGTCAAGTCAAGGGAGCCGGGAGTACCCGAAGTATCCGCAGAAGCGGGTCCTAAGGTAAGCTCGGTGACAGGGACTAAGTCGTAACAAGGCACGGGTAGCGGAAGCTGCTCGTGGATTAATTCAATTTGAAAAATGTCCTTCCGACGTTATGTCGGAACTGTTCTCATTTTAATGAGAACTAGACTTCTCTATTTATAGAGAAGTCGGATCTATTGAGTCGGTATTGTGCGCCTCAATTGAGCGTGCAATAGTTTATTAGAACTTAAAACTTTTTGACAACAGAGAAAGATCTGTAAAAAATAAAATTATAGCCGCCGTCGCAGAAATGCTTTGGCGAGCCGAAGGAACGAAACAAAACAAAGAACAGAAAACAAAAAAACCGTCAGAAATGGCGGTTTTTGCGTGTCTAATACAAGTGCTTGCATTATTAAAATCAGATATGATAAAATATAGAAATGGAAAAAGATGATTTCAAAAAATTACAAAAATCTGTTGATTTAATTGCAGAAACCACTGTAAAGATTTTAGAGACTATGGCGACCAAGGATGATATTGCAAGGTTAGATAAAAAAATTGATGGTGCTGAATCTGGATTAAAATCTGAAATCCATGATTTAAGAACTGACTTAAAAGGTTTTAAAGAAGAAACTAGAGATTCTTTTGTAGAATTAAATGAAAAATTTGATGATTTATCCGATACAGTTATGAACCACGACAAGAGAATTGAAAAACTTGAAGGAAAGGTTTTAAAATTTTCGCCAGTTGCCTAATTATTACTAGATTTATATTTCCCACAGGTCAGACCTGTGGGTTTTTGCGTCCACAATTTGATTTAATATAGAGTCGTGATGAGGGGGTGTTTTTTATTGATAATTTTAGTATAATTAATTGTATGAAGGAAGGAGAATTGAAAGAAAATTTTATAGAAATTTTAAAGAGTGAAATTATTCTTAATGTTTCTAAAAGTATTGAAGAAGAATTTAAAAGAAGTCCAAACCCATGGATGATTTGTTTTAAAGGACACATAGATCCACTTCAAATTTATCTTTTACTTGCAAAAAAGAGAGGACAAATTTCTGAAGATGAATATGAAAAACTAGATGCTAAAGTAGAAAACTTAAAATTGAAGACAGAAAAATTAATTACGGAATATCCAAATAAGGATAATATTCCTTCTAATGAGATAAAAAATGAATTATTAAAGGAATTTAATATATTTAAATAATAGTTTATATATGGTTAAAAAACGAATTGGAATATTGCGAGGAGGGGCGGGGAAGCATTATGAAAAATCTTTGAAGAAAGGCGGAGAGGTTATTTCTTTTATCTACAAGCATTTATCCCTTCAATATAAAACAGTAGATATTTTAGTTGATAAAAATAATATTTGGCATATTGCTGGTTTACCTATTAAGCCAGAAGATTTAATGAATAAAGTTGATTTGATCTGGAACGCTTCCCATCCAAATTTTTGTCAGACATTAAAAAATTTACCAATTCCAAATATTCGAATCGACGCTTCGGCTTTTGTAGAAAATAATCATTCAATCTTACGAGAACAAATTAAAAAGCTCGGGGTAGAGATGCCGAAACATATAGTTTTGCCTGTCTATCAAAAAGACATCGATGGCAGGGTAGAAACTTATGCCAACAAAAAAGCCCGGATGATTTTAGAAAAATTCCCCGCACCCTGGATAGTACGACCATTTAATCCAGATAAAAACATAGCAATCCATGTTGTGAAAACTTTCCCTGATTTAGTAAAAGAGATCCGTGATGGAGTTTCACATGAAGAAAGTATTTTAATTGAAGAGCTAATTCCAGGTAAAATTGCGGAGACTCATTCCTTAAATAATTTTCGCGATGAAAATATTTATGTCATGCCACCCGTTGAAAACAGAGATGGGAAAATAATTTCCCCGGGTAATTTTAAAATGAAGGAAAAAGAAGAATTGATTTTGTTGGCCAGAAAAATTCATCAATATTTAAATGTTTCGTATTATACCAAACTCGATTTTATAATAAATAAGAAAGGTATTTTCCTAACCAATCTAGAGTTTTTACCAGATTTAGAAAAGGGTTCTAGCTTTACTGAATCCTGTGAATCGGTGGGCACAAAAGCACATAAAGTGATTGAGCATATTATTGAATTAACTTTAAGTAATGGAACAGCATACCCAAAAAATTAATAAGCTAGCAGAGCAAATTTCTGACGCTTTTAGAGAAAAAAAGCAATTATATATTTTCCATGGGGATTCTCATACAACTAGAGATATATCAGAAGAAAAAAAATTTATTGATATAAGTAATTTAGATCAAATTTTAGAAATTAATTTTAAGGAAAGATACGCTATTGTTGAACCGAATGTAACAATGGAAAAACTAGTTTTAGAATCTTTTAAGAAAGGATTAATACCTCTTATTGTCACTGAATTTCCACAAATAACTATTGGTGGAGCTATTTCGGGTGGAGCTGGGGAAAGTAGTTCTTTTAAATATGGCGGGGTGCATTCTATTTGTGATGAATATGAAGTGGTTTTAGGTAATGGGCAAATTACACAAGTATCTCTATTAAAAAATTCTGATTTATTTTGTGGCTTATCTTGTTCATATGGTTCCTTGGGGATAGTGACTAAAATTAAAATAAGATTGATTGAAGCTAAAAATTTTGTTCAACTTAATTATTTTTCTATAAATAGTTTTTCTGAATTGACAGAAATTATATCGTTAAAAGCGAAAGAGCAAATTGATTTTCTTGATGCTATTATGTTTAGTAAAGACGAAGGCGTGGTGATGGTTGGTAAGATGGTTTGTAATTTACCAGATTCAATAAAAGCAAGAACCTTTTCAAAATCATTAGATGATTGGTTTTTTATCAGGGCGAGAGAGAAGATGAGAGATGCGATAGAACCAGATTATATTCCAACAATAGATTATTTATTTAGATATAATATTGGAGCTTTTTGGGTTGGTAAATTTTTATTTGATTGGCTGATGATTCCTGTTAATAAGTTTACTAAAAGATTACTTTTTCGTTTTTTGGATGCAAAAACATTTTATAAAGGATTACATTCTGCAAATATGTCACAGCGTTGTTTGGTCCAAGATTTTTGTTTACCATCTAATCAAGCAGTAAATTTTTTAAACTATTTAGAACAAAATATAAATAAATATCCTTTGTGGATTTGTCCATTGCAAGCTTCTAAAATAGAGGATAAATTTTCCCCAACTTATTTAAAAACAGATTTTATCCTAAATATAGGATTATATGCTGATTTTAGAAAGAGCTATGAATATTTTATAGAAGTAAATAAAAAATTAGAGGATAAACTAACTGACTTAGGAGGTAAAAAAGTTTTATATGCACATCAATATTATTCACTAGAAAAATTCTGGGGAATTTATGATATTAATTGGTATAAACAATTAAGAACGATTTATTACGCAGAAGAGGTGTTTCCTGGTATTTATGAAAAAACCCATGTTAATAAAAGATATAAAACGAAGGTATTTATTATATTTATAAAGTTTATTATTGCTCTTTTT
Organism: uncultured bacterium; assembly: GCA_903888625.1. Classification (GTDB taxonomy): domain Bacteria; phylum Patescibacteriota; class Minisyncoccia; order Phycocordibacterales; family UBA9973; genus UBA9973. Next base: position 3,573 of record CAISUD010000010.1, read on the forward strand.
AAAAAGAACACTTGATTTATTATTTATGATATAATTACTATATTGTTTTTATCTGTGACGGGTTATCGCACTCACATAGGCACATATGTTGGAGGCTAGCCATAACCCGTCTCAAATGAAAGCAATTCGAAGCCCCGTACCAAGCTCTGCTTTGGTTCGGGGTTTTGTTTTATCCAAGTACTATAATTTTATTATATCCCGAATAAAATTTTAAAATTAATTTTTTAATTTAATTATGTTATGTTTTTTAAATTTATTTTTATTTTAAATTATTTTAATCAAAAATTTTTGACGGGATCCTCAAATTTATAATTTGCTAGGCAAAAATAAATTTGGGAGTTATCCACAGTTTTGCGAAAAAAGTATTGTGTTATGTTTCGAAATGCGAGATAATTAAATTAGTTCTTTGCAGTAATTATTTTTTAAATATTTTTTTGAAATTTTTTTCTTAAAAATATTTTTAGGTCGCAATTATTGCAAACTAAATTAAAAATTAATTTTTAAATTTTATGGCAGCAAAAAAGAAAGCAAAAAAAGTAGTAAAGAAAGTTGCAAAGAAAGCAAAAAAGACAACTAAGAAGCGAGCATAATCTCACTTCCTACTTCTAAAAAATTCTCCCTAGTGGAGGATTTTTTAGTTTAGCTTATTTTATGGTAAGATATGTTTATGCCTTTATTTAATAAAATTTTTGGAGATACAAGCTCTAAATTCATAAAAAACGCTGGTTCAATTGTGGTAAAAATCAATGCTCTCGAGAGTGAGATTTCAAAGTTGGCAGATGCAGATTTCACAACGAAAACACAGGAATTTAAAGATAGATTAGAAAAAGGCGAGAGTTTAGATGACCTTCTACCAGAAGCTTTTGCTTTGGTGAGGGAGGCTGGCAAAAGATGTTTGGGACTTCGATTGTACGACGAGCAACTTATTGGAGGACTAGTACTACATAATGGGAAAATTGCTGAAATGAAAACTGGTGAAGGTAAAACGATTGTGGCAACTTTACCTATTTATTTAAATGCATTAGTTGGAAAAGGAGCGCACCTCGTCACCGTGAACGATTATTTAGCCAGACGAGATGCAGTTTTGATGGGGCAGATTTATAATTTTTTAGGTTTATCAGTTGGAGTTATTAATTCACAAAATATTTCTTATAAATATGATCCAGCCCACAAAGAAAATTCTGAAGAAGAAAAAGTTTCAGAATTTAAAATACTTTATGAATTTTTAAAACCATGTAGTCGAAAAGAAGCTTACGCCACAGACATCACTTATGGTACTAATCATGAATATGGTTTTGATTATTTACGCGACAACTTAGCGACTCGAGTAGAAGACCTTGTTCAACGAGGACATTACTTTGCCATTGTCGATGAAGTGGACTCTATTTTAATTGATGAAGCTCGAACGCCTTTAATTATCTCTAGCGCCTCTGGCGATTCAGAAGATTTTTATCTTAAGTTTTATCAAATTGCCAAGCAACTAAAAAAAGATGAAGATTACGCTGTTGATGAAAAATTAAAAGCGATTACTTTGACTGATGCTGGGATTACTAAAGCCGAACAACTACTGGGTGTAGAAAATATCTATACAGAAAAAGGCATCAAATATGTACATCATTTGGAAACAGCCGTAAAAGCCCAAGCTATTTTTGAGAGAGATAAAGATTATGTGGTCAAAGAAGGCGAAGTAATAATTGTGGATCCTTTTACTGGTAGATTGCAACCAGGCCGACGCTGGAGTGAGGGAATTCATCAAGCCATTGAAGCCAAAGAAGGAGTCAAAATTGAAAAAGAAACTCGTTCTTCCGGTTCTATCACATTTCAAAATTATTTTCGCTTTTATAAAAAACTTTCTGGAATGACAGGGACAGCCGAAACTTCGGCTGAAGAATTTTTAAAAGTTTATGGGCTCGATGTAATTGTAATTCCGACAAATCGTCCTGTGGTGCGAGTAGATAATTCTGATTTAATTTTTCAAACTGAAAAAGGTAAATTTCAAGCGATTGCTAAAAAAGTAAAAGAGCTTAATGAAAAAGGCACTCCGGTTTTGATTGGAACAATTTCAATTGAGAAAAATGAACTTCTTTCTGTTTATTTAAAACAAGAAGGAGTAGCCCATACAATTTTAAATGCAAAAAATCATGAAAAAGAAGGAGAAATAATTGCCCAAGCCGGACGTCGTGGGGCGGTGACTATCGCTACCAATATGGCTGGTCGCGGAATTGATATTAAATTAGGAGGTAATCCACAAGATGCCCTTGAATATGAATTCGTAAAAAAAGCTGGAGGTTTGTTCGTGCTTGGGACAGAAAGACATGAAGCTCGTCGCATCGACAATCAATTGCGAGGCCGTTCTGGAAGACAAGGTGATCCCGGAGAGACTCAATTTTATGTTTCATTTGAAGATGATTTAATGCGAGTTTTCGGTTCGGAAAGATTAAAAACGATGATGGGTCGCTTTGGTATTCCCGAAGACATGCCGGTAAAAAATAGTTTTGTTAGTCGAGCTTTGGAAGGGGCTCAGGCCAAAATTGAAGGTTTTCATTTTGATGCTAGAAAAAGTACTTTGGAATACGATGATGTGATGAATCATCAGCGAGAGTCTATTTATGAAAGACGCCGAAAAATGATGCATGCTGATAAAATTGAAATTGGAAAATTATTAAATGAAATTCTTGAAGGGAAGGATGAACAATTTAAAAAAGTTGTTGCTGAGAAAAAAGAAAAATTGGGCGAGGAGGCATTTTTTGAAACTGTTCGTCGAATTGCTTTTTATACTACCGACACTCTTTGGATGGAACACTTAGAAGCGATGGATTATTTGCGTTCATCGGTAAATTTGCGAGCCTATGGTCAGCGAGAACCGATTGTTGAATATAAAAAAGAAGGGCTTATAATGTTCCGCGAGATGGAAGAAAATTTCAAAGAACAAGTTTTGTCTTTGATTAGTACCATCAATACCGAAAATGTTCAAAAATCGCAAGCGACTTCCTTGCGGGTGGAAGATAATAATCCCAAACAAACTTTAGTCACTAGCCACAGTGAGCCAAGTGAAGATATAAAAAGTGCGCAAACCGATGATGCAAAAAATGAATTGAATATTGGCCGAAATGATCCATGTCCATGCGGAGCCATTAATCCAGCTACTGGCGAAGTTTATAAATGGAAAAAATGCGGAATGATCAACGCACCCCAGCATCGTAAATCTTTAATTAATTAAAAAATAATTGGAAAAATTTTAATAAAACCTAGTAAAAATAAAAAATAATAAAAAAAGCTTATCCACAAGTGAAAAAAACTAGCTTGACTTTGGAAAATAGTATATAATTAAAGGATAGATGCAAAAAATTTATAAAAAAATTTTACGACAAAAAGTCCTCGTTTTTTCATTGGCTTTTCTTCTAGTTTTTTCTGGTACCCTAAAAGTTTTTGCTGATTTAATTGAACCATCTTCAGGTGGTTTTTTATTAAGTCAACATGTTTTAGATCCGGATTGTGCTCCAACAGATTCAAATTGTTTCATTGCAAATCCTTTTGCTGTTGGGAATCCAATTGCCAGTAGCACTCCTTCGCAAGTTTTGTATGCGGACAATTCTGGCAATCTATTTAGTGATGCAAATTTTACAAGAGATTCAAGTACTGGTTTTACAAATATTGGAGCTACGGTTGATACTGGAAAGACAGCTCAATTAATAATAGGTGATAATTTTCTTGGCATGAGTGGATTAAATGGAATAGGAAATATTTATAAAGACAATACAAATAATCTTATATCATTTAACTTTGAAGGAGATGGAACATCTTTAGGGAGTAATGGTCCTATTGCCATTAATGGAGTTGGTAAGTCTGATCAGACGAACAATGCTTATAGTCTGTATAAATATAATACAACTGATCAAACTACCTCAGTGGTTATTGGAGCACAAACTCTTTTATCTAATAGCCGAATTGATCTAGATTCAGACAATGGGATTGAATTTGAATTTAATAGTGGTAGTAATTATTATTGGTATTCTTTCCCAAAGACAAGTGGTATTGGGCAACTAGTAAATGATGGAAGCGGAGTTTTGTCTTGGTCTGGAGATCTAGGATGGTCTACCTTAGGGAATTCTGGAACAGTTGATGGGGTAAGTAATTTTATTGGCACAACGGATGATGTTCCACTTAATTTTAAAGTAGGTGGATATCGAGCAGGAAGGATTGATCATGATAATACTTTTTTTGGATATAAAACTGGTTCTGATAATGGTGTTGGGAATATTGGGATAGGTTCTAACTCTTTTCAATCTAATACAACTGGTGGATACAATATCGCTATTGGTTCATATTCTTTGCGTGATAATATTAGTGGTATAAGAAATATTGCTTTTGGTTATAGTGCTTTAACTGCAAATATAAGTGGTTCAGATAACTTTGCTTCAGGTTTAGATTCTCTTTTTATGAATAATGACGGTAATGGCAATGTGGCTATTGGAAGTAGTTCTTTGTCTAGTAATTTATCTGGTTCCGACAATTTTGCTTTGGGGGCAAATTCTTTGCGTTATAATACTACTGGTCACGATAATGTAGCAATAGGAGGAAGTGCTTTAATTACTAATATTAAAGGTAGTTTTAATGTTGCTATTGGTAAAAATTCTGATGTCATTTCTGATAATTTGACTAATGCAATAGCAATAGGTTCAAATGCTGTAGTTGGAGCAAGTAATACTATTCAACTTGGAAATACAAATGTTACAAACATAAATTCTTTTGGAACTTTAACATTAACTAATGGAATTACGCCAATAACTTATCCAAACTCAGATGGTTTAGCTGGACAATTTTTATATACTGACGGTTCAGGAACTGCAAGTTGGCATACTTTAGCCGGTGGTACAGGTTTTACAACTTTGAGTACAAATATGTATACTGCAAATCCTTTATATATAGGTACAGGTGCTAATAACTTTTTTGCTGGAATTGGAACTGGTAGTTCAATCTCTGGATCTAGAAATGTTGGTATCGGTTATCAAACTTTTTCTAATAATACAACAGGAGGTAGGAATATTGCGATTGGTTATCAGGCACTTAATTCTAATACAGAAGGATTTTATAATGTTGCTATTGGAAGTAACACTCTTTCTGCAAACACAACAAAATCAGGAAATATCGCTATTGGATATGTAGTCCTCCAAGCCAATACTGATGGTGAATCCAATACTGCTATTGGGACTCAATCCATGCGTTTTAATACTACAGGAAAGTCTAATACGGCTATTGGATCAAGTGCTTTAAATGCAAATATTTCAGGATTCGGTAATACTGCTAATGGAATGAGTGCTCTTCTTTACAATACAACTGGAGGGTATAATACCGCTATCGGCGGTTTGTCTTTAACCACAAATGTTGCTGGAAATTATAATACGTCCTTAGGTTATGGTGCAAATGTATTAGTTGATGGATTAACTAATGCCACTGCCATCGGTGCATTGTCAGCAGTTGGAGCAAGTAACTCTTTAGTTCTTGGAAGTATCAATGGAGTAAACGGTGCAACATCAAGTACAAATGTTGGAATTGGCACTTCTACTCCTCAATACGCACTA
>CAISUD010000011.1 GCA_903888625.1 uncultured bacterium
AGATACGAGAAAAATACTTATACTGGGAATATAGTACTAGATTCGGAAAAACTTAGTATAGAAGAAATGGCTAATATAATTCTTAAAGATTTGAAAGTCACATAATAATACTCATTCGAACATCACCCCAAGTGCGGAGCCTGCATTAGCTATGTTGAAAGCATCGCGGGTAGGGAGTAAATTTTAAACATCATTTTATACGGGTTATTTTTTGTGCCTAGGATAAAAAAAGTAACAATAGTGTTTAGTTAACTTTCAATGTTGGATGTAGTACAATTAAACTATGAACACATTTACACCATCAGATATTTTTTTTGTTATTTCTTCTATTGGTTTTGTTACCTTGTGGATTTTGGCAGCGATATTTTTAATTTATCTTATTCGTCTCATGCACACATTTTCACGAATTATGAAGCAAGTGGAGAAAGATATAGATAAAATTGGTGATACGACAAAAGATATGCTTTTAACGATAAAAGAAAGTGCAATCTTCCGTTTTCTTTTTCATAAAAAAAGAAGTAAGAAAAAATAGTATATTTCTCTATTCATATTTTGCTGGTAGTGGCAGTTATTTTGTTTATAATTCGCCATTTTACAATTAAAATAAAATGTGATATCTTAAAAATATAATATTCTTTGAAATAAAACTTGAGTTTTTTGGTTTATTGAGTCTCTTGATGGAGGTTCGGTAAACCAAAAAAACTTTGAATATATGGAGAATAACGCTGAAATAGTAATCGAAGTAAAAATTTTTAAAAATTTTCTATCAGAAGAGGGAGATGTAAAATTAATAAAGGAAACCTTGACTGAACAGTTTAAAGATTATGAAGTTGTTTTTATTGTGAGTGATAAGACAAATAAATAAAAAAGTCATAAATAAATTAAAAAATGTCACTTTTAAAAAGTGGCTTTTTTATTTGCATGTTTTTTTGGTTTTGGTATAATTTAAATATGTCTAACTTTAGTGAAAAGATAGGTTTTAAAAGAAAAGAAAATCCATCTACGAAGTTTGAACAAACTTCAGTAAGGATTTTAAGCGATAATTTACCCCTAATTAACGTGGTAGTGAAGACAGATGGTAATGATGCTTATTTAATAGAGGATGGTTTTAATGAAAAAAGTTCAAAGTTTCAAGAAGAAGAGTTTTTTAGTGGTGAAATTAAATTTACACCAGAAGTTGAAGAAACATTGGCTAAAGGAATTAAAAATTATTCTTTACTCAAAGCAGAAAGTATTAAAACATTAGTAGATGAAAACGGAAAACATAAAATAGAGATATTTTATAATAGCATAAATTAATATAGAAACTTTTTGGATTTTTGGTATACAATAGCTAGGTGGAGAAAGAGACAAAAAACTTAGTTTTGCATGCCGACGGGGACTCTTTTTTCGTGGCTTGTGAATTGACCCTACGACCAGAACTTCAGGGCAAACCTGTGATTGTGGGCGAAGATAGGGGTATTGCAGTGGCAATGAGTAAAGAGGCCAAAAAATTAGGAGTAACTCGGGGGATGCCAATTTTCAAGATTAAAAAACTTTATCCTGAAGTTGTAATTTTACCACATCATTTTGATTTATATCATGAAATTTCAAGTAAAATGCAGCAAATACTGTTATCCTATTGCCAAATTGTCGAAGTCTATAGCATCGATGAATGTTTTGCCTTAGTTGAACCAGCGGAAATAAAATATTTTGGTAATGAAAAAAAATTTTTAACTGAATTAAAAAATGAAATTGAAAAAACTTTGAAAGTTACATATTCCTTTGGACTAGCTCGCACGAAAGCTCTGGCCAAACAAGCTTCAAAATTGGAAAAACCAAATGGAGTAGTGTTGTTGCTTTCTAAAGACGATGAAATTGAAGCTTTAAAGAAAACTTCGATAGATGATATTTGGGGAATAGGGAAGCAGACAATTCCTCGTTTAAAAAATAAAAAAATAAAAACTGCTTATGATTTTATAAATTTTAGTGAAGTAGAATTAGAGAAATATTTTTCAGCTTCTTTAGTTGATTTGCAAAAAGAGTTGAAAGGAGAATATATTTTTAAAGTTACCGACCAAGCTGATCCCCGGGATCAAAAATCAATTCAAGCGACTTCTACTTTTCGTCCAGCCTCGACTGATTCAAAAATAATTTGGCGAGAAATTTCAGAAAATGCTGAACGAGCTTGCACAAATGCCAGAGAATTGAAATTAGTAACCAATAAAATATCTTTTTTTATTAAAACTAGTGATTTTAAATATTATTTTGAGGAAATCAAAATTCCATTATATACGAGAGACCCAGGAGTAATTTTAAATGCTTTAGAATTAAAATTTCCAAAAATTTTAAAAGTTGGCAAAAAAATTCGCTCGACTGGAGTTATTTTACATAATTTATTTCGAGAAGAAAATACTCCACGAGATTTATTTGAAGAGCAAATAAAAGTGTTGGAAAATGGAAAAATAGAAGAAGTAGCTGATAAAATTAGAGCAAAATACGGTCGGGGAATGATCAAAAGGGCTGCCTCTTTAAAACGAAAAGTGTGATATAATAAGAGTATTATAAATTAATTTTTATTTAAATTTATGCAAGAAATAAAAAAAGAAATACCTTTAAATGAAGAAAATATGACTTGGCATGAGAAGCATCAAAAGTCTATGAGTTTTGGAGATCGGATTGCTGACTCTGTTGCCAATAATATGGGTTCCTGGAGGTTTATCATTATTCAAACTATTATCGTTTTATTGTGGATGATTTTCAATATTATCGCTTTTGTAAATCATTGGGATCCATATCCATTTATTTTATTGAATTTAATTTTTTCTACCCAAGCAGCCTATGCAGCCCCTATCATTATGATGGCACAAAATCGTCAAAATGATCGAGACCGTCATCAAGCTCTAGATGATTATAAAACAAACGTTAAAGCTAAACTTGAAATTGAAAAATTACAGATGGAAATATCTAAAATGGACAGTGAGAAATTAGATAAAATAATGGAGATGCTGACTGAAATTAAAAATAGTAGTAAATAAAAGGTCTTATTATTAATTAAAAACAAATTTTTATGGCAAAAGGAAATTCACATCCAAAAAGAGAAGTAAAGAAACCAAAAAAAGCAAAAAAATAATTAGCATGTCTTTTTTGAAAGTAACTCGCAATTGGTATAGTCGTTTTGAGCGTCCAATCTCTTCCGCGTCGCTTGTTTTTGGTTTTATCTTTGATGCTTTGACTTTGAGGCGGGTAGACACTCTCTGGGAAAATTTATGGATAGTGGCTCATTTGCTGATTGTCGGCCTGTTTATCATCTTGGTTCAAATCCGAGAAAGGCAAAGTGGGGATGAAAAAAATCCAAGCAAAATTCATTTTTATTTCGTAAATGTTTTACAATTTTTCTTTGGGGGATTGTTGTCGACATATCTAGTTTTTTATTTTCGCAGTGCTGATGTCTTTGTTGCTTGGCCATTTATTCTACTACTTATTTTAGCTTTTATTGCCAACGAGTCCTTGAAGCGACATTATGTGCGTTTTAGTTTTCAAATTAGTTTGTTTTTTCTTTCAATTTATTTATTTTTGATTTTTCTTGTGCCAGTTGTCTTACATAAAATCGGTGATTGGGTATTTTTGTTGTCTGGGTTTTTGAGTTTAATTTTTATTTTATTTTTTGTTACGTTTTTATACAATGTGACAAAGAATAGATTCAAAAGTAATTTAAAAAAAATTGTTTTCTTAATTTCTGGTATTTTTATCACTATTAACTTTCTATATTTTACTAATATAATCCCGCCGATTCCACTTTCTTTAAAAGAAGCTGGAGTTTATCATTCTGTCATGAGGAATGGGAGTGGCGATTATGTAGTCGCAACCGAGAATGCGGGTTGGTTAAGTTATTTTAAGATGTATCAAGATTTTAACAAAGTTTCTGGTTCCCCGGTATATGTTTATAGTGCAATTTTTTCTCCTAAAAATTTAAATTTAACTATTATTCACCAATGGCAGTATTTTGATTCAATAAAAAATAAATGGATAACTGACAGTGAAATTAACTTGCCAGTGGTTGGTGGGCGAGATGGTGGTTTTCGAACATATTCGATGAGGTCAAATTTACCTGCGGGGAAATGGCGAGTAAATGTTAAGACTTTATATGGGCAAAATATTGGAACTATTCATTTTAAAATTATCTCGACTGATACCATGCCAGTTGTCGTAAGTGAAGTAAAAAAGTAAATTTAGGCATTTTTCCTTTTATGTGTTATACTTTGTCTTGTGTTTAAGACACAGGAACCACGTCGAAGTTTCAAGCAATATAATTTAATTTAAATCTATGACAGGAACAATCAAGACTCTTACTGATAAAGGATATGGATTCATTACTCGCGAAGGCGAGGCAAAGGATCTTTTCTTTCATTCTAAAGAATTAGTTGGCGTTACCTTTGATGAACTCAAAGCTGGCGACACTGTTTCTTTTGAAGTTGTTGAGAGCGAAAAAGGCCCAGCAGCTACACAAGTATCACGCGTATAATACGTAATAAAAAATACCCCGAGTCTATTTCGGTAGACGAGGGGTATTTTTTATTTTCTATAAAATAATTAAGATTACTCCAATAATAAGAATAAGGATTCCAGCCCAAACAAAAATATTACCTATATTCATTTTTCGATAATATTTTGAAGTGAAATTTGGAAAAATCAAAATAATTGCTCCTTTGAGTAAAGTTAGCCAGCCTAAAATAGTAATTAAAAGTGGCAATCCTGATGTCCAAAAATTATTCAAGACCACAATTATTGAACCCATAAACAAAGTGACGAGACCGGCGAGCCAAATCAAACCTGGATTTTTCATCATTTCTTCAATGGCAAGGGCAGTCCACTTTTTATTGAAAATCATAGAAAGTCCTAGTATTGTAAAAACAATACCGAAGATTTGAGATATAACGATAGTGATATTCATAAATTTATAATAATTATTTTTAATAAAAGACCTGTCACAATTATACGCTTTTGTATAAATTTAACATTAAAAAGGGGGATAAATTTTTATTCTTTTATTGGCTTTGGTAGCGGATAATTCTCCTTTTGTTTTTTGACTATCCTTTTGAGTGCAGCCTCATTATTTTTTACAAATTTATACCAATTTAAAGAAGAGTCTTTATAAAGGAAGGGTGGTTTGTGGTATGAAATAAGAGTCTGGAGTTCGTATGGTGATCTTTTTGGAGCGTGCATTCTTTTTTCAGTTTCTAGCGCATCGTAAATTTTTTTATAGGAGTCGTATATTTCTGTAGCACTTGAGACTATTTCTTTTCCAGTATTTTTACAAAATGCCTTAAACAAATTACTAATTTCTTCTAAATAGTTAGTCTCTTTAGATTCTGTATTTATAGGCGGGGTTTTAACCTCTGGTTTAATGATTGGAGGTATTGGTTGAGGTGGTTGATTTTCAAAAATATTTAATTGGATATTTTTCATACCTTTATTTTATCCCCAATCGAGATATTTGTCCAATATAAAAGTTTGATTTTTAGTAAATTTTAGAGTATAGTAAAAGAACTTATTTATTAATAACAAAAATAATTTTATGGCAAAAAGAGGAACAACACTTAGTCCAAAGAATAAATCAAGACATTCTCACAAGACTAAAAAAAGACTTGAGATCAAAAGAGAAATGCTAGCCAAAAAAGCTACCACTATCCGTAGAAAAAAACTAAACAAATAATCTCATCAATTTGACAAAAAGATTCAATAGTTATATACTATGTAAGTAAGTTGTATTCTCATTGGTTTTCTGGTGATTTTCTTATAAATCGCTTGTATATAACGCCTTATCCCTTGTGATAGTCTTTATTAAAAACTGAAGGGAGAGGTCCAGTCCGTCTTACTTTTAAATTTTATAGACTGGTAAAAAATTATGTATAAAAATAATAATGGCCGAAGTGCAAGCCTGCATGGTCGGCAGACAGGTTTTGGCAAGCCTTCTTTTGCTAGTTCTGGCAGAAGTAGTGGAAATAGTAGTCGTGGAAAATTCGGAGGCAAACCTCGGAAGAGTTTTGGAGGTTCACCACGAAAGATGTCGAGAGGAGGAGGAAAATTTAATAATCAAAAATCGATTCATCATTCTCAATTTGTTCGCAAGGCCGACCCGATAGTAGAATCGGCTCCATTTATTCCAAAAAATAAATTTATCGATTTTAAAATCAGTGATAGTTTAAAAGCAAATATAATAAAAAAGGGGTACAAAACACCAACCCCAATTCAAGATATCGCCATTCCATTTATTTTGGCAGGGCGTGATGTCGTCGGAGTTGCGAATACTGGTACTGGGAAAACAGCCGCTTTTTTAATTCCACTGCTTGATAAAATTTTGAATAATCCTGCGGAGAAGATTTTAATCATTGTCCCAACTCGAGAATTGGCTATTCAAATTAATGAAGAGTTTTTTGGTTTTCGCGGGCATTTAAATATTTATTCTGTTTGTTGTGTCGGAGGAGTTGGTATCAATAATCAAATTTCTGGACTTCGACGAGCCCACAATGTAGTCATTGGGACTCCAGGACGCTTGAAAGATTTAGTAGATCGCAAGGCTTTGAATTTATCTCAATTTGGTTCTATTGTACTCGATGAGGCAGACAGAATGCTCGATATGGGCTTCGTCAATGATATGCGATTTATCATGGCCAAGATGGCACCACATCGTCAGACGCTATTATTTTCGGCAACTATCACTAGTGAAATCGATAGATTGATTAAAGAATTTTTAATTGACCCAGAAAAAATTTCTGTGAAAACAGGAGATACTGCCAGAAATGTAGAGCAGAATGTTGTGCGGTTAGAAAGAGGGCAAGACAAAGTTGATGCCTTGCATGATCTTTTGGCTAAAAAAGAATTTTCTAAAGTTTTAATTTTCGGACGCACAAAACATGGCGTAGAAAAACTTTCCAAGGATTTGATTAAGAGGGGATTCAAAGCCGAATCAATTCATGGAGACAAAAATCAATCTCGTCGTCAAAAAGCACTCAAAGCCTTCCGAGACAATCAAAGTCAAATTCTTGTAGCGACGGACGTGGCTGCTCGAGGCCTGGATATTCCAAATGTTACCCATGTTATCAATTTCGACATTCCAGCCAACTACGAAGACTACATTCACCGCATCGGCCGAACCGGCCGAGCCGACAAAACCGGCATAGCATTAACTTTTATTAGTTAATACAAAAATTGAATTTTGGGTTATAATGGACTGATGGAAGGGCTGAAACATATTTTTTACTCTAAAAATAAAAACGAGGCTATAGATAGAGATTTAGTAAAAAAAGAATTTTTGGATCAATTGGGCATTTTTGCAAAAAATGAGCCTATTTTTGCTTTGGAAAAATTAAATTCTCGTGAAGGTGGTTTGACCGATATTGAAGTCAAAAATAGATTAAAAGAATTCGGAGAGAACAATATTGCCGAAGAGAAAAAAACCAATCATTTTTTAAGATTATTAAAAATAATCAGAGACCCTTTAAATTTACTACTTATTGTCCTTGCAGTTGTTTCTTTTTTGATTGGCGATATGAAGGCAGCCTCAATCATTATTTTAATGGTTTTTTTGAGTATTATTTTAAATTTTTATCAAGAAACAAAGGCCAGCATTGCTGCAGATAAATTGAAATCGATTATCCACACTAAAACGACAGTAACTCGCAATGGTAAAAAGATAGAAATATTTTCTCGAGAAATTGTTCCTGGAGATATTGTAGATCTTTATTCTGGAGCAATTATCCCTGGAGACATTCGATTAATTTCTTCAAAAGATTTATTTATCAACCAAGCAATGTTGACCGGGGAATCTTTGCCAGTGGAAAAGCACGTTCTTGATAAAGACCAAGATAAAAAAAATATAATTGAATTTTGTAATTTATGTTTTTTTGGCACGAGTGTCGAAAGTGGCATGGCGACGGCTATCGTAATCAATACAGGTAAAAATACTTACCTTGGAAGTATTGCTTCTGATATGTATTTGAGCGAACATGTTTCTGATTTTAATAAACAGTTGAGAAAATTTGTGGTTTTAACTTTAAAACTAATGGCGATTATGGTACCAGCAGTTTTTTTATTAAATGGATTTTTTAAAGGGAATTGGTTTGAAGCTTTTATTTTTGCGGTTGCTGTCGCTGTCGGAGTTGCTCCTGAAATGATTCCGACAATTGTGGCAGTGAATCTTTCAAAAGGGGCACTCGTATTGTCAAAAAATAAAGTGATTGTTAAACATTTAGATGCCATTGAAAATATTGGAGTGATGGATATTTTATGTACTGATAAAACTGGTACCTTGACTGAAGGCAAGATTGTTTTAGAAAAAAATTTAGACATTAATGGGGTAGAAAGCCCGGATACTTTACATTATGCTTATTTAAATAGTTATTTTCAAACAGGGCTAAATGACATAATGGATGAAGCAGTTTTAAAACATCAGGAAGTTGAAAAAAGATTTTCTATAAAAGATTTTAATAAAATTGATGAATTGCCTTTTGATTTTAGTCGTCGGAAGATGTCGGTGATAGTTTCCGACGAAAAAAGTAAGCACATTCTAATTTGCAAAGGAGCTGTCGAAGAAGTCGTCGCTAGTTGTGAAAGTGTTTTAGTTGGAGGGAAAATTATTCCACTAAAAGATTTTACCGAAGAACAGAAATTGTCTATCGAAACAAAATTAAATAAAGAAGGTTTTCGAGTTATCGCAGTTGCTTATAAAGAAGTCGATGGAGCTAAAAAAATATTTTCGAATGAAGACGAAATAGGCCTTACTCTGGTTGGATTTTTAGCTTTTTTTGATCCACCCAAAGCATCTGTTTCTGAAACAATAAAAGATTTAAAAGCACTCGGAGTAAATATAAAGATTTTGACCGGTGACAATGAAATTGTGACAGCTAAGATTTGTAATGATTTAAAATTTGAATTTAATAAAATTTTATTAGGTAGAGAAATAGAAAAATTTACTGAAGAAGAATTAGCGAAAGAAATCAGAGATGTTTCGGTTTTTGCTAAACTTTCTCCTTATGACAAAGAAAAAATAATAAAAGCTTTGCAAAAAGATAATCACGTAGTCGGATTTTTGGGTGATGGGATCAACGATTCTCTTTCTTTACTGGCAGCCGATGTTGGTATTTCTGTCGATACAGCAGCGGATATTGCTAAAGAATCTTCAGATTTAATACTACTAGAAAAAAGTTTATTAGTGTTGAAAGATGGCATAAAAGAGGGAAGAAGGATTTTTGATAATATTATTAAATATATAAAAATGGCAGCTAGTTCAAATTTTGGCAATATGTTTAGTGTCGTTGGGGCTAGTATTTTTTTGCCGTTTTTGCCAATGTTGCCAGTTCAAATTTTAGCCAATAATATGTTATATGATTTTTCTCAGATGACTATCCCAACGGACAATGTAGATGAAGAATTTCTTTTAAAACCAAAAAAATGGGATTTTAAAAATATCAAAAGATTTATTTTATTTTTTGGACCGATAAGTTCTTTATTCGATTATGCTACGTTTTTTGTTTTATTATATGTTTTTCATGCTTTTGGTAACCAAGCTTTGTTTCATACTGGTTGGTTTGTGGAATCACTCCTCACTCAAACTTTGATTGTGCATGTGATTCGAACTAATAAAATTCCATTTTTGCAAAGTCGGGCAAGTTGGCCACTTATCATTTCAACTATTTGCGTGATTGCCGTTGGACTTTATTTACCATTTTCAAGGTTAGCCGGAGCTTTTCAATTCGTGCCATTACCACCACTTTATTTTGTAATTTTAGTAATTGGCCTCGTTTTATATCTAACCTTAACCCAATTTCTCAAAAAATATTTCATCCGAAAATACGAAATGGTATAAAAAAAGCGAGGGGTTTTAATTCTCGCTCGCTAATTGTTTTTTCAGTTTTCTAGCCACTTTAAAATATTTATGGCCAGAAATCATGTACTCAACTATCTCAGCAAAAGATTTGATTTTTTCTTTACTAAAGATAGTTTTTATTATAGTTTTCCAGTAGTATATTAATTCTCTTGAACAAATTCCAAGATAAAATATGCTTTTTACAAAAGCCATTATGCTACCAAAATTAATTTTTTGGTTAATGGCTTTATGTTTATAATCTTTAGAAAATTCTTCCACTCTTTTATAAAAGTTTTTTATTGAATAAAATTCAACGTGTAAACTTTTATAGAGTTTAATAATTTTTTTGGCATTTGGATGTTTAAAGTTTAACCCTATATCACCCTGACTACCGCCGTAGTTATTTTCAAGCAACATTCCTTTTTTCTTAAACTCTTTCCACATTTCTGTTTCTGGAAGGGCTGTAAGGATTGCCGGCATGATAAGTACATTCCCAGTACTATTAAAATCCAATAGATAACGATATGTTTTTTCAGTATCTAAAAGATTCCCGTAGACTAGCCCACTTAACACTTCAATCCCGTTGTTTAAAAAAAATTTTATTATTTCTGGTAAATTTATTTTAAGATTTTGAATTTTTTGGTAGTTCTCAAGAATTTCTTGATTGGGTGTTTCGAAGCCAAAAAATACCCTAGTTATATTTGCTTCAACAATCATTTTTACAAGATCTGCGTCTTCAGCCATATCAACACTGGCTTGAATCATAAATTTGTAAGGATAATGTTTCTCTTTTTGCCACATTATAATTGCTTCTAGGATTTTTTTTGTGATTTTACTGTTTGTGCCAATAAAATTGTCATTGACAAGAAAAACAGAACCACTTTTGAAAAATTCATGTAATTCATCAAGTTGTTGAATTAATTGTGATGAGTTTATCGTTCGTACCTTACGCCCGTCTTTTACTATCACACCACAGAAGGTGCAATTGAATGGACAACCCCTAGCAGTTTGAATAGTTGCGGAACCATAATCGCTCCAATTGATTAAATCGAACCTTGGCACTTTAAACGATTTTTCAAGGTTTGGTCTTTCCGCAGAGAAATACCTTTTTTGTAATGTTTCATTTTCTAAATCATTTACTAATGAAGGAATAATATTTTCTACTTCATTAATTACGATTGAATCAATCTCAATGAATTCATCTGGTAGACTACTTACGAGCGGTCCACCAGCAATAATTTTCTTATCGTTTTCTTTGCAGAATTTGATTATTCTTTTTACTTCTTTTTGATGAATAATCATTCCTGTCACAAAAATATAATCGATCTTGTTTATATCGACATTATATTTTGATATTTCACCTTCAACATTTTCGTCGAAGATTTTAAAATACCAGTGTTTTGGGAAATAAGAAGCAGCAGATATTAACGGTAGTGGAGGATACGTCGCCTTCCTTTTTGTTCGTAAAAATTTCGATTTTAGGATGAATTCTTTTGAAAATAATCCTACTACAAGTCTCAAAATAAATTTTAAGACTTTGAATTTGAAATTTTTTAAATAACGAGTTACTACATCGTTATAATACCAACTGTTCCCATCTTTTGGGTCCATCGGGTTTAGCAGCAAAATACTTAATTCTTTCTTCATATTTATTATTTTTAAGATTTATTTATGACAATTTACAATTTTTGATTTACATTAAAATACCATATTGGGAGGGAATTAGCAAGGATATTTTTTAATCTTAATTTAATTTGAAACAGTTACTATGCTATAATATAAACATTATTAGACTAACAAAAAAAATTTATGAAAAAAGGATATTGTGCAAATATTGAAAAAGAGACGATAGAGAACAAGAATTTTAGAAAAGTTTTATACACAGGGGAGCATAGTCAATTAGTTTTGATGAGCCTTCTACCCAAAGAAGAAATCGGCATGGAAGTCCATAGAGATAACGATCAATTTTTCCGTTTTGAAAAAGGGAATGGCAGAGTAGTTATCAATGATAATGAATATGAAGTGACAGACGGTTCGGCTATCATTGTACCTTCGGGTGCCAATCATAATGTTATAAATATTTCAGAAACAGAGGATTTGAAACTTTATACTATTTATTCACCAGCTCACCACCAGGATGGAGTTGTTCGTTTAACCCGCGCCGAAGCGGAAGCTAATGGCCCAGAATATGATGGCAAAACAACAGAGTAAAAAACCGATAGTTGTGATGGTGAGTGGAGGTTTTGATCCAATTCATATTGGTCATGTGCGTTTAATGCAAGAAGCGAAAAAGTTGGGAGATAAGTTGGTTGTGGTTATAAATAATGACAATTGGAAAAGACAAAAGAGAACAGTTTTTATGCCCGACACAGAGCGTAAAGAAATCATTCAAGCATTTGCTTGTGTAGATAAAGTAGTAATTTCAGGACATCCACGAAATCCCAAAGATATGAGTGTGATTGCTGAGTTAGCTAAAATAAAACCTGATATTTTTGCAAATGGAGGGGATAGAAATGAAAAGGACGCTAAAAATCCAAAATCATCTTTGTATAAGGATGAAGCAACGTGTAAAAAATTAGGAATTAAAATGGTGTTTAGTGTTGGCAAAGGAGGCAAGGTTCGTAGTTCATCAGAACTTTTAAAAGAATATGCCAAGAAGATATAAAATGATATAGTAAAATTATTATTAATAAAATTTAAATAAAATGAAAATAAATTTACAAGCAAAAAATATGGAGTTGACCCCAGCTATCCATGAATATGTGGTAAAGAGAGTTACAAATTTAGGAAAATTATTAGACACTTTAGAAGAAAAAACTGGTGAAGTGATGGTTAATTTTAATGTAGCCAAAACCACCAATCATCACAAAGCAGGAGACTTTTTCCATGCTGACTGTACTGTTTCAACTAAAAGAGGTAATCATTTTGCAAGCGCTGATGAAGAAGATTTATATGCTGCTATTGATGCTGTCAAAGAAAGTCTTTTCCGAGAAATTAGCAAAAAAAAGGATCGTAAGAATACATTATTTAAAAGAGGAGCTACTAGCGTTAAAAAAATAATGAAAGGACTCTCAAAGAGAAACCCAGATACTGCGAAATATTAATTTTTGTACCATATTTCTTTTTTTCCTTCAGGAATAATTTTTTTGATAACAAAAAGATTATTTTCTAATTTGGCTTTAGTGATAATGATTCTTTTTCCGTCCTTGAAGAAAAAAGTTCTAGGCCATTTTGCGTATGCCCGAAATTTATTGTAATTTTTTACTGGGTCATCATTTAAATCTATTAACCCATCTTCCTTTTTAATTTTTTTACAAAAAGTGGCTTGTGTCTCATCCTGTGGAATTAGGTTTCCCCCTGATAAGGGGGAATGCCCAAAGGGCAAGGGGGTTGTATTTAAAATTTTTACTAATAATTCTCCACCGATTTTTATTAGACGTGCACGTAATTCCTCGGCTGTTTCGTCTGGCATTATTGCAACTTTTTCTTGGGCTACGATTGGGCCAGAATCCATTTTGTATGCCATTTTTTGAATAGTGATGCCTGTTTCTGTTTCACCATTTAAAATAGCTGATTCGACAGGGGACGCGCCACGATATTTAGGTAGTAGGGAATAGTGAATATTTAAAGAACCAAATTTTGGGAAATCGATTATTTCTTTTGGTAAAATTTTACCGTAAGCAACTATAATGAATAAGTCGGGCTGAACATTATTTTTAAAACCGCACATAATTTTCTGCTGAAAATTTGCTATGCTCGGCTCGTCAGCCTGCGCAATGCTTTTAAAAACAATATTCAACCCGAATTCTGGCTGAATATATGGAATATTATTTTTTTCTGCCCAAACTTTTACCGGAGGCGGAGTGATGATCATTTTGCGTCCTTGAGGTTTGTCGGGCGAGGTGACAATAAGCGATGGCAAATAATCATTGTCTTTTAAAATTTTTAAGGTATCCGAAGCAATCTCGGGTGTTCCAAAAAATATGAAATTAAGATTTGTATTATTTTGCATTTTTCTAAAACCTAAAAACTAGCCCCTAATTATTTATCTCGGTAACTCTTCTTTGATATTTTTTGCTTTATCGATAAAGAGAACTCCTTTTAAGTGGTCAGTTTCGTGTTGAAATATCTGAGCCAGAAGTCCTGAGGCACCTCTCGTAAACTTCTTACCATTTTCATCATAGGCAGCGACAGTGGCTTTTTTAGAGCGAAGTGTGTTGCCATAAAGCCAGCGCACTGAAAGGCAGCCTTCTGGCACCCAATCTTTTTCTCGGGATAATTTTGAGATCACTGGATTGATGAAAATTAAATCTTTTGGAATTTGCCCCCTCTCTTTATTAAGGAGAGGGTTGGGGTGAGGTTCTTCTTTTTCGCGTAAAAAATCTTGGGTAAAAATTTTTCCTGAGACAACAAAAATTGAAAGTGGGTAGCCGATTTGAGGGGCAGCAATAGCTACGCCATCATTTTGACTTTTTAAGGCTTCCGACATTTCTTTCAGAATTTTTTTTATTTTAGGGGTAGTTATTTCTCGAATTGGAATTTCTTTGGCTTTTTGCCTTAGAACAGCATCTTCTTTTTGAACTATTTTTTTCATGAAATTATTTTATTTCTTTTAAATATTCTAGGAAGTTATTTAATTTTACTGTTTCTTGAGAACGGTTGGACATATTTCGAACGATAACTGAATTCTCCAGTGCTTCTTTTTGTCCAAAGATGAGGGCATAAGGGATTTGCAACTTTTCAGCGATAGCAAGTTGTGACCCGAGGCTATCTTTAGAAAGCGATTGAGCGATTGGAATATGGGCTTTACGCAATATTTCAATTATATTTAAGCTTTTTAGTTTAGCTTCCGAACCAAGTTGGATGAAATAAATTTTTGGTTTTTTCATAATTCTGGGTGAGAGTTTTTTATACCAAGGCATAGCGACTATCCTATCTACTCCGATAGACATACCGACAGCCGGGACATCTTTTTTGTTACCAAGTTGACGAGCCAAATAATCGTAACGTCCACCACCAGCGAGTGCCAGCGGGGTACCATCTTCGCTACCTTTTTCTTCTAGGATTTCAAAAACAGTGCGAGTATAATAAGAAAGTCCTCGAACTAAATTTTTGTTGATATTGTAACTAATATTCATTTCTTCTAAATACTCCAAGACTTCTTTAAAATGTTTTTTACAAGCCGGGCATAGAAATGAAATGGCATCCGGGGCATTTAAATTTATTTCTTTAGTTTTTTCTTCTTTAGAATCAAGGACTCGTAGGGGATTATTTTTTAAGCGTTCACGGTCTACTGTTGGTAAACTACTAATATTTTTTCGGTAATAACTAGTTAATTCTTTAATGTATGAATTACGACATTCTTTGTCGCCAATGGAATTTATATCAATTGAAAGATTTTCGGCTCCTGCATCTTCTAGGATACTCATTCCAGCCTTGATGACGAGGGCATCCATAATACTTTTTTCACTACCTAGAGAATCAAGATCAAATTGGTAAAATTGTCGGTAACGTCCGCGTTGTGGTTTGTCGTGGCGGAAAGTTGGACCGTATTGATAAAACATTACTGGTTGAGGAGTGTTTTGTAATCCGTGTTCAATATAAGCACGCATTAAAGAAGCAGTGTGTTCTGGTCGTAATGCCAAATGATCTTCGCCTTTAGTTTTCAAAGTGTACATTTCTTTATCTACGATATCTGTGCCTTCGCCTATACCAGTAGTGAAGATTTCTGCATGTTCCATGATTGGAGTCTCGATCGGCTTGAAACCATAATAGACTGCGACTTCTTGAGCCTTCTCAAAGAAACCTTGAAAATTGTAATATTCTTCATTCATCAAATCTCGCATTCCTTTTGGGGAAGCTAGATTTTTTATTTTTGTTTTTGAATTTGTTTTCATTTTAATTTATTTGTTTGTAATTACCAGGTAATGCCCCGATTGCATTTATAGGTAGGAGTCGAAGAAATGCTCTACCGACCATTAAATTTCTTGGGACAGGACCCCAAGAACGAGAATCAAAGCTAGCAGTGCGATTGTCACCCATGACAAAATATTCATTACTTTTTAAAACATAAGTTGTATCATTGCTAGACTTGTTTTCAACAAATGGTTGGTCTAATTTAAAACCTTCTGGATGGGCTTGGTTAAAAATAGTTACATCACTGCCAGAAATTTTCACTGTTTCGTTTGGTAGTCCGATAACTCTTTTGATAAAAAATTTTGTTGTATCGTCTGGATATCTGAAAACTACAACGTCATCTCTTTGTGGATTGCCAAGATGATAAGATAATTCATCGACAACTAAATATTGTCCATCTTTAAAAGTAGGGAACATCGAAGATCCAGATACAATAAATGGCTGAGCGATGAATATTCTAATTGGGATGACTATAATTATTGCAATAACTGCAAAACGGACTAACTCCCAAAATGACTGACCTTTTGTTTTCTTTTCTTTTTCTTTTAATACTTTAAGAACTTCTTCCTCATTTTTATTATTCATTTTTGTATTTTAACACAAAATATGGTTGACAAGGAGAGATATTTTGTTGGGTAATTTAAAATTACGAATTAACAATTAAAATTTTTGCTATGATAGATAGATGAAATTAGTAGTAGGCTTGGGAAATCCTGGGAGTGAATATGAAAATACAAGGCATAATACCGGGCGAATTTTGGTGCACATAATTGAGAAAAAATTTGAAGGGCAAAAGATAAAATTTATCACTCCAGATACTTTTATGAACAATTCTGGTAAAGCTGTTGCCCCGTTAATTAAATCTAAAAAAGATCTGAACACTTTGATAGTTATTTATGACGACGTAGACCTACCACTAGGTAAGATAAAAATTTCTTACGATCGAAGTTCTGGCGGGCATAATGGGCTAGAATCAATAATTAAAAAATTAAAATCTCGAGAGTTTGTGCGGATTAGGATTGGTATAGCACCGACAACACCGAGTGGAAAAATTAAAAAACCAAAAGGGGAGGAAGCTATGTTGAAATTTTTATTGGGTGCTTATAAAGAAAAAGAATTACTTGAGTTAAAAAAACTTTCAAAAACTGTAGCTGAAGCAGTCGAAACTATTTTTTCCGAAAGCAAAGAAAAAGCAATGTCTGTTTTTAATTAGGAATACAAATACAACCTACCCCCTGACCCCTCCCTTGTCAGGAAGGGGAGGAATACAACCCCCAACCCCCTTGTCAGGGGGCTCCAATTTCGAGTTTAGTGGTATAATTTATTTATGAAAGTTTATAAGTTTTTACCGTATGATCAAAATTTAGTTAATAGAGCTAGAGAATTAAGAAAATCTGAAACTGAAGCAGAAAAAAATTTTTGGTTGAGAATTTTAAAAAATAAGAAATTAGCAGAATATAAATTTACTCGTCAGAAACCGATTGGTAATTTTATTTTAGATTTTTATTGTGCAAGATTTAAGCTCGCTATTGAAATAGACGGAGAAGTTCACAAATTTCAAGACAAGAGAGATAATGAAAGAGATTATACTTTAAAAAGTAAGTTTGGATTAGAAATAATTAGGTATAAAAATTTTGATGTTTTAAATAACCAGGAAAAAGTTTTAGAAGATTTAGTAAAAAGAATTACAGAAATCGAACGAAGGGAAGTCCCCCTGACAAGGGGGATTTAGGGGGTTGTATTAGATATTTTTACACCTCCTTCACTGCCTCAATCAAAATACTTTTTTCGCCGTTGCGGAGAGAGACTTTACCCGAGAGGGCTATGCATTTTTCGGGGACTAATATTTCTATTGATTTTTGAAAGACACTTGGAAAGGCTACAGCTTCAATCGAGCCAGTAAAATCTGAAATTTTTAAAAATGCCATACGTTCATTTTTTTTGGTTATCACTTGCCTCGAAGTTTCGATAATTCCTGCGATGGTGATTGGCATACCGTTACCGACTTCTTCGATTATTTTTTTAATATTCATATCTCGTTTTTCTATTTTATCTTTGATTCTATCGAGTGGGTGTCCAGAAATATAAAGTCCGAGCAATTCTTTTTCCCAAAGTAATTTTTCTGCTTGAGTAGCTGGAGTGGCAGTTTGTAATTTAAAAGTTGGAGCAGATATAGTGGAAGTTCCACCAAAAAGTGAATTTTGATTTTCTGCTTGTTTATTGTTTTCTTTATTATAAGCAAGCATGTTTTCTAAATTGAAAAGGAGTTGTCCGCGTTCACCAAAAGCATCCATAGACCCAGATTTAATTAATGCCTCCATAGATTTTTTATTTAAATTTTTGTGTTTTATTCTATCTAGGAAATCAGAAATAGATTTAAATTTACCTCCACCAGCTGGCGGATTTTTTCTTTCCGCGATTATTGCATCACTAATTTCCGTACCAAGATTTTTAATAGTATAAAATCCAAAACGTATTTCTTTGGAAATGTTTTGATCTCGAATCACGGTGAAGCCTCCATAACTTTCATTGATATCTGGTGGCAAGACAGGGATTTGCATTTTTTTACATTCTTCAATTATTTCTGAAATTTTTTCAACATCACCCGATTCAGCGGTGAGGATGGCTGTCATATATTCTATAGGATAGTTTGCTTTCATATAAGCTGTTTGATAGGCAACTTTTCCATAAGAGGCGGCATGGGCTTTGTTGAAACCATAAGCTTGAAATGGTTCAAAAAGTTTCCAAAGTTCTTCAGCAAATTTTGGTGTTTGTCCATTATCTACAATACCTTTAGTAAACTTTTTGTATTGTTTTGCCATCTCAGCCGGAATTTTTTTACCGACAGCTTTTCGGAATTTATCTGCCTCTTCCCAATTGTAACCAGCCATTTCAAGAGCACAGAAAAGTAAATCATCTTGATAAACAATCAAACCATAAGATTCAGCCAAGAATTTTTTCATTCGAGGATCTAAATATTTTACTAAATTTGGGTTGTGTTTACGTTTAATATATTCTGGAATTGAATCCATTGGTCCAGGGCGATACAAGGCTACCATGGCATTGATGTCGTGAATAGAGGTTGGTTTTAATTCTTTTAAATAGCGAGTCATACCTGAACCGTTTAATTGGAAAAGTCCTTCAGTTTGACCACTCGCAAGTAAGGCAAAAGTTTTTTTATCGTCTAGTGGGATTTTTTCTATATCTATATCAATGTTATAGAATTTTTTTACTAAATTTATAGCGTCTCCCAAAATTGCTAAGTTACGAATTCCCAAGAAATCAAATTTGAGTAATCCAGCTTCTTCGATGCTATACATATCGTATTGAGTAATAATTTTTCCACCCTTTGGATCAAATTGAACTGGTGTATATTCGTAAAGTGGTTTTGGAGAAATGACTACGCCGGCCGCATGAACGGAAATATGTCGCACACAACCTTCCAATTTTTTTGCTAAATCAATTATTTCTTTAGTATCTTTTTCTTGTTCATAAGCTTGTTTTAGTTCTGGTACAATTTCTATTGCGTGGTCGATGGTCATTGGCATACCTTGGGAACCCATCGGAATCATTTTTGAAATTCTATCACCGATAGTATATGGGTAGGCAAGAGCTCGAGCTACATCTCGCACAGCACCTTTTGCCATCATCGTACCGAAAGTCCCGATTTGGGCAACCTTGTCGGCACCATATTTTTGTTTCGCGTATTCAATCATGTCATCACGCCTGTTGTCGGCAATATCCATATCAATATCAGGGGGTGATGGACGGAATGGGTTTAAAAATCTTTCAAAAGGAAGTTTGTATTCGAGTGGATTGACGGTGGTGATCCCAATTAAATATGAAACTAAAGAGCCAGCTGCCGAGCCTCTAGTAGTCGTAAGAATCCCTTTTGTTTTAGCAAAATGAATTAAGTCAGAAGAAACTAAAAAGTATTTTGAATAACCTTTAGTTTTAATAATAGCCAATTCATATTCAATTCTATCTTCTATCTCTTTAGTTTTTGTGAGTCCATGTTCACCAATTCCAAGGTAAGCGAGTTCAGTGAGTTTAGTATCTGGGTCGGTGCCGTCTTCAATTTTAAAATCCGGGAAAACCCAACTGCCAAGTTCAATATTAACGTCACACATTTCTGCAACTTTCAAAGTGTTTTCAACTGCTTCTGGAATATCTTTAAAAATTTCTTGTGCTTCTTTTTCACTAACAAAAGAATAATCATCCACACCGAAAGAAAATTTATTTTCATCTTTAACATCAGAATTTGTTTGAATAGCAAGGAGTGTTTCGTGTGCTTTATTATCTCCGCTACATGGATAATGTGAATCAAAAGTTGCCACGAGTGGAATATCAAATTTCTTGCTCATTTTTTTTAAGCCTTCTCGAGCTTTGTCATAATCTGGAAACGATTTACAACTTTTCATTATTTCTAAAAAGTAATTTTCTTTACCAAAAATTTCTAGATGTTCGTTGATGATGAGTTCAGCTTTTTCTTCGTCGCCCTTGGCGAGGGCTCTAGCGAGTTCACCCCCGGGACAGCCCGAAAGACAAATTATGCCATTTGCATATTTACGTAAAATTTCTTTATCCATTCTTGGTTTGTAATAATAGCCTTCCAAATTTGAAAGGGTAACCAAGTGAATTAAATTTTTATAACCCTCGTCATTTTTTGCTAGGAGAGTTAGATGATAACGTTTGTTGTCGATGTTTGGTTCTTTATCTAATCGTGAACGTTCAGAGATATAAGCTTCAACTCCGATGATCGGTTTAATGCCTTCTTTTTTGGCTAATTTATAAAATTCAATTGTGCCATACATATTGCCGTGATCAGTCAAGGCAAGTGCGGGCATTTTATATTTTTTAGCGAGTTCCACTAAATTTTCAACTTTAGAAAGCCCATCGAGTAGGGAATAATGAGAGTGCGTATGCAGATGCACAAATTTTGAAGTCATGCATAAAATATAACATATTTTCTAAAAAAACCTTAAAAATATAGACATAAAAATTATATTCTGAAAAGTCTTGACTAATTATCTTAAATGTGTATAATTATATTGGAAAATTTTAAAACTAAATAATATGAAAAGAACATTTTTATTTTTTACAGTGATGCTTGGCATAGCCATTTCCACTGTAATTGCACAGGACTCAACTTCCTCTAAAAAAGTAAGGGCTATTTATGACCTTACCTTAGATCTTAGAAGGGGTATCCAGCTAGGTGCTGGAGTATTAGTGAACACCTTTAGACCGATACAAGTCATTGGTTCGGTTGGAAAAGGTGGATCTAACACATCCCTTGGGTTGGATGTAACAATACTTCCATTTCAAAAGGCAAAATGGTTTGCTTTAGGAGTTGAAGGAATATATTTCTTTAATGTAAAGTGGGATGTCAAGAGTATCTTGAAGTACGGCATTCCAGTGAAGGATGCTTTTAGTTCTAAAAATGGCAACTGGATTGCCAAGCAATTAGCATTTTCACCTAACATCAAATTACAAATTCCGACTAGGGTTTGTAATATTGGAATGAAGTTTAATCCATTTGTTTTTGGTTCTTGGTATTGGTATAAAGCTGGAACATGGAAACAAAATTCAAATGGTGATTGGTATCAACTCCATGGTTGGAGTGGTCCAAAACAATATTATTCCATCGCATTGTATTTTAATTTTACAATTGCGAAAAAAGAAAAACAGAAACCACAGCAGCGGTTTCAGCGCGCAAAATATTAGATCCTAAAGAACAAATTTTAAAGCCCGGAAGATTTCGGGCTTTTTTTATTTCATTTTCTGTCCAGCCACCTTCGGGCCCAATCCAAATATTAATTTCTTTGAAATTATTTTTTAGAGTGTCGGTAAATTTTTCTCCACTGGCATCAAATAAAATATTTTCACCTTCCGAAATATCTAGGGCTTTGTCAAAAGTTATTGGTTCAGAAATTTCTGGCACATCTGTTCTGCCAGATTGTTCGCTCGCTTCGCGAGCAATTTTTTTTAATCTCTCTAAATTTAATCCGGTTTTGATTGTGCGGTCAGTAATTATTGGAACGATTTTTGAAACTCCAGTTTCTGTAGTTTTTTGAACTACCAATTCAAAATTTTCTTTTTTCAAAACAGCACAATATAAAGTAACTTTCTTATTTTCTGTTTTTTCTTTAACTATATTACTGATTTTTACCCAAACATTATTTTTACCTAATTTTACAATCAGAGCCATGGTGGAGATACCTTTTCCATCACAAAGTTCAATTTTTTCACCAACTTTTAATTTTAATACTTTAATAATCTGGTGAGCAGTTTCACCTTGTATTTCTAATTCATTTTTTGATAAACCTGCCTGTCCGGTAGGCAGGTCAAAATTGTCTATAAATCTATGGATTTTCATATTGGTATTTTAGCATTTAATCTCCTCCTTGTGGAGGAGGAGTGTCTTGAGCTTGCCGAAAGACGAGATGGTGATTTATAAAAATAAAATGTTATAATATATGTATTATGGAAAATAAAACAATAAAAGTTGGTATTAATGGTTTTGGGCGGATTGGTCGAGCATTTTTAAAAATTGCTTGGGATAGACCTGAGATTGAAATTGTAGCAGTGAACGATTTAGGGGATGTTGCCAATATGGCATATCTCTTGAAGCATGATACTGTTTATGGAGAATGGAAACATGATATTTCTGTTTCTGGGCAAGAAATAATAATCGATGGTAAAAGAATTAAAGTATTAACAGAAAAAGATCCTAGTAAGCTTCCATGGAAGGATTTGAATATTGATGTAGTGGTGGAATCTACTGGACTCTTTGTAACCTATGAAAAATCAAAAATGCATCTAGATGCTGGGGCTAAAAAAGTTGTCGTTACTGGTCCGATGAAAGATGAACCTCAAACTGGAATAGAGGGTGCGACAGTTTTGATGGGCGTGAATGAAGAAAAATTTAATACTTGTATTATAACTTCAAATGCTTCTTGTACCACAAATGCAGGAAGTCCACTTATTGCAATTCTTGATGAAGCACTTGGTATTGAAAAAGCACTTCTGAATACTACTCATGCTAATACAATAAATCAACCAACTGTGGATGCTCCTAATAAAAATAATTGGAGAGAAGGAAGATCTGCAGGTCATAATATTGTTCCAACTTCAACTGGAGCAGCAATCTCCATAACTAAAGCTTTTACAAAATTGACAGGTCTTTTTGATGGTATTTCTATTCGAGTACCAATTATGGCTGGGTCAATTGTGGACATTACTTTTATTTCAAAGAAAAATACCACAGCCGAAGAAGTGAATGAAATATTAAAAAAGGCTGCAAAGGATCCTCGTTGGAAAGGAATATTTGCAGTTACCGAAGAAGAACTTGTTTCAAGTGATATATTAGGGAATCCACATGGATCTATCGCAGATTTGGGTTTAACCAGAGTTGTCGGTGGAAATTTAGTAAAAGTTATGGGTTGGTATGACAATGAAATGGGTTATACTTATACATTAGTAGACCATGTAATTAAAACTGGGAATACCATAAAATAATATGAAAATATATTTAGGAAGTGATCATGCGGGTTTCGAATTAAAAGAAAAGTTAGCACTTTATTTAAAAGAGCTTGATTTAGGTTATGAAATTTTAGATCTTGGGGCTCATAATTTTGTCGCTGATGATGATTATCCAGATTTTATTAAGCCTGTCGCTGAAGCAGTCGCGAGCGACCCCGAGCATAGTCGAGGGGTGGTTATAGGTGGTTCTGGACAAGCTGAAGCCATTTGTGCCAACAAAGTATCTGGAATTCGAGCGGCAGTTTTTTATGGTCCAAAAGAACCAATTACTGAAATTAATGCTGAAGGGGAAAAAAGTACAGACCCTTTTGAAATTATTAAACTTGCCCGTGAACATAACGATGCAAATATTTTGTCACTTGGGGCAAGATTTATAACAGAAGATGAAGCAAAATTTGCTTGTGAACTTTTTTTGAGTACAAAGTTTTCAGGTGACGAAAGACATATTAGAAGAATTAATAAGCTAGAGCCTAGTGCCTAGGGCCTGACGCCTATCATGATCGATATAATTCCAGCTGTCTTATCAAAAAATTACGAAGATTTAAAAAATAAAGTTGCCCTAATGCGCGGGATTGTTCCGGTTGTGCAAATAGATTTTTCTGATGGAATTTTTACTCCAAATAAAACTTGGCCTTTTGATACTGGTGGAATAGAAGATTTTAATTTTCGAAAAATATTAAACGAAGAAGAGGGCATGCCTTTTTGGGAGGATTTAGATTTTGAACTTGATTTGATGGTTTCCGATTCAATTTCTAATTTTGATATTTATACAAAACTTTCTCCAAAGAGAATTGTTTTCCATTTAGAAGCTGTTGGAGATAAAGAAGAATTTAAAAATTTTCTTGAGGGAATGGATGTTTATATCAAGGATGCAATAGAGATAGGGCTCGCAATAAATACAACTACGCCAGTCGAAGATATTTTTCCTTTTATAAATGAAGTTGATTTTGTGCAATGTATGGGGATAGAAAAAATTGGATATCAGGCGCAAGATTTTGATGAACGAGTATTGTCTCAAATAAAAAGTTTGAAAGATAAATTTCCAGATTTAGTTATTTCTGTTGATGGGGGAGTTAATTTTGAAACTGCTCCTGCCTTAATAAATGCAGGGGTAGAACGTCTTGTCGTCGGTTCACTCATTCTAAAATCACAAGACATTCGAGAAACTATATTTGAATTGGAAAATTTGGTATAATATTTGAAATGGCATATTTGTCTAATGAGAAAATTTTAGAGTTAGAAAAAAAAGCGAATGATATTCGAGAGAGTATTGTTTTGATGTTGACCGAAGCTGGCAGTGGACACACAGCCGGAGCCTTAGGGATGGCAGATATTTTTACTCTTTTATATTTTCATATTCTAAATCACGATCCTAAAAATCCACTTTGGACAGAACGTGATAGATTAGTGCTTTCCAATGGGCATATTTGTCCTGTCTTATATGCAACACTTGCTCATGCCGGATATTTCCCGATTGAAGAATTGAGTACTCTACGAAAATTCGGAAGCCGTTTGCAAGGGCATCCACATCGAACATATTTACCATTTGTCGAAACTTCTTCCGGACCTCTTGGTTCTGGACTTTCACAAGCTATCGGTATGGCTTTAGCTGATAGAATTGATGGTTCGATATCGCTCACTACAAGTAATCGATACATTTATTGTTTAATGTCCGATGGAGAATTAGATGAAGGAAATTCTTGGGAAGCGATAATGTTAGCAGGGAAAAATAAATTAAAAAATTTAATTGCGATTATTGATCGTAATTCTATTCAAATAGATGGTAATACTGAAGATATAATGCCACTTGAACCATTAACTGATAAATGGCGAGCTTTTAATTGGAAAGTTTTGCAAGTTTCGGGACATGATTTTAAAAAGATAAATGAAAAAATAGAAATTGCCAAAGAGAATGAAGATGGTCCAACGGTTATTATCGCGCATACTATACCTGGCAAAGGAGTAAAAGAATTCGAATACGATTATAAATGGCATGGTAAAGCACCAAATCAAAAAGAAGAAAAAATGGCAATGAAAGAGTTAGAAGAAATAAATTTTACTATATAAAAATAATTTATGTTTAATCCAAAATTAAAACTAAATACAAAAATATTTTCAAATGAAGTTGAAAAAGTTTCGATGCGAGATGGTTTTGGTCTGGGTTTACTAGAAGCAGGGGGACAAAATAAAAATGTGGTGGCTTTGTGTGCTGATTTAAAAGAAAGCACAGCTATGAATTTATTTGCTGAAAAATTTCCAAATAGATTTATTGAAGTCGGAGTAGCTGAACAAAATTTAGTGACGGTTGCTTCGGGGATGGCTTCGATGGGCAAGATTCCTTTTTGTGCTTCTTATGCAATTTTTTCTCCCGGTAGAAATTGGGAACAAATCAGGACGACGATTGCTTACAATAACCAGCCAGTAAAAATTATTGGTTCGCATGTTGGGGTTTCTGTTGGAGCTGATGGTGGTAGTCATCAAGCTTTAGAAGACATTGCTCTTATGCGAGTCTTGCCTAATATGCAAATTTTTTCTCCGTGCGATGCAAGTGAAGCTAAAAAAATTACAAAGCAAATTATTGAAATAGGTAGCCCAGCTTATATGCGTCTTAATCGTGAAAAGACTCCCGTGATTACAACTGAAGAAACTCCATTTGAAATTGGCAAAGCTCAAATTTTTTGGTTGCCCGAAGTTGGATTGGCTGATGTAGGAATTATCACTACTGGTTCACTTATTTGCCAGGCTTTAATCGCGGCTAAAGAATTAGAAACTTTAGGTGTAAAAACTAAAGTTTTGAATTTAGCTACTATTAAAATAATTGATGAAGATTCGATAATAAAATTAGCCAAAGAGACGAGAGCCATTGTGACAGTCGAAGAACATCAGATTGCCGGGGGTATGGGTGGGGCGGTTGCAGAGGTTTTAGCTCAAAATTATCCGGTGCCAATAGAATTTATTGGCGTGAAAAATAGTTTTGGTCAATCTGGCACTGCTTCCGAACTTCTTAAATATTACGAAATGGACAAAGACTCCATCAAGCGTGCCGTGCAGAAAGTTTTAAAGAGAAAAATTTAATTTAAACAACTTTTTTAGGTTTATAATCTTCCGGGGCATTTTTTAAATACTCTTCAAGTTTTTCGCGTGATAGAAGTCCAGCTTGAGCGCCTATTTTTTGGACTACTGACATTGAATTGATCGGTCCCCAGGTAAAAGCTTCAAGTGGATTTTTACCAAGAGCCAGCCCCGCAGTGAAGGTCGAAGAAAAAGCATCTCCAGCACCAGTGCGTTCAAATGGTGGAGCAATATCTGGATAAATTGGAATTTGCCAAAGTTCATTATTCCAATATAAATAAGCTCCATTTGGTCCATCGCTAATCGAAACCATTTTTGGTCCAAGAGCGTTGATGCCTTTTGACAAAGTAAGGACATCTTTGCTTGAAATTTTTAAGATTTTTTCTGCTTCTTCAAGATTACAGAAAAATATTTCTGTCCTTGTATAAATTTCTTTCAAAGCTCCAACTCCAAAATTTATTTGAAAAGTACCAGGTTGAAAAGCAAGTTTAATATTTTGATTTGTTTTTAAATACTCAGCTATCTCTGCGTGGAAAGGCAGAGAATTTTCTCCTAGGGAACTCAAATAAATCCATTCTGGAGCATTTCTTTTTTTAATTTTTGGAAAAGTCCGATCAAAACTTTCATGCTTGATTAAAATTGTCCGGTCAACATCATACCATAAGACATAGTGATAATTCGTTTTTTTACCAGTATCTTTTTTTACAAAATTGGTAATTATTTTTTCTTCTTTTAGTTTGTCGATACAATCTTTGCCATTTTGGTCGTCCCCTATATTAGTTAGAAGTGCAGAAGCAAGCCCAAGTCGAGAAGCCGAGACAACAGCATTTGGACTGTTACCGACAGCCGGGATGATGGTGACAGATTCGTAAGGAATTTTATCACCAAAAGGAACACAAAGTTCTAAGGTGCCGTGATTAGTAAATTCATCAGCATCTTTTAATTTTATGAAAGCATCAATCACGATATCCCCAATTGCTAAAAAATTTATTTTTTTCATTATGCTATAATAATAGCATAATTATTAAAAAATATTAACAACAATTTATGTCTAAAAAATTTATTTTAGGTGTGAGTTTTTTTGTTTTTCTTTTCGGCTTTAAAATTGCCAAAGCGGATGTTTTTATTAGTGAGATAAAATATTCTCCAACTACCAATCAATGGGTAGAGGTTTATAATGATACGGATTCAGATGTAGATATTACAAATTATAAAATATTAGATAATAGTGTAAAAAATGGGCATGGAATTAGTGCGTTAGACGGAGGTTCAAATATAATTAGTAGTCATAGTTTTGGTGTTGTAGCAAAAGTTCCAAGTGATTTTAGCGGATCTAGTTTCCCAGTTTTTAAAAGTTCACTTAATATTAAAGTATCTAGTGATAGTGTTGCTTTAGTAGATAATTCAGGCAACGATTCAGCTTCAATAAATATTAATGGTTCGGCTGTTGGTGGTAATTCTTTGCAATTAGTAAATGGTTCTTGGCAACCGGGTGTTCCAACTCCAGGAGCTGAAAATACAAATTTAGTGGTAGATAATCCTACAGATAATAGTGATACAACTGATACCGGCAATGATTCAGATTCTGATAGTACAAATACAAACACAAATTCTAATATTACAAGTGGTGGTGGGGGAAGTGTCTCAATAAATTCTTCTACTACCAAAACAAAAAAGAAAGTTGTAGAAAATCCAACAATGAAAGCGACAATTACGGCGAATAAGATTTCTTTTTCTGGGCAACCATTAAATATTCAAACAAACATTTTAGGCTACTCAAATGAGAAAGTTGTCTTAGGCAAAGCTGATTGGAATTTTGGTGATGGCAGTTCATATGAGCAAGTAAATAATTTTGCAAAATTTCAACATACTTACTTTTATCCTGGCGAATATCAATTATATTTAGAATATTATAATAATAGTTTTGCCGACACTCCAGACGCAGTAGATAAGATGGTAATTAAAGTTTTACCGACGACTGTTTTTGTCTCAAAGGTTGGTAATGCTAAAGATTTTTTCATTGAACTAACTAATAATGCAAGTTCTGATATTGATATTTCAGGGTGGCAAATAAGAGCCAATAATAAAATTTTTGTTTTCCCTAAAAATAGTTTAATTTTAGCTAAAGATAAAATGACCATTCCTGGTAAAATTACTGGTTTTGTTCCGAGCGATCAAAATGATTTGAAAATCTATTCAGCAACTGGTGATTTAATTTTTGATTATAATTATTCTTCAGCTTCTATACCTAGAGTTAATATAAATTATACTGCACCAAAAATTAGTGACACCTTGCCTGTAATAAATAGTATGAAAGAAGAGAATCAGAATCAAGAAGCAGAAAATAAAAATATAAACTTAAATTCTTCTGTTTCTGAAAATGATTTACCTGTGGAAGCTATGGTAGGCGACAGTACTGCGACAACAAATAGTAATTATTTATTTTCTGGAATATTTTTAGTCCTCGTCGCTACCGCTTGCATTGGTGTTTATTTTATTCGTCGAAAGAAGAGTATTTGCAAAGCAATTGGAGACGATTTTGAAATTTTAGATGAATAGTTTATAATTATTAGATAGTTCCCAAAGCCTTGCTTAGGGGAATTCCCCTAAGCAAGGCTTTGGGACAAAAAATTTATGTTCAAAAATTTTTTACTTAAAAAAATGTTGCGTTCGCAAGGTGTGCCAGAGGCACAGATAGATATGGTTATAACTATGATGGAGAAAAATCCAGAGCTTTTCAAGCAAATTGCTGAAGAAATTCAAGCAAAAATTAAAGCCGGGGCTGACCAAACAGTGGCTTCAATGGAAGTAATGAAAAAATATGAAGCGGAACTCAAAAAACTAGCTTGACTTTGGAAAATAGTATATAATAAAAGGATAGATGCAAAAAATTTATAAAAAAATTTCACGACAAAAAGTCCTAATTTTCTCGCTGGCTTTTCTTTTAATTTTCTCTAGTAGTATAAAAGTTTTTGCTGGTTTTTTAATTCCAACTCAACCCGGTGGCTATTTATTAAGTCAACATGTTTTAGATCCGGATTGTGCTCCAACAGATTCAAATTGTTTCATTGCAAATCCTTTTGCTATTGGGAATCCTATTGCAAGCAGTACTCCTTCGCAGGTTTTGTATGCGGACAATTCCGGTAATCTTTTTAGTGATGCAAATTTTACAAGAGATTCAGTAACTGGAGTGACAAACATAAAAACTAATGTAATTGCAGGTAATACAACACAATTACAAATTGATAATGGAATTAGTTTTAGTTTCAATAATGGTAGTGCTACTTCTAGTTACACTTTCCCCGTAACTAATGGTGTCGGACAACTAACAAACAATGGAAGTGGGGTTTTAAGTTGGCAAAGTAATGCAAATGGTTTTAATTTAGATACACATGAAAACATGTTTGCTGGAACTGGCACAGGTAATTCTTCGGCTACGGGGAGTGATAATCTTTTTATTGGAATAAGAACAGGTACAAATATTAGTTCAGGAACTAACAACATTGCTTTTGGCCTTTCCGCTCTTGGTGGTGCAACAACTGGATATGAAAATACTGCAATAGGAACTTTTTCTCTTAGCAATAATACTGAAGGTTATCAAAATACCGCTAATGGTGGTTCGGCACTTTATAAAAATAGTCTAGGAAATCAAAATACAGCTATCGGTAATGATTCTCTTCATAAAAATACAACTGGAAGTTATAATACAGCTATAGGATTTGAAACGCTCTATTATAACACAATAGGAGATTATAATACTGCTTTAGGTTTTGAAGCTAATGTTGCATCAAATAGTTTAACTAATGCCACTGCCATCGGTGCATTGTCAGCAGTTGGAGCAAGTAACTCTTTAGTTCTTGGAAGTATCAATGGAGTAAACGGTGCAACATCAAGTACAAATGTTGGAATTGGCACTTCTACTCCTCAATACGCACTA
>CAISUD010000012.1 GCA_903888625.1 uncultured bacterium
TACTACCGAAAATTTTGGCGACAATCGCTCTGCAATAAGTTTGGAAATGCCTCTTCGAGAATTGATGCGAAACTTCTTTGATGATTTAAAAAGCATCACTTCTGGCTATGGTTCTATTTCATACGAAATTGGAGAATATAAGGTAGCCGATGTAGTTCGACTTGATATTTTAGTAGCTGATGAACCAATGATGGCTTTTTGTCGAGTTGTCTCTCGTAAGAGAGTCGAAGAAGAAGCACGAACCCAAGTAGATCGTTTGAAAAGTATTATTCCTCGTCAACAATTTGCTTTTAAAATTCAAGGGAAAGCCTTAGGGCGAATTATTGCTTCCGATTCTGTATCGGCATTTAGAAAAGATGTTTTGATGCATGGCTCAAAAGTGGTTGGAGGCGGAGACGTAAGTCGCAAAAAGAAACTCTTAGAAAAGCAGAAAAGAGGTAAAGCCAGAATGAAAGAAAACGCCAAAGTGAACATCACTCAAGATGTCTTTTTGAAAATGATGCGGGCGAAAGATTAATTTAAAAATTATTTTAATCGGAAGATTGGGGAGTATAATAAAATCATACTGACAATAATCAAAACCACCAAAACAGACCAGATTACTTGTATTTTCTTTTTGTGCTTTTTATCGAAAATCATATTACAATAGTATCATATTATGCGAAAGTTTCAAGAAAAAAATAAATTTAAAAATTTTATGCGGTCCAAGCCAGTTTTGGTATTGCTTACGATTATTTTAATTGCTTTTGTTTGGAACATAGTAAATCTTACTATTAAACTCGAGGACACTTATAAAAATAAAAAAATAGAACAAGAAAAAATTTCTGATTTAGAAAATAGAAAAGCAAAACTTTCTACTGATATTGATAAATTAAATACTGACAAAGGGAAAGAAGAAGCAATCCGTGAGAATTTTGGTATGGTGAAAGAAGGAGAACAAGTGATAGTGGTTGTAGATGATAAAAACCAAACAACCGATGAACCAAAGAAAGAAGATAAAGGGTTTTTTGTATGGTTTAAAAATTTATTTAAATAGTCAGTGAGATCCTTAAGTTCTCACTGGAAAATGTATGTATATTAAGATAGTTGCTAAAACACAAGCTAAAAAAGAAAGTATAGTTAAAAAATCCAAAGACCATTTTCTAATCTCGGTGAAAGAAAAAGCCGAAAAAAACATGGCCAACAAAAAAATCATTGAGATTTTGTCACAGTATTTTGAGGTTCCAAAAGGGAAAATTAGAATCGTAAATGGACACCATCACCCTCATAAACTCATAGTTGTAGGAGATATCTTGTGATATAATATTGTTATGAAAATCACATTATTTGAGGTTCCTAAAGAAGAACAAATTATTTTTACTAATTTACTCACAGGTCTTGAAGTTTCTTTTGTTGAAGAAAAATTAAATGAAGAAAGTGCGTCTTTAGCTAAAGATGCTGAAATTGTTTCGATTTTTGTCGGCTCAATGATAGACAAGAGTGTCATTGACGCTATCCCTAATTTAAAATTTATTGCTACCCGTTCTACTGGGTTTGATCATATTGATAGAGAATATTGTGCGACTAAGGGAATTTTGGTTTCAAATGTTCCAGCCTATGGCTCAAAAACAGTTGCTGAATTTGCTTTTGCCTTACTTTTATCTCTTACCAGGAAAGTTTTTGAGGCGGCTCGTCAGCTGAAAGAAAGAGGTGAATTTTCTATTTATGGATTTGAAGGAATGGATTTGAATGAAAAAACAATTGGAGTGATTGGTACTGGGAAAATTGGTAAAAATTCCATAAAAATTGCTAAAGGTTTTAATATGAAAGTTTTAGCTTATGATCTTTATCCAGATATAAATTTTGCTAAAGAAATTGGTTTTGAGTATAAGAGCTTAGATGAAGTTCTTTCGGGATCTGATGTTTTGACCTTGCACGCTCCTTATACTAAAGAAAATCATCATCTAATAAACAAAGAAAATATTTCAAAAATGAAAAAAGGTGTTTATTTGATAAATACGGCTCGAGGTGAATTGATGGATACAGATGCTGTTGTTTGGGGATTAAAAGAAAAGATTATTGGTGGGTTAGGGCTCGATGTGATGGAAGGAGAACGTGAACTCAAAGAAGAATTTGAGATACTTTCTTCAGAAAAGAAAAGCGAGAAAGTAAAAGATTACAAAACTCTTTTTGAAGACAGAGTTTTAATTGAAATGCCGAATGTGATTATTACTCCTCATATCGCTTTTGACTCAAAGGAGGCAGAAGGAGAAATTATAAAAATCACCATAGAAAATATCAAAGGATTTATTTCAAACACTCCTCAAAATTTAGTGAAATAATTTTCTTATAATAAAAGAGAAATAACGATAGGGGCTATTATAAATGAAAAAATAGTAGAAATAAGGATTGAATCTCCAATCAATTCTTTATCTAATCCGAATTTCTCAGCAATTACAAAAGTAGTAACGGCTACAGGCATTGAAGAAAGTAAGGCTAATACTTTTATGTTGTGATTTCTAAATATATATAAAGAAATCAGGACAGCCAATACTGGTAAAACAATCATTTTTAAAAATGAAATTATGAATGACCATTTTAGATTTTTTTTAGACTGACCGTGTAAAAATGCCCCTAGGGCAAACAGTGCAATAGGAGATGCGGTGGCACCGAGCATGGCTATTGTTTTTTCGATACTTTCAAATGCTTTATATTCTAGAGTGAAAAAACTTGAAATAATTCCGAAAATAATCGAAAGAATTAATGGATTTTTTGCTAAATTGAGTAATTCATTTTTAAGGTTTGATTTTTGAGAGTTATTATTTCGTTGGATAAAAATCGTTACTAAGACTATTGGTATAATAAGAAAAAAGGAACCAATGAGTGATGCCTGTAGAAGATATTTTTCTCCAAAATTCATACCAACGAGTGGAAAACCAATAAAAACAGTATTGCCGACTATTGAACCCAAAAGGATTGTGGCCTTTGTTATTTTATTTATTTTAAATAAAGAAAGGATCGTAAATACAAAAATAGAAAAGAAAGTAATAATTGCGATACTTTCAGAAATTAAAATCCAAGTATTGTGATTAGTAAAATCCACATACCAGAAACTGCTGATTATCAAAGAGGGAAGTGCTACATAATAAGCAAAACTATTCAAAACATGGACCCAGTTTTTATCTATTATTTTTGCTTTATGAAAAAGCCAACCAAGAAAAATTATTAAAAATACTGGCAACGAAATTAATATAGTTTGCATGACTAGTCGATTATATCAACAATATGGTAAAATTAAAAGATGGACAATAACAAAATTACCAGAATTTTAGCCGAAGAAATAAAAGACTCAAGGGGAAACCCGACCTTAAAAGTAACTGTGTGGATCGGAGAAGCTTCTGATAGTTTTTCGGTTCCATCTGGCGCGAGTACTGGAGCACATGAAGCGCATGAGCTTCGAGATGCTGATGGAAAAGGAGTAAAAATTGCTATTGAAAAAGTAAATAAAGTTATTGCTCCAGCCCTGATGGGCACGGATGTTTTAAATCAAAAAGAAATTGATAGGATTATGATAGAGTTTGATGGTACGCCCAATAAAGACAATTTGGGTGGGAATTCTATGATTGGTGTTTCTATCGCTTGTGCCAAAGTTGCCGCCAAAGCATCGGGAGTAGAGGTATTTGAACACTTGCGAATTTTAGCAGAAATAAAACCTTCACGCAGAATCCCGCATTTATATATGAATTTAATAAATGGAGGTAAACATGCAAAAAACGATTTGGCTTTTCAAGAATATCATGTTGTTTCTGACACAGATGAAGTAGAAGAAGCTGTTGATATCGGAACTAAAATTCAAAATTCTCTGAAAGAAAT
This sequence comes from uncultured bacterium, assembly GCA_903888625.1. GTDB lineage: Bacteria > Patescibacteriota > Minisyncoccia > Phycocordibacterales > UBA9973 > UBA9973. The sequence continues at coordinate 3,853 of CAISUD010000012.1, forward strand.
TATTAGGAAAGAATTAGGGGATGATTCCTTGGTATTAGGTGATGAAGGAGGGGATGATTCCTTGGTATTAGGTGATGAAGGAGGGTATGCTCCAAAAGTTAGTGATATAAAAAAACCTCTTGAATATTTAGGGCAAGCGATAAAAGAAAATGGGTTAGAAGGGAAAGTGCGATTGGCACTTGATGTGGCAAGTTCTTCGTTTTACGAAGATGGTTTATATAAAGTCGACAATAAGGAAATAACAAAAGAAGAGCTGGCAAATATTTATGATTCTTTGACTAAAGAATTTGATTTGCTTTCAATTGAAGATCCGTTTGATGAAATAGATTTTGAAAGTTTTGCTAAATTAAAAGAGGAACAAGATGGTCTGATTGTAGTGGGAGACGATTTAACAGTGACCAATAAAATTTTATTGCAAGAAGCGATTGATAAAGAAAGTGTGAATGGCATGATTATTAAGCCAAATCAGATCGGTACATTATCCGAAACTCTGGAAACAATGCGCTTGGCGCGGGAGAATGATATAGAACTTATTGTCAGCCACCGAAGTGGGGAAACGGACGATGATTTTATTGCAGATCTTGCCTTTGCTTTTGGATGTTTTGGTTTAAAAGCTGGTTCGCCGTTAAAACCAGAAAGAATGGTGAAATATCAAAGATTGATAGAAATTTCAAAAATGTAATATCTAAAAATATGTTATAATGCATATAAGCATCTTTAGACATAATTATTATTTAATATCTAATTTTAATATCTATGATAGAAGAAAAAAAGGAGAATTTTGTAAAATGGTATAGCGAGGTCGGGATTGCAGATGTTCCGATTGTAGGAGGGAAAAATGCAGCCCTAGGAGAAATGTATTCAAATTTAGTACCACTCGGAGTAAATATTCCAGATGGTTTTGCCCTTACTGCTGACGCTTATCGATATTTTTTTGAAAAAACTGGTTTAAATAAAGATATTGAGAGAATTTTGGCTGATTTAGATACAAAAAGTATTAAAAATTTACAAGCAAGAGGTAAAAAAGTTCGCGAGACAATTTTAAAAAAGGAATTTCCACCATTACTTCATGACACGATAGTAGAGTCTTATGCAAAGATGGAAGAAAAATATGGTAGGAAAAATATTGACGTAGCAGTACGCTCGTCTGCTACTGCTGAAGATTTACCAGGAGCTTCTTTTGCGGGCCAACAAGAAACATATCTAAATGTATGTGGAATAAAAGAGGTTTTACTCTCAGCTCGAAAATGTATCGCTTCACTTTTTACTGATCGAGCTATTTCTTATCGAGTGGATAAGGGGTTTTCTCATTTTGATGCGGCACTTTCTGTAGGAATTCAACTTATGGTCCGTTCTGACCTTTCCGCTTCAGGAGTTGCTTTTACTATTGATACTGAAACTGGTTTTGACAAAGTGATTGAAATAAATGGAATTTACGGACTTGGAGAATTTATCGTACAGGGAATTGTGATCCCAGATGAATTTGTAATTTTTAAACCAACACTTGAAAACGGACATAAATCTATTATTTCGAAAAAACTCGGAAATAAAAATGTAAAACTTGTTTATGCAAAAAGTGGTACTAAAAAAGTAGAAGTTCCAGAAAAAGACAGACAAAAATATTGTTTGACCGAAGAAGA
>CAISUD010000013.1 GCA_903888625.1 uncultured bacterium
ACAATCTCGCTTGGAAGCTTGTCTTTTTACATATGCTTTGTGGTTTGCTTTAGTTGGGTCATATTTGCCTCTAGTTTTGTTTTCATTAATCTCTCTTGATATGGAAGATTGATCTCGATTTAAAGCTTTAGCTATTTCATCTTGCTTGTAATGACGAGAAAGAAGAATGTAAATTTGATTTCTTTCATCGCGAGAAATTCTTGAAAAGTTTTTTTGCCATCATAAATTCAATTCTAATTCAATGCAATACAAAAAGGAATTTCACATTATTCTAGACCTTTTCCTTCAAGACAACTTTTATAAAAATTTTGATATGCTAACGGTGTATATGTTCCATATACATAACCAAAACATTTAGTGTTACCACCAACGCAAAGTTTTTTTTCATAATCTATCGCTGACTGTTTTGCATCTTGGACACATTCTACTTTTTCAATTTTCATCTGAAGCCTCTCTTCAGATAATATTCGTGACTCTAATCGTTGCTGATCAATATTTTTTTGTATCTCAACTTGTTTTTGATTTAAATTTAACTGCTGTTGTCTTTCAATAGATTGTTGCTTATTCATCTCACTAGCATAATAAAAACCTCCCAAAATAATTCCTGTTAATATAATCGTAATTGGTCGAATTAATTTTTTTTTGTTCATAAGTTTAATTATTTTTAATTACTAGATTGAAATTGTTTTGGTATTAATAAAACATTAGATGGGTCTACACACTGTTCACCCTGACCTTGAATATACATAGCCGAATATCCAATCTTACATCCACAGTAACCTGTTGATGCGTTTCGTAGATAAGCATTAGTTCCATAAGTATCTGTGCATATTTTTTCTTCTTGTTGAGCAGTATAAATAGGATATTCTTTGGGTATTAATTTTTGAAAAGGATTATTTTTTGTTGTAGTTATGTCACCAACTTTTATATCTGTTTGTTTTTGTCTATTTACCTCACTTGCATAGTAAAAACTTCCTAAAATAATACATCCTAATAAAATACTAACTGGTAAAACTAATTTATTTTCTTTCATATATTTTGCATTAAGTAATTTTTAATAAATCTAAGGTGTGGTTGTTTCTAAGAATGCTATTAAATATGCTCTATAACCTGCACAGTCAGCAAGATATATATTAGCGTTAGTAGGGGGCTCATTGTTTGCAATGTCAGTCATAAGCATATAAGTGAGATCTCGTTCGCATTGTGCACCCTTTATTGCATTTTGTATGGCTTGTGAATAATTAGCTGGTATATTAATAAAGTTTGTCTGTAAATTTTGAGCATCTATATAATTTTGTTCAAATGCATCTGAGGATTCTTTAAGAGTTATAGCAGCTGTGGTTGTATATCCTTGTTGAGAAGCTAGAGCAAAATATTTATCACCCTCTAACGACATTGAACTTGAAATATTTGATAATTGACCATATAAAGATTGAAGAACTTGATGAGTCTTAGATATTGTTTGTTCTTCAGATTTTTGTTTAGCAATTAATGCATCTTGTTCTGCTTTAGCTTTTAACGTAATTTCTATCTGTTCCTGAACTTGTTTTTTAATTATTTCTGAATTATTTATTACTGGAGTGACCGTTTTGATTTCTTTGTTTATTTTTTTGGGTGTTGCAATAATTTCAGGTTGCTGTTTTGGTTTTTGAACTTCTTCTGCATTATTTGCTGAAGTGTTATCAATTACTGGTTCAGGGATAGGAGCAACAACACTAACCTCTGTTTTATGATTAAATATTTTCCAAGAAAATGGATTCCACCAAGAAGCAAAAGCAATTGAGGGAACAATGAATACTGTTAAAAACAAGACTATAATATATTTTTTCATTTGATTATTTTTTTGCGTGTTATTTATAAATCCGTGGTAAGACGCAAAAAGCCCATCACGGGTAGAGACCTAAGTCTCTCATATCCGTTTCCAGATATGGCTTGTACAGCGACCCCATGACGGGTTCTTTATGCTGTACAAGACTTTATTCACCATGCCTTTGTTCCCAAAGGTTTAGGCTACTTATTTATTAAATTGTTAAAGTAATTATACCTCATTTTATGAGGTGATGCCATCCTAGCTTAGATTGGGAAATTTGTGAAGTCGAGTTACCAACAGTCTAAATTGGTAGAAATTCTCTATAGACTCTTACAGTTTCTTGATAGATTGATTCTATTAACCTTTCAGTTTGAACTTGCTCAACAAATCCTTTTTGCAACAAAAGTAATCGTACGTTTTGTCGTACCCTAGCTTTTATATTTTCATTATTCATCCAATCGATAGTAAGGTCACGGCGGATACGTTTTGTAAGTTCTTTTACAAATTCCTTTATATCAATACCAGCTTTCTTTAAATCTGGATCAGAAATAAGAGTGTCATAAAATACTACTTCTTCCGAAGAAAGTCCAAGCTCTTGGCTTTCTGCATCAAGTTTTTTTATGTCATCAACAATTTCAAGAAGATGTTTAATAATTTCAGCTGAACTGATAACGTTGTTCTCATATTTTTCGATAAGTTCAGTTAGAAGGGTAAGCATAGTTTCATATTTTGTTTTGTTTGTTCGTATTCGTCCAATGATTTCTTTATCAAGTAATTTACGAAAAACATCGATTGCAAAATTCTTAAATTTTGATTTTTTTATTTCTTCAGCAAATCGTGCATCAAAAATAGAGATACTTTCTTTTTCTCCTTTTTCATTTGCAAACAAGTCAATTATTCCTTCTGCCTGTACTGAATCTTGAACTAAACTTCTGATAGCAGTTTCAGTTTCTTCAGGAAAGATAATATGGGTCATAACAGTTTGCTTGTTGATTGCTCCACGAACAGCTTGAAAAAATTGCATATCGTTAGCGATTTTCATTGCTTCTTCCCCGGGCATAGCTAGAGCATAAAGTTTTGAAAGTTTTGTAACTGTTCCCATATATCTCATTTTTTTCTCATCTGAGAGAACTTCATTTTCTGAAATTACTTCGTTTATACTTGCTTGAAATAATTCAACTAATTCAATACCTTTTTTCTTTTTCCATTCTGAATATAAAATATTTCCAAAAAATTCTTTTGTTTTTCCATGTAGTTTTTTCATTTCTGCGATTATTTCATCGAGAGGGATAAGAGCATCACGTTGAACATCTGAATCATAAATTGCGAGTGCATTTTTTAAGTTTTCAGCAACACCAATATAATCAACAATAAGTCCACCTGGTTTATCTTTATATACACGATTTACACGAGCGATAGCCTGCATAAGTCCATGATTTTTAAGTGGTTTATCAAGATACATTGTATGTAAACTAGGTATATCAAAACCAGTAAGCCACATATCACAAACGATAACAATTTTTAATGGATCATTTATCTTTTTAAATCTTTTTTCAAGTTTTTTTACATCATGTTCTGATTGAATTTCTCCAGCAAAATCCTCAGTTTTAGAAATAACCACCGCACATTCAGGTGCTCCTGGAATCTTCTTTATCTCTTTATACATAGCAACTGCAATTCTACGACTCATCGTCACAACCATTGCTTTTCCTTCAATAAGACGAATAGAATAGTGTCCTACGATATCTTTCGCAATTTGTTCAACACGGCTCGGAGAACCAACTACCTCTTCAAGGACTGCCCATTCTTTTCGTGCTTTCGCTTTTTCATCAACTATAACTTCTCCTAAAAGATCATCAAATTTTTTATCAATAAATTTATCAGCCAAGTGTAGTGGAACAAGACGTCCCTCATAAAATATTGGCACAGTCGCTCCGTCTTTTACTGCTTGTCCAATTTTGTATGAACTAATTATATTTCCAAAAACACGAACGGTATCGTGGTCGTTATGAGAAATTGGAGTTCCTGTCACACCCAAAAAGCTCGCATTCGGCAAAGCTTGTCGCACATTACCTGCAAGCATACTGTATTGAGTACGATGAGCTTCATCAGTAAGGACAATAATATTTTCTCGATCAGTAAGAACATTGTTTGCATCAGGGTCTTCTTGGAATTTTTGAATAGTTGTGAAAATTAGTTCACTTCCAAGATGTGAAAGTCTATCTTTTAAATCTTTAATACTAGAAGCTCGTTTGGCTAGTGTGCCATAGCCAGTACGGCTAAATGTTTTAAATAATTGGTCATCAAGATCTTCACGATCAGTAAGAAATACATATGCGGGACTTTTAAGTTCTGGAATACTTTTTGTTTTATTTACATAAAAAACCATTGAAAGAGATTTTCCAGAACCTTGAGTGTGCCAAAATACACCAATTTTGTGTTCCTGTTTTCCAAGTACTGAATTAATAGTACTTTCAATAGTTTTATTTACTCCATAATACTGGTGGTATAATGCCATTTTTTTTGTATAGGTAACGACATCGCCATCACTATCAGCCTCAAATACAGTAAAGTTTTTTATAACATCTAGTAATCTATTTTTTTCAAAAAGACCTTTTGCTAGAACTTCAAGCTGAGTGGCTTCTTTTTGCACATCATTTTCTGATTCAATGCCTTTCCATGTGCCGTATCGTTCCCAAGAGGAAGATATTGTTCCGTGTCGAGCCTCAGTAAGATCACTTAAACATAATATTTGATTGTAAAAAAAGATTTTTGGAATTTCTTTTTTGTAGTATTCCATATCTCGATAAGCTTGCCCGATTGAAGCTTGTTCACGAATAGGGCTTTTTAATTCAAATACTCCCAGTGGAATACCATTTACAAAAACAACTGCATCAAATCGGCAGACATTATCAATTCCTTGAACAGTAAATTGATTTATTACTAAAAATTCATTGGTGTCAGAATTATTAAAATCTATTAACTTAACTAAATCAGTTTTTTCATTTCCATTTTCTCTCCAAGAAGTTTTTTTACCATTAGTTATCCAAGAAAAAATTTCTTTATTTCCAAGAATTAAATCACCGTGAGTATATTCTGATATTTCTTTTACTACCACTTCAGCTTGTTCAGCAGGGAGTGATGGGTTGATTCGTCGAATAGCACCAAGAAGCCTATCTTTCAAAATAACACCTCGAAAATCCTCTCGTTCTGCCTTAGGTTGTCCTGGATTAATATCTGGGCCATAGATATATTCATAGCCTTGACCTTGTAGCCATTCAATAAGTGATTGTTCCGTTAAGTTGTTTTCGTTAAGGTTTTTCATAAAATTATTTATTTCTATCAATCATTCTTAATTGTGCTACTAACGTATCTAAAAACCACAAAGTATCTTTTTCTGTTGGAGTGGCTGAATTCCCAGCATGTCTAGTTCCAGAAGTATCTGACGCAAACTGATTAAGAGCTTCGAGAACTTTCTTTTGCTCGTTGTTGATTTTACTCTTTTTTTCAAGCTCCTTTATTGAATCTCCGAACCTTGACCCACCAGAAATTGCTTTTAAATATCCTTCTGCTGAAACAAAAATATCTTTAACTATATCTTCTGGTTTAGACTTTCTTCCAACCAAATTTCCTACTGCTTGAAAAAATCTATCACAAAATTCTGGGAATGGGGATATAATATTTTTTATAGATTGTATTTTTTCGGCTGAATCATTACTGATTAATAATTCAATTCTATTACTTCCATTAATTCCATATACAGAACCACTGAGCTTAAAAGCCTTTTTTATTTCTACAATGGCATCTTCACGGTTTTTAGCAATAATATCATTCAGTAAATCTAAAAAAATTTCTACAACAGTAAAAACTTTGTGGAATTCTCCATCTTTTATTACAAGAAAAGGATAACCTTCTGAAATTTCTTGTTTTGTTGCATGTTCAAAGTCTGATGGCTCTATAAACCATGCTGGACCAGCCCCTAGACTTACATTTCTATCTATATATCTATTCATAACACCTATTAAACGTTCACGGAGAGCATTAGAAACTTCTTCGTGTCCAGAATATTCAACAATATATTCATTTCTTCTACTAAAATATGCCATGTTTTTAAATTAATTTTGCCAATAATAAATCTCTCTGCGACTTTAGAGAAATATTTTCTTTTTCAAGTATAACCATTTTGCTTATGAAACTTTTTATTTTTGACACATAAGTATTAGCCAACCCAACAGGTGGTATTACAAAAACCTGTTGCTCAAATTCTGGCCAATGACCTTTGTATTCAGACATCTTTATTTTCTCTTTGGTTAAAAAATGTATAAATAATGTTTTATATCCATTCTTGCCAATATAAGGAAGGACATTTTGAATACAGGAAAAAGGTTCAGTTAACAGCCGATAATAACAGGTATGATTTGTAAATACAACAACAGGATTTTCTATAGTTGCCTTAACCCCTGGCTCTTCATTATGGTAACCAATAAACCCTGAAGCTCCTTGATCAAGAATTGGGACTTTCCCAACAGGGAATGCTGTTTTGTTCTCAAATTTTTTACCAACAGGAATTCTTTCTATAACATCAAGTACACTTTTAACTTTCCATTCTTCTGGAATTTTTCCTAGTTCACTGTCAATCATTTTTATTTTTTTATGTTCAGGAAAATTAAAATTTATAAACCATTCATCAAAAATAGTTTGTGCTGTTTCTTCAAGATTTTTAATAATTTTATTATTATTTTCAATCTTTGAATCATAAGCATCTAAAATTGAAGCGATTATCTTTTGAGTTGGGAGACTTGGAGCTTCAATGCTCAAACCGTAAATAGTATCTCTATTTAGCCCAGGTACAGCAGAATCACCACCATAACGAGGTAAGTTAATTCTTTTTAGGAGATAGAAAATATATTTTAAATCAAAACCATCTTTTGGTTCATCAATAAAAAATACAGTATCAATAGGGAAAGATGGTTGCTCAGAAAAATAAAGAGATCCGACATTGCCTTTTCTTCCGATAATTATTGCTGGTTTAGTAACTTTTGCTTCATTGTGGTAACCTACAACACCGCTTGATGCATAAACAGGAACAGTACCCTTAATTCTTTTAGGTTCTGGTAGTCCGAAGCCATACCTGATATCAGCTAAATCACTAATAAAATATGTTCTTGATTCTTTTTTTGTTTGTTCTAGTAATTTACTCATATAATTTAAAAAGGTATATCATTAGGATGAATAAATTTTAATTCAAGCAAGTTAAAATCTATACCATTTTTTTCTAAATCTTCTCTAATATTATAGAAACGTTTTTGCTGGTTTTCATCTAATAATAAATAAAACGCCCCCCATTCTTTTAATGGAAAACTAATTTCTTTTGATCTGTTATACAATAGAACAAATAGTGATTCTGCCTTTGATGCGTCTAATACTTGATTATATGGACCAAGGCTATAATCTTGATTTTCAATTGAAGCTTTTAAAATATCTGATATTGTGTTTGAGTCGAATTTATCAACATAAGGTTTAATTGTGCTTATAATGCTATCCGTATTACCCCAAGAGTTACTTGTTCTCAATTTATCAGCAATCACGGATTGAATTTTTGCAAGTATCTCCCTTTCTTTTAATTCAGCTTCAATCTTTTCTACATCCTTCTTATCTTTTTCAGATATTTTAGGAAGATCTTTCAAATCATCAGACCAAGTTAAATATCCGTTAAACTTAATTTTAAATTCATCAACAAGAAAAGGATTGAGTAACTGTTTTAACTCATTAGTTTTTATACACCAATCAGTATAATTTTTGGTGAATAAGAACAGCTTCGGCCTTCTTATATTATTATCAGTAAAATAATTTAGCACAGACTCCCAAATATATCGATCACATGATTTATCTTCACCACAATTTTTATCTAGAGGAGGATTTCCTTTAATCTTTCTTAGATTTACAGCTTCTATTATTTTAGTACTATCAGGTATCAAAATTGATATTTTTAATAATGAATTAATGACTTTTTCTGCCTTTGAGGATGTAATTGTCTTGTAAAATTTAAGATCTTCTTTTCTTAATTTATCAATCCTCGTGTTTATTTGTTTAATTAATCTTGAAGTATTAGGCAAGTCTTTAATCTCATTTTTTTCAACATATGATTTTATGGACTCCAAAGTTTTTATTTCAACCCCATTTTTATATTTAGCCCAACTTGAGTAACGATTTCTATTTATTTCGTCAACGATTTGTTGAGGCATTAAAAATCGATATCCTGCTATAGATATTTTTTGGAATATAGGTAAAATTGTTTTTTCAAAGTCATCATCAACAAAAAACCCGTGATACATATTTGTATCTAACAAAATATATTCTTTTTTATTTCTTAATTTCGGCATAAACTAAAATCCTAATTCCTTAACATTTTTTTCAATCTCTTTTTCTAATTCGCGACCTTTTACAAATGATTCTCGAAGTTCATTGGAAAGTTTTGCCATTTTTTCTTCAAAAGAAATTCCATCATCTTCAACATCAGTAAGTCCAACATATCTTCCGGGAGTTAATACGTAATTAAACTTTTTTATGTCCTCTAAATTTGCAGATTTACAAAAACCTGAAATATCTTCATATTCTCTAAAACCTTTTTCACCTCGCCAAGCTCGGACAGTATTTGCTATTTTATCTATATTTTCTTTATTAAATACAACTTGCTTGCGAGAAATTTGTTCAAAAGTATCTCGTGCATCAATAAAAAGAGTTTCACCTTTACGATTTCTAAATCGGTCACCACCTTTATTTTTTGATAAAAACCAAAGAGAAACAGGCAAGGTGACATTATAAAAGAGTTTTGGTGGACAAGAAATAATCACATCCACGAGGTCTTGTTCAATAAGCTTTTGGCGAAGGTCGCCCTCTTTGCCTGATACAGCAAGGGCTCCATTTGGCATAACGAACCCAGCGTTGCCATTAGTAGATAAATGATGAGCAAAATGCTGTACCCAAAGAAAATTGGCATTTCCAGATGGTGGAACTCCTAAGGTTATGCGGGGATCGTTATCAGAAAGCTTGGATGGCTCCCAGTCTCCATTAAAAGGTGGATTTGCAATCACAAAATCTGCCTGAAGATTTGGAAACTTGTCTTGATAGTAAGTATTACCTAATTCAATTTTTCCTGAAAGTCCACGAATAGCCAAGTTCATTTTGCAAAGCCGGAGAGTTGTTGGATTGCTTTCTTGCCCACTAATGGAAAGTTTTGATGGATCCATTTCGTGAGTACTTAAATATTCACCCATGGACACAAACATTCCTCCGCTACCACAAGCAGGGTCCAAGATTCGTGCATTTTCATATGGTTCAAGAATTTCTACAAGCAATTTAACAATAGAGCGAGGTGTAAAAAATTCGCCTCCACGTTTTCCTTCTGCAGAAGCAAATTCACCTAAAAAGTATTCATAAATGCGACCAAGAATATCTTTTTCTCTGTCAAATTCATGATCAAATGATATACGAGAGAAAATATTAACAAGCTCACCTAATACAGTATGGTCAAGGTTTGTCTTCATGTAAACTTTTGGTAAAACATTTTCCAATTGAACTGGATTATCTTTCTCAATTAATTCCATCGCACCATCAAGAATTTTTCCTAAATCGGAATCCATTACTTTGGTTTGTAAATATTCCCAACGAGATTTTACTGGAACATAAAAAACACCCTCAGAAGTATAAAAATCTTTTGTTTCAAGAATTGCTTTTCGTGCTTCTTCTGTTGGGACATAGAAATCTTTGTTTTTTTCGTCACGAGTCATATTAGTAAGAACTTCACGACGTTTATAAAATGAATCAGAAATATATTTTAAAAACAAAAGACCCAAGACCACATTTTTATATTCAGACACATCAATATTTCCTCGTAGTCTATCAGCAGCGTTCCAAAGTTCTTTTTCAAAACCAAGGTCATGATGGTTATTCTTTTTTCCTACAACTTTCTCAGTTATCTTTTTTTGTTCCTTTTGAATCCTATCTTGTAATTCTTGAGATAAGGAAGACCTGGGAATAAGGAAAGTTGGTTTTGAAGGGTCTCCAACATTTTCTGCCTTTATTTCACCCTTTTTTATTTTTTGGTGAACAGCGACTCGAGTAATACCCAGCATCTTTGCTAATTGGGTAGGAGTTACAAATTGTGATTTATTTATTGACATATATAAAGCATAGCATATTCCAATTAAAATTACAACTTAACATGTGTAAAGTTATCAACACCCCTATCCTAGACTTTAAGAGGCACATGCGTCATTCATTAGGTATATGGAAACAACAACACGAATGCCAATTATGGGAATAACTAAACAGCCAACCCCTATAAAGGTTAAATACTGCCTTTATGCGAGGAAATCGACTGAATCAGAGGAGCGTCAGGTGCTTTCCATAGATTCACAGATAAAAGAGATGCTTCAATTGGCGGAGCGAGAAAATCTAGAGATCGTATGTATGAAGCGAGAATCACATAGTGCCAAAGAAACTGGGCAACGACCAGTATTTAACGAAATTATTAGTGAGATTAAGGAAGGAAAATTTAATGGGATACTTACGTGGGCACCAGACCGTATCAGCAGGAATGCTGGAGACTTGGGACAAGTGGTAGATTTGATGGATGCAAATTTACTTCAAGACATCAGAACCTTCGGACAAAGATTTATGAACTCCCCGAATGATAAATTTATGTTAATGATTTTGTGTGGACAAGCAAAACTAGAAAATGACAATCGAGGTATCAATGTTAAAAGAGGACTGCGAACAAGGGTAGAGATGGGACTCTGGCCTGGTATGGCACCAGTGGGATATTTGAATCAAAAATTGATGGATAAAAAATGTCAGATTATTCAGGATCCTGAAAGAGCTTCAATGATTAAAAAGATATTTGAAAAGATGGCATATGAAAAATGGTCAGGTAGAAAAATATATCATTGGCTTAAATTTGAACTTAATTTCAAAACAATCGGAGAACACAATTTACCACCAGGCAGTATCTTTAGAATAATTGAAAATCCAATTTATTACGGACAGTTTGAGTACCCTAAAAAATCTGGTAACTGGTATCAAGGAAAACATGAACCAATAATTACTAAAGAATTATTTGAGAAAGCGAACCAACAACTAAAGAGAGATGTGATAGTGAGAGAAAGTCATGAGTTCGCATTTACTAAATTGATGGTGTGTGGATTGTGTGGTTCAGGAATATCGGCAGAAGAGAAATACAAGAAATTAAAGAATGGCACAGTGGCTAAATATATTTACTACGGTTGTGGCAGATCAAAAGATCGACATTGCAAGAGCCAATATTTAAGGGAAGAAGAACTGATTGAGCAATTAATAAAGTTGATAGATAAAATAGATATGAATGATGTCGGGATTCAAATGAAATTTGAGGAAGAATTAAAACGCCATAATAAATTTAACAAAGGAGTACTGGGGGTAAGCAAACAAGAAATAAAACATCAAGAAATAGATTTAAAAACTTATGCTCAATACATTCTCAGAGATGGCACCAATGAAGAGAAGCGTGAGTTGATGGGGTGTTTTAAATCAAGGATAAAGGTCACTAAAGGATTAGTTATAATCGAATTTTAAAAATATTTTTTACTCAACTTTTTTTGATAATGGACTCAAAATTGGAATAGAGCAACCAACCGAATTTGATTTTATTAACTCTAGTGCATTAGTAATTGAATATATCTTCATAATTCCAGAGTTATGTTGAGCTAAAAGCTTCGAATCATTTTCTGTGGGAATAGATATTACATCACCAATATCATTCATATAACTATTGATTACACCAAAAACAAAAAATTCACCCCCTGGTCTTTTTTGAAAAACTACAGGCCCACCAGAAAAGCCACGATTATTATGACCGTCAACAAAGAAGTAAGGAGCTTCTGGTGAACCTTTTGCCAAAAGTGCCATAGAAGATACACAACCTTTCTTTACTAAAGGAAATGGAAAATTTCTATTTAACTCACCAGATTCAGACATAAGACCCAAAGGAAAACCCAAGAAAAAAACGTCTTGTCCAAGAGTAAGACCAGCAGTAGTTGCTTCCATTGGGTGTGAGGGAATACATAAATTTATTGCAAAAACAGTAATATCAGCTTTTTGATGGTGTCCAACTAAAACTACTTCTAATTTTTTCCAAATATTTTCTTGGAATATTTCAACGACATCTTTTGATTTTAAATCATGAACAACATGTTTTGCTGTGACAAAATATTGCTTGTTATCAACATCGATAATAAAACAAGTTCCTGAAATATTGCCAAATTTTATACGAAAAACTCTTTGTAAAACATTTGCAGTTATCATATTTATTATTATAGCAAAGATTCTCAAAAAGCGTTTTAAATTATTTTTTGCTAGAACTTTTTATTTTTGGTTCGAATCTCTAATGGGTCTCCAATTTTTGTAAAAATTGATTTCAAAAAAGTATTACAAAATAAGGCTCTCGCGTCATCCGATAACCACTAATCCCTGCGGAGGCGGAGAGATTCGAACTCTCGATACCTTTCGGTATGCCGACTTTCCAAGTCGGTGGAATAAACCGCTATCCGACGCCTCCTTCTTAACTAATCTACCTTATTTAAGAGAAAAAAGAAACTACAGCTATTTCGCAAGAACCGTTCTTGCGAGAGGTTTTAGGGAAAAAACTTTTTCAGTTGCAAGCCAACTATTTAAAATCGGGCTTAAAGTCAAAACAAAACCGACATTTCCAGCCAAATGCAAGATAGTAAAAGGAACTTGCAAAATAAGGGCAGTGTAGAGAGTTTCCCCAAACAATGGAGCAAATAATACTCCGGTGATAAGGTCAAAAATTATGGTAGCCACAAAAGCGAAAATTGCAAAATTGAAAGTCGAGCTTTTAAATTTATTAAAAAATATATAAGAACTAAACCCAACCAATCCGTAAGTAATACCCACGATAAAAGTCCAAGAACCGAAGTGAGTAATTAGGTCAAAAAGAAAAACACTCAAGAAACCAAAAAGAAAAGACACCATCGCTCCATACTTTTTGCCAATTGGCAGAAGACTCGCCATAATCGGCTCGACGTTTGGAGCCCGAAGTGGAATTAACCTAAATAAAAAACAGCCGAGGAAGATTATTAAAATTTTTATCCCGTTAGAAATAGAGGGTCGCTGCGAGCCCTCGCGATTTCTAACGGGATTAAGTTTATTTTTCATGATTATCATTATAACATTTCTAAAAATTGTTTCTCATTGATAATTTTTACTCCTAATTTCTGGGCAGTTGTCAATTTAGAGCCCGCCTCCTCCCCCGCCACCACATACGAAGTATTTTTGGAAACCGAACCAGAAACTTTTCCCCCTAATTTTAAAATTCTTTCTTTGGCAATTTCACGCGACATGCCTAAAAGAGTGCCAGTCAAAACAAAAATCAGATTAGAAAATTTTCTTTCGCCGGCTGGGATACTTTTTTCTTTTTCAATCACGACTCCATTGGCAAAAAGTTTATCCATAAAATTCAAATTATTTTTATCTTGAAAAAAATCATACACACTTTTTGAAACTGCCGGTCCGATATTTTCTATTTCATTTATCTCTTCAATCTTTGCTTCAGATAACTTTGTTAGTGATTTGAAATGACTAGCCAAATCGCGAGCTGTTTCTTCGCCCACATGCAAGATGCCAAGGGCAAAGATAAATTTACGCAAAGAAATCCTTTTTTTATTCTCAATTTCTTTCACAATGTTTTCGGCCGACTTTTCCCCAAACCGCTCCAACGGAGCAATGTCCGATTTGGTTAAAGTAAAAATATCCGCCGCATCAGTTATCAAGCCTTCATCTTTAAAGCGACGTAAAATTTTTGGCCCTAATTCATAAATCTCATAGGCAGAAACAAAATGTTCTAAGTACCTTTCATTTTTAGCTGGACATTTTAAATTGGTACAATAATAGGCGACAGAGGAAGAACCACCTCGCCCTTCAGGCACTCCTCCTTTAAAAGGAGGAGAGAACTCGAATGTTTTTTTCCCCTCCTTGTGGAGGAGGGGTTTCGGGGTGGTGATTTTTTTTTCAACCTTCGCCCCACAAACTGGACAAGATTCTTTCATCTTAAATTTCTTTTCTTTACCAGTCCGCATTTTAGTTAAAACTTCTACTACTTTAGGGATCACATCTCCAGCCTTTTCTATCACCACTGTATCTCCAATTCGCACATCTAAACGAGCGATTTGATCCATATTGTGCAGGGTTGCTTTGGCCACCATCGAGCCTGCTACCAGGGTCGGTTCAAAAATTGCGAGTGGTGTCAAAACTCCGGTTCGGCCAACATTTATTTTAATGTCTTTCAAAATGGTCGTGGCTCTCTCAGCTGGATATTTAAAAGCCGACATATAGCGTGGGGCTTTACCGACAATCCCCAGGATTTCTTGTAATTTTAAATCATCGACAGATATCACCACTCCATCTGTGCCAAAAGGAAAATCTTCTCTAAGTTTTTGGAATTTTTTAATAAAATTTATAACGTCTTTTAAATTTTGACAAATTGCTTCATCGCCTAAATTAAATCCAAGCTGTCTCAAAAATTGATGTTTTTCTGAATGAGTTTGAGGAACCCATAAAGAGGCAAGGCCTCTACTGAGAGGCCTTGCCTCTAAGTAAACGTCCCAAGCAAAAAAGTCTAATTTTCTTTCGGCTGAAAGTTTCGGGTCAAGTTGTCGCAAACTCCCAGCAGCAGCATTGCGAGTGTTAGCAAAAAGTTGTTTCCCTTCACGTTCGTTTTGTTTATTTAAAGCAATTAAAGTTTTTTTAGACATTAAAGCTTCGCCGCGAACTTCAAGATATTTGGGAACTTCCCCTCCTTGTGGAGGAGGGGTGCCCTTTAGGGCGGGGTGGTGATTTTTTGAATTACCACCTCCTCCCCCCTCCTTTAAAAGGAGGGGGTTTAATCGAAGAGGAATAGATTTTATTGTTCGCAAATTCTCCGTAATGTCTTCTCCGATAAAACCATCACCGCGAGTAGCCCCTCTTTTAAAAATTCCATTTTCATAAATTAAGGAAACAGCCAAGCCATCAAATTTCACTTCACAAAAATAATCGAAGCCTCTCCCCGACCCTCCCCCTTGGGAAGGGAGTAATTTTTTTATTCTATTTTCCCAATCAAACAATTCTTCTTCAGAAAAAACATCGTTAAGAGATGTCATTCGAATTTTGTGTTTTACTTTTACAAATTTATCAAGTGGACGGCCTGCCACTCTGTTTTCTTTCGCATTCTCGTCATTAAATTCTGGGAATTCTATAAGTAATGATTTTAACTCTCGAGATAAAGATTCATAGATATCATCCGTAACATTTGGAGTATTTTTTACATGATAAGCATTGCGCAATCGTGCAATTTCACTTCGTAATTTTTTTATTCTTTTTTCTGCTTCACTCTTTTGCATATTTAATAAGTTACATCAAGTTCTCGTTCAACTGAATTTGCTGATGGATTACAATTACTTTCTCCTTTTGAAATAATTTTTGTGCAATTATTGCCTCCGTTAGTTCCTTTTTCAACCCAAACATTTACACAAGAATTACCACTACCCAAACTTAGAATTGTAAACTTTGAAACTGGACCTGTATAAAAACAACCTGTACTATCTGATAGTTCTACTAGGATTTCGTCGGTTGTAATAATATGACTTTGACCAGCACAAGTTACTGTATTAGGAAAAATTCCATTATTTGGATCAGAAAACAAAGCACACTCAGAACCAGTATCTGCAGCAAAAAAGGCATCGTTTGTATCTTTGCCAGAGGTGCTAAATTTCACTTCGTTGTAAGCGATGTTTGTCACCCCTAGTGCTATCGCTAAAATAATACTTGAAATCACCATTACAAATAAAAGTGCAAAGGCTTTATTCATTTTTATTTTTTTTGTAATCATAATGGTGATGGATTTATATTACCTTGCGAATCGTTACCATTCGATCCTCCATTTTGTGGAATCACATTTTGTGGTTGTTCAGTCCAATCAAATAAATCTTCAGAAAATTGAACACTATATTTATCTGACGGACCCCAAGAAACAGTTGAAGTTACTTTTACTTCTTTTTGTCCATTATAATTAATATCAAATTTTAATATTCTTTTAAAACCCGAATCAATTCCGCTATTATCCCCGTTAGCTTCATAACTATCATTACTTAAATATAATTCACAATTTTGACCGCAAGAAAAAAGACTTAGGCTATCATTAAAACCACATCCAACATCACCACAAAAACTAATAGCGGAAATAAAGTTATCGAAACCAGCATTGTTTGGGTTAAGAATTGCATTATCTCGTACATTTCGCACATACTCAATTCCCTCTTGAGCTAAATATGTTGCAGTCATTTTTTGTTTAGCAAAAGTTGTATTTGAAATCCCACTGGCGAGAGCCGCCATCAAAGCTGTAACTGCCAAAGAAAAAATAGCAATTGCAACTAAAACTTCTACGAGAGTGAACCCCGAACGAAAGCTTTTAGCTTCGTACGGGGCAGGCCCTTTATTTTTTTGTTCAAAAAATTTAATCATAATCATTGTGTCACATTATCTAATTGTCTTTGTGAAACAGAAGTTTGTAAAGAAAAATCAGTGGTAGAACCATGTGAATTTATTTTTCCAACTAATCTTATCGTCACAAAAGGTTGTAAATTATCTCCCGGCTGTACCCCCGTCACCCAGAAACCAGAAACATTCGTGAATGTAACTCCATCTGGATTTAATGGAATAGAATTAAGATCTACTAAATCAACTGAAGATTTATATAAATTACCATCGTTAAAAATATAATATACACGAGAATTGTTAGTAGAACTAGAAGGAATAAAAGAAAATTCTGTTACTCCATCAAGACAATTTGTTTGAGTATTCTCATTACAACCATAATCATATCCCGTTCGAATGTTACGAGACATTTCATCCATAATAAAATTTAAACTATCCATGATGGAACGAGAGTCTTGCGATTTATTATGGACAAAACTAGCATTTAAAAGTGACTCCATCCCTACCATCACCACAATTAAAAAAATCCCAACAGAAATCATCGTTTCAATAATTGTGAAGCCACCCTTTTTATTTTTAAAATCTTTTTTTTGCATAAAACTATAATTCACTTGTTGATGTATTTTTACATTGACCTATTTGAATTCTACCAGATGCATAAACTTGAATACAAGAAACAGCTTGGTTTGAACCTTCTGGTGAAGCGACTGCAATTTGAACAGCAGATGCAGAATTAATATTAGAATTATTTAAATTAAAAACAGCTTTTGAATCTGGTCTAGTAAAAGTTATATTTAAATCTCCACTTATTCCAGAAATCCAAGAATTATTATCGGTACTGTAATAACTTATATCTTTTATGTTATCTCCTTTGTTGATATCTATTTTTAACAAATTTTCGCTTGTGTCATAAATTTTATTATTATTATAATCAGCAAAATATTCAAATTGGCCTGGGTTAGTTGTATCAAAATAAACCCCATAAGAAGGTTTCCAATTTGGGTCAGTTGCATTAACATTTAATCTACCATCCATCGCGTCTTTTTGGGCTTGGACAATTTTGAGGGCAATATCGTTGGCTAGGACTTTGATATCCACATTGGCTTGGTAAGCATTGTAATTGAAAAGAATTAAGGAAGACATTATGGCAAAAATACTCAAAACCACAATCAATTCTACATAAGTGAATCCTTTATTTTTTTTAATTTTTTTATATTCTTCAAACATATTTTTTAATAACTAAAAACCAATTGGAAAAAGATGCAATTCAAAAAGAAATGCCAAGATAGCTCCGAGGACTAGAAATGGTGCAAAAGGAATTTCACTTTTCATTCCGTGTTTTTTAGAGAAGGCTAGCAAAATAAGTCCGATAATTGCTCCAGTCCAAAAAGCCAAAACAATACCACTCAAAGCTCGCGATAATCCGAGCAACCAACCGAGGCCAACTGCGAGTTTCCCATCCCCCAAGCCCATCCATTTGCCACGGGAAACAAGCCATAATAAAACAAATGGTAAACAAATAATAATCCCAGACAAAAATTCTAAAATACTAGGGAAATGTATATGAAAACCAAAACTTGAAAAGAAAAAGAGTCCGGCTAAAGCCAAAATTCCAAAAATTAAAGACAACATATCTGGAATAATTTTATGACGAATATCATACACTGCAATGACAATCAAAATGGAAAACATCGAAGCATAGTAGGCTATTGTCCCGGCGAAAACAAGTGAATTACCAGCATAAAATAAATCTTGAAATTTTAGAAATAAACAAGCAAAAATTATTCCAGTGACAAGTTCGACAAATGGATATTGCCAAGAAATTTTTGTTTTACAAGTTTTACATTTACCTCGCAAAAAAAGAAAACTAAAAACTGGAAAAAGTTCATACCAAGAGAGTTGGGTTCGGCAATGCATGCATTTGCTTCGGCCACCAAAAGATTTTTGGGTATTTAAACGGATAATAACGACATTTAAAAAACTACCAACAATGAAACCTAAAATCAAGAAAACGATAGCGAAAATTGTGGTCATAAATTTTTAATTAAAAACAATTTTATTAATGATAATCTATTCTATTATACCATAAAAGTATTATTAAAATCCAAAGAACCTCACCCCTACCCTCTCCTTATTAAGAAGAGGGGGGCAAAACAAAAACCACCCGAATGGAGTGGTTCTTGAAAAAATGTTTTTGTTTTTTATTGACAAACAGTAGCCAACGCAGCACTTTTTGCCCCACCAGTACCTATCATTCCAACTGTTGTTATTTTAGCTACTCCCGTACTGTCTACACAGTACCAAGTACTTCCAGTTGGAAGTTTTGTAGCAACAGCCCAAGCACCACCGGTCCCATCAATTGCACCATCAATCTTTGAAGAAGCACTATCTCCTGATAAACATCCTATGTCAGTACAAACAGCAGTAAGAAGTCCGTTGGCATTTGATGTTGAATCAGTAAAAATACTACTATTCGAGCAACCAGTTGTAGAAGTTGGAACAGTTGTGACAATTTTACTTGTGCCAGTTCCCATAAGATATTGACCACAAGTACTATTATAAATCTCAGCTGCAGCTCTTAAGCTAGATAATTCACCTTCAACTTTTGCATCCTTAGCTTTATTTCTCGCTGTACTCAACGATGCCAAGACTACTGATGCTAAGATACCGATGATAGCGACGACGACCAACAATTCGATTAACGTAAAACCTTTATTTTTTTTCATATTTTTTTAAATTTTTCTCTTTAAGGTCTTGCCTTGGACTCCCTTAAGGCAAGACCTTTTCCCGAAAAATTTTTACTTATTACTTATAATAAATTCGACTAATAATAATTTAAACTTTCTCAAGAATTTCAATTCGTTTCTTGAGTTTTTCATGGTCTATATGTTTTACTCTATTTACAGCTAAGTCATCAATGCGATTATTCACACCTTCAATTTTTGAGGAAAGTCTAGTCTCTAAATTTTCCAAGCCAACTTTGGTTGCCATTCTTTTTTCAAAATCTTCAAATTTTTTATCAACTCCACTAAAACCATTGGCAACCATTATCGCCAATTTGTCTAAGGTCATTTTATTTTTTTTCTTTTTGACTACCATATTTTTATTATAGCATACCTTAATAAAAGTTATCCACAGCCATAAATTTCTCTTTAAGGTCTTGCCTTGGACTCCCTTAAGGCAAGACCTTTTCCCGAAATTTTTAACTAATGCTCCCCGTCATATTATAAATCGGCATCAGGACAGACACGAGCAGGATTCCAACTCCGAGTCCAAGAACGACAATCATCACTGGTTCAATCAAACCGACGAGGGTATCCACGGCACCATCAACTTCCCTTTTATAAAAATCAGCTAGTGTTTTTAAAATTGGTCCCAAAGATCCTGTCTCTTCTCCAACCTTCACCATTTGCGTTAAAATACCAGGGACTTCCGGATGCTTTTCAAAAGCTCCCGAAAGCGATAATCCTGATTTCACACTATCGGCAACTTCTTTCAAAATTTGTTTATAAACTCGGCTGCCTACAACTTCGGCGGTAATATCAATAGAGCGAACAATCGGAATTCCAGAGGTCAACATTGTATTTAAGTTATCAGCAATTCGAGATAAATATAATTTATGATACAAATCCCCTACGGCTGGAATAGACAATTTCATTTTGTCTAAATAAATTTTGCCTTTTTCTGAAACAGACAATCGCCAAAGCCAAATTCCCAAAAGGGCTACAAAAATCAACAACAGAAAACCATAATTTACAAAAAAATTAGAGATGGCGATAACCACTTGGGTATAAAATGGCACCGCTTGCCCAGAGTCTAGTATGATAGCCGAGAGTTTTGGAATAACAATCACAAACATTAAAATCATCACTACAAAAAAAGTACAAATAACAAAAACTGGATAAATAAGTGCATTTTTAGTTTTAGTCGTCAGTGCATATTGTCGATCTAGATAATCGGCTAAATAAGCAAAAGTTTGATCAAGCTTGCCGGTCTCTTCTCCAGCCTTCACCATATTCACATAAAAATTTGAAAAGACATCTGGATATTTTGATAAAGCCCCCGAGATAGAAACACCGGCTTGCAAATCATCACAAATTTGATTTAAATATCTACCTAAAAGTTTATTTTCTACATTCCCAGCAAGTAAAGTGAAAGCTTTTAGCGCTGAAACTTGAGCTTCGAATAAAGTTGAAATTTGTCGCGATAAAATAACTACATCCTTGGTTTTAACCCTCTCAAAAAAAGCCATCTTAAAAATAGATTTATTTTTGTCGGCACTTTTTATTGAAACGATAATCAAACCTCGGCGTTGAAGTCCACTGATAGCTGTATCTTGATTTGGGGCATCAATTTCACCTTCTTTATTTACTCCTTTATCGTCTACTGCTTTGTAATTAAATAACATAAAAATTAATTATAAATTGTCAATTACGAATTACGAATTTAAATTTTGTATCCCAATTGTTAATTGATAATCGTTAATTGATAATTGACTATACCATTCGCTCCAAAGCTTTTGGATTTAATGAATATTGATAAGCACTTTCAATGGTGATTTCTCCAGCTTTAACTAATTCCATCAGGCAGTGATTGAGGTCTACCATGCCACTCTCGCTACCCGTCTCGATCACAACATTTATTTCATGTGTTCTTTTTTCGCGAATTAAATTACCAACAGCATTGTTGTTCAAAAGTAATTCATAAGCTGGGATAAGTCCACCGGAAATTCTAGGAATTAAACGTTGTGAAAAAATTCCAATCAAAGAAGAAGCAAGCTGAATCCGAATTTGATCTTGTTGTTCGCCAGGGAAAGAATCGATAATCCGATCGATAGTCTGAGCAGCGTTGTTGGTGTGTAGTGTTGAAAGCACGAGGTGTCCAGTCTCGGCAGCCGTCACTGCAGTCGAAATGGTTTCATTATTTCGCATTTCCCCTACCATGATGACATTCACATCTTCCCGGAAAACAGATTTGAGAGCAATATGAAAATCTTTAGTATCGACGCCAACTTCGCGCTGACTGATCATTGATTTATTTTGTTCATAAACATGTTCTATCGGATCTTCAATCGTGATGATATTACGAGCTTGTTCATTGTTGATGATATCAATCATTGCCGACAAAGTGGTAGATTTGCCTTGCCCAACAGGACCGACACATAAAAAGAAACCTTGTTTGCTTTTAGCTAAGTCCCCAATAATTTTTGGCAAATGCAATTCTTCTAATGGTTTTACTTTTGGAATCAACCGAAGAGCGATATTTACCAAACCTTTTTGAAAAAAAGCATTACCTCGCAAACGAGCCGTGTTGGGAATCTCATAAGAAAAATCAATTTCTTGTTCGGTGATAAATTGATCGTATTTATTTTTTATCAAAACAACTTGCAAAATGCCAAGCATATCTTCTTTGGTCAAAACTGTTTCTTTTACTAAAAAAATAAGCTCACCAGCAACTCGCACAGCTGGTACTCGTCCGGCACCCAAATGTAAATCGGAACCATTTTGTCCAATGACTGTTTTAATATATTCTTCTAATTTTGTTTTGTAATCCATCCCGTTAGAGATAGGAAATTTTTAAATTTCCGTAGTTCTATTACTTGCTATTAAAATTTCGACA
>CAISUD010000014.1 GCA_903888625.1 uncultured bacterium
ACTCCACCTAAAATTGACCCATATCGTGAAATTCCGGAATAAATACAATAAGGATATGCAATCCCGTTAGAGATTAATTAGTTATGTTTTACACTTATGTGTTAAAAAGCAAGAAAGATGGTAAAATGTACACAGGAAGTACAAAAGATTTACGGAAGCGCCTTATACAGCATAACACTGGAAAATCTACATACACGAAAGGGAGAGGCCCATTCGAAATCATATATTACGAAGCATGTTTATTAGAAGAAAAAGCGAGGTCGAGAGAAACATTTTTAAAAACAGGAATGGGCAAGCGTTATCTTAAGAATAGATTAGGCGCTTCCTATCTCTAACGGGATGCAATTCAAAGTGCCACAATTTTTAGAAATAGAAGACAAAATATTTGGACCATTCACGTTCAAACAATTTGTCTATTTGGCTGGGGGAGCTGGACTTTGTTTTGTTTTATATAAATTGCTTGGACTTTTGCTCGGCCTTATTCCAATGCTGGTTATCGCTGGCTTATCACTCGCTTTGACTTTTTATCGTCCAAACAATAAACCATTTATAGATATGATAGAATCTGCTTTCAAATATAGCCTGCAAAGCAAATTGTATATTTGGAAAAGACGCAAAAATACAAAACCAGCCTCTCCCCAAACCCTCCCCAAAGGAGAGGAAGAAATCCAAAACATTTCCAAATTAGGTAAAAGTAAATTACAAGATTTAGCCTGGAGTTTGGATGTTCTGGATTTGAAAAAATAAACCCCCTCGCCAGTACTCTGGAGAGGGGGCAAGGGGGTGAGGTGAATTTAGATTAAAATTAAAAATAATTATATGGCTTTAAACGCAAAATCAACTCAAGAATTTGTCCCAATCAAAGAAGTCCGCAACGGGGTGGTGGTTCTTAAAAATGGGGATTTGCGAGCAATTGTCCTCGCTAATTCCACCAACCTTTCTTTGAAATCTGAAGACGAACAAAAAGCTACTATTTTCCAATTCCAAAGTTTTTTAAATACCCTAGACTTTCCAATTCAAATTTCCGTCCAATCTAGAAAATTAGACATCCGTCCTTATCTAGCTCTCTTAGAAGATAGAATTAAAGTCCAAAACGAGCCACTGCTAAAATTACAAACTAAAGAATATATCGAATTCATCAGAAATTTTACTGAATCCGTCAACATCATGACTAAAAATTTTTTCATCGTCGTCCCTTATACCAACATTGCTAGTTTTCAAAAAAGTTCTGGGCTTTTTGCTGGACTTTTTTCCAAAAAAAGTAGTAAGGAACAAAAAGAAGCTGAGCATGTTGATTTTGAAGAAAAAAGGTCTCAATTAGATGAAAGAGTTTCCGTGATTGAACAAGGACTTGCGAATTGTGGTATCAAGTCAGTCGAACTTGGTTCAGAAGAAGTGGTAGAATTATTTTATAAAGTATTTAATCCCGGGGAATTAGAAGGAAAAATACAATTAGAACAAAACCAAACTGAAACAAATTAATTTTATGTCATTTTTAGATAAATTGTTTGGAAAAAAGAATACTTCTGTAAAAGGCACGACGAATGCTTCAGTCTTGGCAGTGATGCCAGAACAAATTTATGAATCGGCTACTTTGGAATTGCAAGATGTCATCGCACCTTCTGCCCTTCGAGTTGAATCTAAATCAATAAATTTGGGTGATAAAATCGCTCGAACTTTTTTTATAATTTCTTATCCAAGATTTTTAACTGATAATTGGTTTTCACCAATTATTAATTTAGATAAAGTTTTTGATGTTTCTATCTATGTTCATCCAGTCGATACTTCACTCGCCCTACGACAATTTCAGAAAAAAGTGGCTGAAGTTCAAAGCCAGATTAGTGTCCGAGAGACAAAAGGTATGGTTCGTGATCCAATGCTCGATACCGCTTTTCAAGACTTAGAAAGTCTCCGAGACAATTTAATGCAAGCCCAAGAAAAAATGTTTGATGTCGGGATTTATATCACTGTCTATGCCGACAATGAACAAGAACTTTTCAAGGTTGAAAATGAAATTAAATCTATCCTTGAATCTAAATTAATCTATATTAAACCAGCTCTTTTCCAACAAGAAGAAGGTTTTAAAAGTGTTATGCCTATTGGCACCGATATGCTAAACATTCATCAGAAATTAAATTCTGAACCCTTATCTAGTGTTTTCCCATTTATTTCTTTTGACCTTACTTCTGATCGGGGAATCCTTTATGGTATCAACCGTCATAACTCATCCCTCGTTATTTTCGACAGATTTTCACTCGAAAACTACAACTCTGTAACTTTTGCTAAATCTGGTTCTGGAAAATCTTATATGACTAAGTTAGAAATTTTAAGATCTTTGATGTTTGATATAGATGTCATGGTTATCGACCCAGAACGTGAATACGAATATTTAGCTGAAGCTGTCGGTGGTAGGTATTTTAACATCTCTCTTTCTTCCGACCACCATATCAACCCTTTTGATTTACCAATTCCAAGAGAAGATGAAACAGCTGAAGACGTCCTTCGTTCAAATACTATAAATTTAGTTGGACTTTTCCGTTTGATGTTGGGAGGTCTCACTCCTGAAGAAGATTCTATCGTAGATCGTGCCATTACTGAAACTTATGCGATGAAAGATATCACTCCAGAATCAGATTTTGCTAACATTGAACCGCCATTACTTTCTGATTTTGAAATGGTACTTTCTGGAATGGAAGGTAGCGATTCTATTGTTCAGCGACTAGTAAAATATACTCGTGGTTCTTGGTCTACTTTTTTGAATAAACCTTCCAATGTTGATATTGATAAAAAATTCGTGGTTTTCTCGGTTCGAGATATGGAAGATGAATTAAAACCAATTGCGATGTATATCGTCACTCATTATATTTGGAATGCTGTGCGAAAAAATCTAAAGAAAAGACTCTTGGTTGTCGATGAAGCTTGGTGGATGATGAAATCCGAAGACACTGCTTCTTTCCTTTATTCTATTGCTAAACGAGGTAGAAAATATTATCTTGGGCTTGCCACAATTACCCAAGATGCAGCCGATTTTATGAAATCTCCTTATGGAGTACCTATCATCACCAACTCTTCAATTCAAATTCTCTTGAAACAATCTCCAAGCACAATGGATATATTGCAACAAACCTTTAATCTTACAGATGAAGAAAAATACTTACTTCTAGAATCAAGCGTTGGGGAAGGGATTTTCTTTGCTGGTTTAAAACACGTAGCTATCAAAGTAATTGCCTCTTATACTGAAGATCAAATCATCACTTCCGACCCTTCTCAAATCCTTTCCATCAAAAAAGCCAAACAAGAATTGGAAGAAGACAAAACACAGGCACTAGGCAATTAGGGATTAGGCTCTAGCTTTGTAATTTAATTCTGCTAATGCCTAAAGCCTAGCGCCTAAAGCCTAAAAAATGTTATAATATGAATATGAAGAAAAGTTTAATTTTATTTTTTGCTCTAACCTTCGTGTTTTTTGCTTTTTTTTGCCACGCTCAGACCAATACTAGCGATGTAGTTTTAAGCATCAGTCCACAATCTCCAAAAGCCAATACTAATGTGACAGCTGTCCTTTCAAGTTATTCAACCGATTTGAATAAAGCCAATATTAGTTGGACTTTAAATGGCACACTGGCTATTCAAAATGTTGGCCAAAAAACTTATTCTTTTACCTCTCCCAATATCGGCACTCAAACAACTGTTTCAGCTCAAATAATGACAGCTGACGGTTCTATTTTTAATAAAAGCATTACGATTACTCCAGCTAATGTAGATTTACTTTGGGAAGCTGTTGATTCTTACACTCCGCCTTTTTATGAAGGCAAGGCACTTATTCCTTCACAAGGGACAGTAAAAGTCACAGCCATTGCTGGATCTAGTAATAGCCAAAAATATATTTACAACTGGAAACAAGACGACGACAATCAACCAGATTCTTCTGGTTACGGTAAAGATTCATATACTTTTAAGAACAGTTACTTAGAACCAAGCAACACTGTAGAAGTTTCTGTTTCAAGTTTAATTGGCAATAATCTTGGAGATAATACCATCACTACAACTCCGGGCACCCCTTTAATACTTTTTTATGAAAAAGATCCGACCCTTGGGACATTGTGGCAACAAATATTGACTGACGGCTACACTATCAATTCAAACGGAGATACCTTAGTAGCTGAACCATATTTCTTTGCTCCAAAAAATTTAAATTCGAGTGCTTTGCAATTCACCTGGTCGCTCGGTGGTTCTGCAATCGATACTCCAGCTGTACCAAATGAAATCAGTATCAAACCAGCTAGCGGACAATCTGGTTCTTCCACTATTGATCTTTCAATTAACAATGTAAAAACATTATTCCTAAGTATGGAGAAAACCTTAAATGTCAATTTTTAAAATGCAAAAAAATATATTCAAGAAAATAATTAGTGTTTTTCTTTTAACTTTTATTTTAGGAAGCTTCATTTTGCCGTTTACCGCTTCGGCAGCAGTGGGAGTAGATGAACAAGGTTTATCAATCTCTGCTTCAAATAATACAATTACTCAAACTACCCCTGCTTCACTAACGGCCTCATTATATAATCGTCAAACAGGAGAAATAGACATGTCACAGATGGTAACCTTTACTTCAATACCCTTAGGAGTTTTTACTCCAAAATCAGGAACATGCCCTCCAACAAAAAAAGATAATGGTGATACTTATTCTTGTTCTGTTACTTTTCAATCAAACACCCCGGGGACATATAAAATAATTGCTTCAATTCCAAATATTGCTGGTTTTGCTTCAACCTCTTCTATTTCAAATACAACCAACATAACAGTACTTCTACCTATTCTCACTGCCACTGTTACCTCGTCAACAATCACAGAAGGAGGAACTACTACTATAACTCCAAAAGCTCAAGCAAAAGATGTTTCGATAACTATAGGAAATCCACAAGATGGTGCTACTATATCAGCAACTAGTTGCACTACAGGTTCATCATTTGCTTGTGATCCTATTACTTTTACTGGAACCAAGGCGGGTAGTTATAGTATGGGACTTGATGCGACTGGATACACAGATGGATTAGCAAAAGTTACAGTCAAATCTGGAGTTGTAAAAACCGAAACAGATTATTATCCTCTCGCTCCTTTGCCTGGGGTAGGGGTGAAATGCACAACACCAGATTCAACGGGTAAAATAATTTGTGTAAAAACTACATCAGTTGGTTGTGCTGCGGATGGAACAGGTTGCACGCCGGGTTCAGGTTTCCCAACTTATCTAAATGCCATGATAAAAATTTTCATTGGTATTTGTGCAATCTTAGCAATGATTATGATCATCATGGGAGGAGTTCAATATATGACGAGCGAACTCGTTTCTGGCAAAGAAGCGGGCAAAGAACAAATTATGCATGCTATCCTAGGCCTCTTATTGGCCCTAGGCGCCTATGCCATCTTAAATACCATAAATCCAGACCTCTTAGACTTGAGTTTAGGTAATATGAAATCTGCGACGATAACGATATCACCATTAGATACCTCAGATGGTTCTTCAACCTCGCTATGTTTATCTACAACTAATCCACCAAATCCAGAAAGTGCCATAGGCACCAATCTATATCCAAGTCCTGAAATTATTAAATATTACATACCTGAAAGAAACAAATTAACAACTATATCCTCAGGAACTAAATTATTAGCAACCGCACAAACTATTATGGAAGGTTTCAGTGTTGGTACAAAATCATTTAGAACAAACAACCCAGGCAACATAGGAAATACTGATGACAGTATATCAACATGGACTTGTGGTGTCACCCCAGGAATACATTGCTATGATACTCTTGCAAATGGGATAGAAGCTCAAGGACAATTAATAGAAGCTGCGTCAAAAGGTCAAGGTAGTTATCAAATTGGAGGAACTTATACTTGTGCACTAGGCAATGAAAAATATTCAGGGTATTTATACCAATATTTAAGAATTTATGCTGGAGGAGCAAGATCTAGTAATGCTTATGTAAACGGTATAATTGGTTATTTTAAACAAAACGGAATAACAATCACAGCAAAAACAACCATAGCTGAGATTGTTGCAATAACAACCCCAATAGCCGGGATGACAACAACTACAACAACTCAAACATCACAGATTACAACCTCAAACGCAAGTATTAGTATTTCTTTCACAAACCCAAACATAATAACAAACATAACCGGATATGATCATACTAAAAAATATTGGTTTACACTTAATTATGAAAATTTCACCACAGCTAATCATCCTAGTTATGTCACAAAAAATCCTGAAAATTTTCCTATAACTACATTGCCAAATTATCAATATCTTAACAATAAAAAAGTTAACTGGATTGGATATGCTGATGGAAAAGAACTTGGACGTGGTTCAATAACAATTAAATTATAAAACAATATGTCAAAAAGAAATTTAACACTTTTAATAATCGGGCTCGTCATTATCGGAATCATCGCTTTTGTTTTTTTCAGTTCGTACAATTCATCTAGTCAATCGGGGAACACTGGCACTAATACAAACTTTTTCTCCAACCTTTTATCTTTCGGTAGAAAAAATACAGGCACCGACACATCTCCAGCCAATATTTCTGGCTTCACCCAAAATACCAACAATGAAAATTCTACTCCTCAAAATTTAGTTAAAGTTTCTTCAATGCCAGTCGCGGGTTTTGGAGTATTTATGAAAGAAAGATTTGTGAATTTACCAGTGGTGACACCTGAAAATACAACCTCTCCAAACCTCCCCTTGTCAGGGGAGGCAACTTCTACCACGGTAAGTGGAGTTACCACAAGTCCCCCTGACAAGGGGGACTTAGGGGGTTCAAAAACGGCAAAAATCCTAAAACCAACCCCACCACCAACAGAATTTATTCCGAGCCTGCGTTACGTCGCAAAAGCTACTGGAAATATTTATGAAACTTTCGCCGACACGATAGACGAAACACAATTTACTACCACTACTATACCTCAAGTTTATGATGCCTATTTTAGTAACAATTGCACTGATGTTGCCATGAGATATTTAAATGATGATGGCAAAACAATTGAAACTTTTGTCGGGACTTTGCCAAGTGAAGTATTAGGAGAAGATACTTTGTCCAGCACTGAGCTGAAAGGTTCATTTTTACCAGAAAATGTAACTAACATCAATGTTTCTCCGGATACAAAGAATATTTTTTATTTATTTAATTTAAGTAGTACTGATAGCTCTGTAGGAATTACAGCTGGTGGGGCAGGGGATAAAAAAATCCAAATTTTTTCTTCACCTTTTACCGAGTGGACAAGCTGGTGGCCAAATAATCGAATGATAACTTTAACCACCAAACCTTCTGTCGGGGTACCAGGCTATATGTAT
>CAISUD010000015.1 GCA_903888625.1 uncultured bacterium
TAATAATATTATTTATATTTTTCATAATTTAATTTATTATATGCGTCCGCGATTTTGTACGGGATTCATATCCTCTTTTTTTGAAAACAAGATAAAACAAGGGAAAAACCCTTATTTTTCAATGTTTATTACTTTCTGTTAACCGTATATTCTATAATACACTATTCGCATAAAAAACGCAAGCAAATTATAATCTTTTAATGATTCTCCCTTTTCCGCCATAAGGATCGAGCACGACTTCAACCCTATCCCCAACCAAAACTTTGATTCGATGCATTCGCATTTTACCAGAAAGATACGCCAAAATTTCTGTCTCTTCGGCAGTTTCTGACGTAGGATTTTTCAAATTTACTTTAAATAAAGTATTGGGCAGTGCCTCAGTTATGAAACCTTGCGCTGTTGTAATATTTTCTTTATTGGAATCACTCATTCGTATTTTAATTATAATAAAATTAAATTTATAAGTCAATCAAATTTTTAGAAAGGTGGGACCTTTTGATTTTGTATTTAAGGTCGTTCCTTGCTAAAAATATGAACCTCGTGCTACAAATTCTGCTATGGCAGAATTTGTAGCATCTTAATACACCTCCTGCTGATAGCACTTTTCACAATATATAATTTCCGGGCGGTCTGGAGCATAACTTGTTTCAAATTCAACTTCACAATTGCCTTTGTGATTCTGGTGATTCTCTTTATCACACATACAAGTCCTATGCCAGAGTTTTAAAGGATTGCGTTGTTTTAGTCTGGTATAATGTCGACAGTTAGGACAGAGGTGTGGAAGTGGTAAATTCATTCTTTTGTAAAATTGTAGTTCACTTTGAATAATTTTAAAGGCTTCAGTACATTGTTCATCGCAAGTTCCTTTATGACTACATTCAATGACTTTACCAATGATAGTCTCATCTACATCTTTGATATCATCAGGTATTTCTTCATTCTTAATATCTATCTTGTAATCTCTTTCAACTCGATCTTTCCATTTGTAACCTTCCGCTATCGCTTCTTCTTTTGTTAAAGGGAAGTACTCTTGAGCTATGGTTTCATTGTAACAAAATGGAGAAAGTTCTGGAGGGAAGAATTCTCCGTATTTATATACCCTGCCTTTACTATCGATATATGGCATATCGTTCATATGTTTGATGATTTTAGGGACTAGTTCTTCATATTCTTCCTTGGTATATTGTTTGTTGAGGATGCAGTATTTTTTATTTAATAGACCTACACAACCAAAGCAGTCAGAGCAATTTTTTATAAAATAACAGTACCTACAATTAAAACTATTCCAAAGATTTCCTGAAAATGCTGTATCAGACATATTGTCTCCAGCATCAAAAAGATCGTAACTATTTTCTATGTTCATCCCGATAGCATAACCATCATAAATATTTTTTAAATTAGTAACCCCATAAACTACAAAACGTAAATCTTCGGCTGGACCCTCAACATCAAAACAATCGTTGCAAGTTTTAACATGACTTAAATAATCTCCTATTGAATGAACACTGTGGCGTGAATTAGAAAATTTTCTTGGATGTCTTTGTAATAATTTTTTGAAATTATCTTCAAAATCCTTTCTAAATTTTTTATTACCCAATTTAAATTTTTCAACTTCTTTCCTATATTCATCTTCTTTATATTGTTTATTATATATACAATAACGAGCATTTCTCAAACCAAAACAACCTATACAATTCTGACAATTTCTGCAATCATAACAATGGTTACAATTAATACATTCTTCTGATAGCATCAAATCACTACTTTCATAACATCTTTCGCAATCAATTAATTGAAAACAGTTTTCATTTTTACGAGAGCCTAACATGTCAAAACAATTCCTGTTTTCTATTGAATGATATAAATATGCAGAATCCTCATTCATATCACTAGCAAAATTTAAATAACAGTTTTTAGTTTGATAAGTAAAATTACAATAATCACTTTTTATATCTTTAATATTTACTAATGATGGAGTTGGAACTAATAAAAATAATTTTTGCCATTGTTTAAAAAAATTTTCATTAAAACTATAATCAGGTGCTAAATTACTTGGATCCCAATCGTCACCATGCCAATATTTTTGATCATAAACTGGAGTTTCAAAACTAGCTGGATACATCGTAATCAACATTTCTTTATGATCTTTAGCATCACACTTTCTTTTATAAAGTGTACGTTCATTTCTCCATACTAATTTCCTCTGAAACCTACACTCCGGACAAAAGGTAGGTGGTGGAACTTTTATTTTTTGATAAAAATTAAAATCCTCCACTTCTATCGTGAAATCATTTTTACAATTTTGGCAGATTCTTGTTTCCATAAAAAACCAAATTACTTTGGATAATTAACAAATACATTTATCTTTTCACTTTTATCAGGAAAAGACATAGCCCACACTGGCTCGACGACAGAATCTGCCGAAGCAATGTTTGTATAGCTTGATAAAATTTGATTAAAGTCACCTTTACTTTTACCTAGTAAATCCCCTATCAATTTATCGGTATCAACTTTCCAGACTGCTTCGGCACTACCCGTCAAAGTGAAGTTTATGCTCGTCACATCTTTAAATGAAACATTTTCTTTATCAACTAAAGAAAATGTCAGGGCTTTAACATTTGAAATATAAATATCATTACTGGTATCATCCGGAATATTTTCTTTTACGATAGTGTCAGAAAGTTTTTGTTCTTGAAATAAAAGTCCATACAAAGTTCCAGTCAAAGTCACAGGCACCATAGTATCATCGGTGCTTGAAACTCCGACATTTCCGCCATCATCTTTTAGAAAAACAGCGTCTTTAAATAAAATATAACCATCTGGAATTTGATTGGTAACTTTTTTAAATAAATCTGCTTGCAAGGTATTCCTTAAATCAGTAATTGTAGTAGATTTTTGATCATCCGAAATCTGAGCATATTTACCCTTTAAGCCACCAGTAATATTTCCTTCTGACTCTGCGTAAATTTTAGAATATTTTGAAGTGCCTTTAAATGAAGCTATTTTAAAATCAAGCGGAGCACTATTGTATTCTACTCCAGCCACTTCTCCAGCAATACTCACTTCGGCTGAACCAGGTGTGCCGTCGTCTGCCATTCCCGGCACAGTTATTTTGCTTTCAGTTTTATAAATTTTTCCATTTGAGCCCAATAGCCTGGTATTGGCAGAAAAATTTTGAGGAGTTGCGTTGTAAGCATTATAAATTAAAACTTTTCCTTCTGCTTTACTAGCGACATCGACAGCTTCTCCACCTTGTACATTTTTTGTCTCTGTGCCATTGATTGTTACCAAATCGTAAGGTAAAACAGTATCATCGGTAGAATCTTTAATCGCATTCATTGTCTGGTCTAAATCAATATTTTTAGTTTTAGGGTTTACGGTGATTTTAGCTCCAGTAAATAAAAAAGAGACTGCAAAAAAAAGAAAAACAAGAGCCAAAAGTGCAATAACCCACAAACCATACCTGCGAGTGTTATTTTCTGTTTCAGTTGGCAAAGGGCTGTATAGGGATATATCTTCTTTAAAGAAAGGGCGAGGCTTCTCTACTTTCATAGGGACTTTTTTCACCTCGTTTCTTGTTTTCACCATGTCTTGTAATAGTTTTTTGGCCATAGTTTATAGTATTTTGTTAATATAAATAGATTCTAAAGTTAGAAAATTATCTCGTGCTATATTTTCCTCAAAAGAAACATTGCCATGCAAGGTCTGAGTGCCTAAGATAATAACTTTAAATTTTGAATCATTTTTCATGATTTCAGAAAAGAAATCAGCCAAATTTTTATCGATAGTTAAAAAAATAGTATTCGTATCAATTGAATTGTTTGAAAAATTCTCTAATGATTTTTTAAAACTTTTTTGCCAATTCATTTTTAATTTATCGATCACTGGTTCAAATTTTCTACCCATAGCATTTAACATGTGTTTGTCTTTATATAAAGACAGATATAATTTAGCTTCGTCGAGCGTACAATTAAAAACTCTGGCAATTTCTCGAATAAAATAATTCTGCCCTAATGGAAAAGAAATAGAATCGACTAAAATATCATTATTTACCAGAGAAATATCTGTCACCTCGCCACTCACATCTACTAAAAGAAAATCTTTTTGCTTAGTAAAAATATCTCGAGTCACAGAAAAAGAAGCCATCGCAAAAGAAATAAATTTCATCTTTTGGACATGGAAATGTCGGCCAATTGTTTCTTTTATTTTATTTAAAACTTGTTCTTGGCTCATTGAAATGAAAATAGTCATTGAAAGTTCTTTCGCACGTTTGCCAAGTGGATTATTATTCATTTTACCATCCAAAGAAACTTGCATATTTTTGAGTTCAATTAAACGAATATCATTTTTGTCTGACAAATATCCCATTACTTCTTCTTCGAAGAGTTTAATTTCTTTTTGGATCAAACTATCTGCGAGCTTGGCAGTAAAGGTGAAGGATTTACCTAAAGTAAAATTAACTGTCCTCGTTTGTGAAGCATACCAAGGTGAAAAAAGAGTGCAGAAAATTTTGTCTGGTGCTCCAAGCCTAGCATTACAAATTTTGCCAGCCACGATTTCCAACGACTTTAAGGTTAAAGACAAAAATTTATCATAATCAATTTCGCGAGAAAAAGTGATCGGTTCACGAACAGAAAAAATGGTTCGATTTAACTCACCACGTGTCATTTTGGACTTTATAGAATTTTTAGTATAAAAAAGTGCCCCACCTACCGAAGCCGAAGTAATATCAAAAATCAAACAAAGCTCTTCATTTTTCTTTTTCCCTTTTGCCATAGCTGACATACCCTAATTATACAAAACTTTCCACAAAAAAGACAATAAAAAAACCATGCGTTTAATAAATCAACGCATGGTAATAAGATAGCTAATGAAGTAAATTCTAACTGAGTTTTGAATTTTCAAGACTATTGATAATATCAACCATTGAATTATCCTCACCGCTTTTACGGTGAATTGCAATAACGTTTTCATCCCATTTTCTTTCAGGAAAATTATTTAGCCCATATATATATTGATTAATTGGATACGTCCAGATAATTACGGGAATCTTCAATGGTGCAAGAACATCTCTGTTTAAAAAATATCCTGTTTGTACTCCATCATTAGTCATTTCAGGAGAATAACGAGGACGAAAATCAAAAGCAGGCTCTAAAAAAGAATAATAAGGAACTTTACCTTCTTGCCTTAAATGTTCCAAAAAATTATCGAGCCCATTTTGAGACTCGACTTCCTCTACCCAGTATTTTTGCGCGAGGACTCTTTTAGCTCTAAAGGTAGAATCCATTTTCTCTCCATCAATAATAAGAATTAATTTTTTCATTTTTTTATATTTTAGTTGAACAATTATATATTTAATTATTTATTATTACTACATTATATAAGGATAATCGTTTCTGAAAAAGAATACGATCATTGTTTGTCCCAACATCGTTAATAATTCTATCGAAAGCGGGAGTCCATTCATATTCGATAAATTCAAGGTATTGATCTATTATTTTTTTAGCTTTAGTAGTAACCTTAATAATGTCACTCTTTTTTTTAAACCTTACTATTGAATCTAAAAGCTTATTAAGCTTTTCAAGATTAATTATTGCTTCAAGTAAAGAAAAAAATTGGATTATTTGAACATTTTTGATTTTTTGATTAAGTGGATTTAAGTCCCCTTGTTCAGAATCTAAATACATCCAGAAATTAATACTTTGGTTTGGCATTATTTCTTTGCAATCTTTTTCAAATTCACGGTAAGTATAGGTATTGTTCATTTTAATATTTTTTTATTGTTGATATTTTGAGAATTATTTAAACTTCCAACTGTATTTAGAAAATCTAAATAACTCCCAAAATTACAAAATAAGTATTTTCAAAAAACTATACGTTATGGTTTATATACTAACATAATTAAATATCTAGTCAAGCACTGCTTTGATGCGTCTGACACCGGCAGAGACAGCTTCTTCTTTAAGGATTTTAAAATGGCCAAGTTCACTTGTATTTAGAACATGCGGACCACCACAGAATTCCCTGCTGAAATAATTACCGTCCGTGCCTATCGAATACACTTTCACCATTTCGCCGTATTTTTCATTGAAAGAATGCAATGCGATTTTTTCAGCTTCCACTCTTGGCATCTCTACAAAATTGACTGGCAATTTTTCTGCAATTTTTTGATTTACAATTTCTTCAACTTTTTTCTTCTCTTCTTCAGTCATTTTAGCCGAATGAGTAAAATCAAAACGAAGTCTCTCTGCGGTGATATTACTTCCTCTTTGCATGACATGCTCCCCAAGAACAATCCGAAGTGCTGCATTCAATAAATGGGTAGCAGTGTGTAATTTCTTTGTCTCTTCGCCCGCATCTGCCAATCCACCCTTGAACATCCCCGACGAAGCAGTCTGTGAAAGTTTTTGATGCTCTGCCATTTTCCTATGGAAATCTTCTAAATCAATTTTCTGTCCTTTTTCTTTAGCTAATTCTTCGGTCAGTTCAATGGGGAAACCATAAGTTGTGAAAAGAATAAAAGGATCTATCCCTTTTTCAAATTCCTTCAAACCTTTTTCTAA
Source organism: uncultured bacterium (assembly GCA_903888625.1). Lineage (GTDB taxonomy): Bacteria > Patescibacteriota > Minisyncoccia > Phycocordibacterales > UBA9973 > UBA9973. The sequence continues at coordinate 6,564 of CAISUD010000015.1, forward strand.
AGTTTTCTCAAATTTTTCTTCTTCTTGTTGTAAATTATTTAGAATAAAATTTTTATTTTTTAATAATTCAGGATAAGCATTTTTATAAATTTCAATAATTACTTCTGTAATTTCTTTTGTAAAAGTTTTAATTCCAATTTGTTTTCCATATCTAATAGCTCTACGAATCAAACGACGCAAAACATATCCTTGTCCGTTATTTGAAGGAGTTATACCTTTTTCATCTCCAAGAATAAAAACACTAGCTTTTAAATGATCTGCAATAATTCTGAAATATTTTCTAGTATCAACCCAACATTGCTCATCATTTTTTATATATTCTATATCTCGCTTATCACCATATTTAAATTTAGATAATTCTTCGAGTTTTTCAATTATTGGCCAAAAAAGTTCTGTCTTATAATTATCATCAAAACCATTGACCACTGCCAAAAGTCTTTCCAAACCCATACCAGTATCAACATTCTTTCGTTCCATTTTTTCAAAAATCCCTTTAGAATTTTTGTTATATTCCATAAAAACATCATTCCAGATTTCAAGCCAAAGTGGATTGTCATCGTTAAAACTCTCAGGGATTTTATCGGAGTCACCAACCCAATAAAACATTTCTGAATCTGGACCACAAGGTCCTGTTTCTCCAGCTGGTCCCCACCAATTATTTTTCTTTGGTAATTTTGCAATTCTTTTTTCACCAATTCCAATTTCTTGCCAAATTCTAAATGATTCTTCATCAAAATCAGCACTTTCATCCCCAGCAAAAACAGAAACTGCAATTCTGTCTTTATCTAATCCAAGAAATTCTGGTGAAGTTAAAAATTCATAACTCCAATTTATTGCTTCTTTTTTAAAATAATCGTGCAAAGACCAATTACCAAGCATTTCAAAAAAAGTATGGTGACAATAATCACCTACCTCATCAATATCCCCAGTTCGAATACATTTTTGAACGTCAGCTAATCTTTTACCAAGCGGATGTTTTTCTCCTAATAAATATGGTACTAATGGGTGCATTCCTGCAGTCGTAAAAAGTACGGATGGATCGTTTTCGGGAATAAGCGAAGAAGAAGGAATTATTTTGTGTCCTCTCTTTTCAAAAAAATCTAAAAACTTTTTCCTTATTTCATCTGATGTCATCAAAATAGTTATTATTTATTATTTAATTTTTTTTCTTCAAAATCAGAGATTTTTCTAATTGGCTTTTCAATTGTGTTTACAATAATGAAAATTATAAGCACTAAAACTGTAGAAATAATAGCTAAGCTAAAAAGTCCGAAACCTGCAGCGATACCAACTCCGGCAGTAACCCAAAGCCCACCGGCAGTGGTCAAACCTTTCAATTGAGAATTCTGTAAAATGATTGAACCTGCAGTCAAAAAACCTATTCCAACAATAATATTAGCAGGGATTAAGGCAGGATTAAATGCACCCAAGCCTGCATATCGCAGAGCTAAATATTCAGAAATAATCACAAATAAAGCCGACCCCATAGAAACCAATGCATGAGTTTTCATGCCAGCTTCCTTGTGCACCAAAACACGCTCGACTCCAATAACCATACCAAGAACGATAGCAGTTACTAATCTTAAAATAATACCGCTATTTTGTGTAAAAAATTGTGTCATCCCATTAGAAATTTTAATTAATAATTTTTATCCTTATTCCACATTAGTCGAATTTCTAACGGGACAAGTAATCATATTATATAAAATAAATTAACTTTATGCTACTACCCCACCTCCCAAGCAAATTTCTTTATCATACAATACAACCGATTGACCCAGGGCGACTAAAATTGGTTTTTTGAAAATTACTTTTACCCTTTTTTGTTCAAAGTTCGACTTTGAACATTTTATTTTACATAGTAAAAACTCTCCATGATAACGAATTTGGGCAGTATAGTTTTTATTTTCTTTTGGAATTTCTGAAATCCAATTTGTATCTTTTAAGCCTAAAATCACCTCACCTAGACCCCTTCGCCCTTTGGACACTTCCCCTTGGCAGGGGGAGATATTTTGAGATACATACAAAATATTTTTTTTAACATCTTTACCAACTACATAATACGCTCCATCATTTGGATTTTTTTTAGTAATCGTAAAACCATGTCTCTCTCCTAATGTATGAAAAACTGCTCCATTATGAAATCCAATTTCTTCACCTCTTTCATTCAAAACTCTTCCTTTTTTTTCTTTAATATAATGTTTCAAAAAATCTTTCAAATCTACGGCTCCTAAAAAACAAATTCCCTGACTATCTTTTTTTTCGGCTGTTGGTAATTTAAATTTCAAAGCTAGTTTACGCACTTCTGTTTTATTTAAATGTCCAACTGGAAAAAGAATTTTTGAAAGTTGTACTTGCTTTAATGTCCACAGAAAATATGCTTGATCTTTTGAAGGATCGTTCGCTTTTTCTAAAGAATAAAAAGAAGTGCTTTCTGCTCTATACGCACGATTACTTTGATTAACCGCACCCAGGTTAGAGTTCGAAGAGCGAGAAAGCATCTTCTTTTTATTCTTTGCATAATGCCCTGTCGCAACATAGTCTGCGCCCATTTCGAGTGCTTTCTTTAAAAAGGCTCCGAACTTCACGTGCTTATTACACATCACATCTGGATTGGGAGTTCTACCACCCTTGTATTCGGCAATCATATAATCGGCTACCTCTTTTTTGTAAACATCTTCAAAATCAAAAGTTAAAAATGGAATATCTAAATACGTTGCTACTCGCATTGCATCACGACGCTCTTCTTCTTCGTTACATTTTATAAAATCTGGATGCCAAGTTTTAATAAAAACCCCAACTACTGTGTAGCCTTGTTGTTGCAAAAGTGCCGCCGAAACAGACGAATCTACTCCACCAGACATCCCAACAAATACTGTTTTTTTATTAACCATTCTTGAATACTATAGACTCATAAGCTTTTTGTAAAGCAGATAGGTTGCGTGAGCATCTGAGAGAGCACTATGTGGATTTTGATTTTCAATACCAAAATGTTTGCACATTTCTCGTAAAGAGTAATGGGTAAAATCTTCAGCTTGATTCATTTTCGCCCAAGCTATCGAAATCGTATCAAGCCGGTGATAATGCATTGTATTTTCTAATTTTAATTTAGCAAAATTATATTCCAAAAAACCAGAATCAAAAGCCACATTTTGCCCGACCATGATACAATCTTTTACTTTTTTTAGAAAAATTTTTATTGCCTCCTCTAGTGGTAAGGCTTCCGTCCAATCTTTTTCTTTATAATGATTTATTTTTAAAGCTGTTTTATTTGCATTTTCAATATGCTCTGGCTTTATTTTTAATTCAAACTCTTCGAGAATCTTCAATTTAGGATTTGTTATTACGCATCCAATTTCAATAATCTCATTTTTTATGAGATCTAGTCCTGTAGTTTCTATATCAATAAAAGCTAAATTATGTTTTTTCATCCCGTTCGAAATTATAAAATTTGTAATATGCTCATTGTATCATGTCCGTTGAATTTCAAACGGGACAAGTTTATTATTTAAGATATTTCGCAATATTTTGTTTATGTTCAGTAAAAGTTCGAGCAAAGTGGATTACTCCATTTTTATCATGTAAATAATATAAATAAATAGAAAAAGTCGGATGAATAGCTGCTTCAATAGCTTTTAATCCCGGATTACAAATAGGACTTTCTGGTAAACCTTTTGTTTTGTAAGTTTCGGGTGCTGCGTCGACTTGTAGGGGCATATTTTTTGAAATTCGATTCCAAAGAATCCCTGAAATTATTGCTCTATCAGCATCACCACTCGCTTCTCTTTCTACCAAGGAAGCCATCGTGATAATATCTTTTTCACTTTTTAAAGAAGTATTTATTTCATTTTGAACTACGGAAATTTTTTCTTTAAAATTATTACTAAGATATTTGTAGACATCTTGTTCGTTGGCAGTATCAAAGAAAAAATAAGTATCTGGAAAAAGATAACCTTCTTGTCCACTTGCTTCCAATAAAAATTTATTTTTGTTAAAATTTGGTAATTTATTTGAAACAGTATCAGCTATTTGCTCCACATCAAAACCTTCTGGTATCGTAATTTTTACTGGGGCTAAATGATATTCAGCTCTCGAAATCCTTTTAGCAATTTCTCCGACTGGTAATTTTTTCTCAAATAAATAATCTCCAGGAGCAATGTGCTTTTCTCCACCATAAATTATCACCATAGTCTCAAAAACTGGCCTAGAAAAAATAATATTTTGTTTTTGTAATTCTTTTGAAAGTGCCCTTAAGCTAATCCCTGAATCTATCTCAATAGTTTGTCCAATTGGAAAATTTCTAGGCGCACGAATAAAAAACAAATTAAATAAAAATAAAATTAAGACAAATCCAATAATACCAAAAATTACTTGTGGTGAGCAGAGTCGAACCATTTTTTTAGAAGTGAAATCTAGCATATATTACATTGGCAAATTAGGTGGTGGAGCAGCCTCGATTGATTCAATACGTTCAAAGCTTGGAACTTTCAAAATCTGACCTGGGAAGTGCCACATCGTGGCCAACTCTTCAGTATTCAAAACAAAAATTTCCGAATGAAAAAATGGTTTTACCCAAAGATTTAATGGGAAAAATACAGTGTGTTTATTAAAAATATAATGACGTAACGGTGGATAAAAAAACATCCGTTCTCTATATTCATTTAACATTCTATTGCACATTATTATAATCGTTTCTGGCGAAGCAGTAAAATAACTATTGTATGCATCTGCTTGAGTGTTATTGAAACGCATCCATTGATTTGAAAATGGATTTGCGTATTGACGGAAAATCAAACGAATATTCCTAGAATTATTATTTCTCGGACCAAAAGGAAATGGAAATATTTCTTTTCTAGCCACATAACAAATTCGGACACCTGTATCAAAACCAAGCTTAGTCATTTTTCTACCGGAAGCCTTGATCATTTCATCTAAAAATCCTGGGGCACGAATTTCTTTTGAAATCCCACCAATTGGATCTGCCTCAGCTCTAGCTTTCGAACCAGTATACGGCTCCAAAACTTTTTTAATTACTTCTGTACCCTCTACCACCCAATCATGTCCTTTTTTAAATAAACCTCCGCCATATTCTTGCTTGGATGGCCTGACAACAATTTGCATCCACATTTGTTCTCCTTTTTGGATAGAACCAAAAAGTTCAATCACTGAAGATATTGGATCAACTTTAAACTCTTCTTTTGGATCTTTATCCAAACCAAAATCTACATATGTTTTAAGAGGGAAAACATCCGGTTTTTCCAGCCTAAATTCACAACCCCAAAGTCGCCAATCACTATCTTTAGTTATTTTATCTACTCCTAATGTGTAATCTTCGACAACCCGAACTTGTGCCTGTGGATATTGAGCATACATTTGAGTTTCAACTAATTCTCTAATTCTAGATGGAGTCCGAATATAAAAATGTACATTCCCATCAATCGAGGCTATTTCAAGTGAATGCCAAAACCAAACTGCTCCTTGCCAATATTCTTCTTTTCCACCTTTTTCACTCCAATGATAAAGAGCGTTAGTGATAAAAAGTTCCATCCCTTTTGGTGAACGAAGAACATCACGTGGTGGAGTAATTTCAAGCATACTCCATTCAATTCCAGAAATAAAATTCTGCCTGATATAATGCACCCAAAGCTTCCAAGCCACGTAGCCTAAGATAATAGTCGCCACTACAGGAATAAGCCACATTATTAGTCCCCAAATAAATCCAACAATCATATCCATATACCTTATTTTAATACAAAAACCTAAAAAAATAAAGCAAATTTTTTTATTTGGCACATATACGCCATGGCTGATATGTGCCCTTCAGTCACAAATCGGGCTTATGGCAAGTAAATTAATGTAAAACGTTTTGAACATTTTGCTCTCTGTTCATATTTTTAACTACACTATTAAAAAATCCTAATAACACCATAATCACTAAAATACCAATAATTATGATAACTATATGTATAATCCCTCGATTTCTTTGATTTTTTTTCATCTTTATATTTTAATACAAAATTCGCTTAAAGACAAACAAAAACCCCATCTTCTCTCCTTCTCCTTAGAGGAGAAGGTTGGGATGAGGTTTTGAGGTTTTGAGGTTCTTGAGGTTCTGTGAATTTAATTTTTAAGCAAGTGTATAAAGTCCAGCTTTATTTTTCTTGAAATATTTTGGGTTTTGAATATTTACCAAAATAGTATTTTTCTTGAAATAACGTTCTTTCATAACTTTCTCCACAATATCTTCTTTAGTCATTGGACCTTCTTTCTTTAAAATATCTTTGATGACATCACGGGCAATACCAGTCTTGTAACCCCAATCTGCAAGTGCATACATTCCACGTCCAACTAAAACAAATCTGGAATCTTTGATAAGTTCATTGTGACAAGTTGCATAGTGAGTCTTGCGTCCGAAAGTTTTTGAAATTGCATCAGCTACTTCTCGGAAGTGCATTGGAGAACCGTGACGTCGCATTACGAGAAATGCATAGTCTTTGACTCCACGAGTATGAATATTTGGTGAAGTAGATTTACCCCATTCACCAAGTGGATTTTTGGAAACGTTCTTTGACATTGAAAGCCATCTTTTAGCAATTTCTTCGTTCTTGTATTCTTCGCAAACATCTTTCATTTGGTCAAAAAACTTTTTAATCATTTCTGTTTCTGGAACTAAGTCTTCATCTTTTAATCCAGAATAAAGTTTCTTCAAAGAATCGTGTACTGTAGTTGCAACTTCATCATCAATAGACCAACGAGAATGAAAATTATCATCTTCGCGATGCTTTTTAAATGCGTCTCCAAGTACTAGATAAAAATGAATATGATTTTGAGTTCCCTTATCATTTGAAATGTGTGAAAGTAAATCGTGTTCAGCTACGATAGAACCCAAGGATTGAATTAATTGTTTTAATTCATCAAAGGCGGCTTGTTCAGCTTTATAGGCTTCAGATTTTTTAATAGAATTTAGAGCGACATCTTCAATCTGACGAACTCTTTCACGAGTGATGCCATATTTCTTGCCGATTTCCTCTAGTGTTTTCCTTTCGGCATCGACAGTTAAGCCAAAACGATTCATCACGACATCAGACGCTCGATCTTGAAGGTGCGAAGTAATTCTTTTAGTAACTTGTTTTGGTTTAAATGATATTGTTGACATATTTTTTTCTTTTATTTTTTTTATTATTTTAATAATACTTTAATTATACACAATGTAAAATTTGTGTCAAATCTAAAATTGCTAATTTAACTTTTTTGTGAAATTCTACCAGCCTTAACTCGATCGAAATCAGTCAAGAGCCTTTTTCGAAGCCGAACCGACTTCGGAGTAATTTCTAAATACTCGTCTTGGTTCATTATTTCAAGCCCTCGTTCAATATTTAAATTAAAAACAGGCTTTAAATATAAGGTTTCATCAGTACCAGAGGCTCGCATGTTGGAAAGTTGTTTACCTTTAGTAGGATTGACCGACATGTCATCTCCCTTTAAAACATTCCCAATAACCATACCTTCATAAACCTCGGTTCCATGTCCTACATACAATATACCACGTTCTTGTAAATTTGCAAGGGAGAAAGTAACTGCCTTCCCTCCAACAATAGAAATCATCGAACCGTATTCCCTCTTTTTTATTTCTCCAGCATATTCTTTAAAACCAATGACCCGTGAAGACATTATACCTTCACCCTTAGTATCGACAATAAATTCTCCTCGATATCCAAGTAGTCCACGTGTTGGAATTTCAAAAGTAATTCTTGCGATGCCTTCACGCTCATTCATATCTTTCATTAAACCTCGACGCTTGCCGATTTTTTCTATCACCCCGCCACTTGATTCTATTGGTACATCAATTACTAATTCTTCATATGGTTCTGTTTTTACTCCATCTTTTTCTTTGATAATTACTTCTGGTTCTGAAACTTGAATTTCGAATCCTTCTCTCCTCATATTTTCAAGTAAAATTGCGACATGCAATTCTCCTCTGCCGTAAACTTTAAAAAAACTTGGACCGATTTTATTCTCTGCTTCAATTGGTGAAAAATCAACTCGAAGTCCGACGTTGATTTCCAATTCTTTTTCTAATCTTTCTTTGATTTGTCGTGAAGTTAAAAATTTTCCTTCCTTCCCAGCAAATGGAGAATCGTTCACTAAAAAATTAAGTGAGATTGTCGGTTCATCGATTGCAATATGTGGCATCATTTCCACTGTCTCATCTTCACATAAAGTTTCTCCAATATAAATATCTGGAATTCCGGAAAGTAAAACAATATCTCCAGAAGTAGCTTCGGCAACTTCTTTTCGGGAAATACCTTCAAAAGTAAAAAGTTTTGTGACTTTACCAAGACGAGTACCATTTTCACCTTTAACAAAAATCTGACTGCCGGATTTTATTTTCCCAGAATAAATTCTAGCTACAGCCATTCTACCTAAGAAATTATCATAGCCAAGATTAAAAACTTGGCCAGACATTTTGCCATCTTCATTTATAGAGGCTAGTGGTACTTTTTCTAAAATTAAATCGAGAAGTGGTGAAAGGTCTTTAGATTCATCATTTAAATTTCTTTTAGCGATACCGTCTCGGCCGATAGCATAAATTGTTTCAAAATTCATTTGATCCTCAGTTGCACCCAATTCTAAAAATAATTCTAGAACCTCTTCATGAGCCTTGTCTGGATTAGCTGCTGGCTTGTCTATTTTATTTATGACAACAATTGGTTTTAAACCAAGCTCTAAAGATTTCTTTAAAACGAATCTTGTTTGTGGCATTGGGCCTTCAGCGGCATCAACTAAAAGTAAAACTGAATCAATCGCTCGCAAGACTCGTTCGACTTCAGAACCGAAATCGGCGTGTCCGGGTGTATCGACAATGTTTATTTTAGTCCCTTTATAATAGATAGAAGTATTTTTAGAATAAATAGTGATTCCTCTCTCAAGCTCTAGTGCATTCGAATCCATAGTGACACTATCGTCTTCTATTCCACCATTTTGCTTCATCAAAGAATCGGTAAGTTTTGTCTTACCATGGTCCACGTGCGCGATAATTGCAATGTTTCTAATTTCCATAATTTTTGATTAAACGAAAAAAGCCGTCGGGCCATTTAATAAATCTAATGTATCATATTTTCGATAAAATAGCAAGAAAAAAGATATACCGATATGAAAGAGTCTCTTTGACATACTATTATTTTCTAAAAATTCACCGTCAGTGGACTGCCGAGGCCAGTGATGTAATCGTAATGTTTTCTGGCGTCGCAATAATATTTACAATTTCCATTTGAGCCACTTACAATATCTCGAAAATATTTTGCATTATTGGTATCAGTTTTGTCGGAATAAAGCTGACTATTCTCTACCCCACTACCGAGTGACGCAATCGCTGCCCATTGTGGTGCTCCAGCCGAAGTACCACCCACCACATACCATTTACCATTCTTTATAATTGAAAAGCCTGAAGTCGGATCAGCATCATACGAAACATCTGGAATCGCTCGCATGCCACCGGCTTTTGGTATTAAATAACCATTTTGAAAATCTGGTTGTTTTTCATAAACACTCACTCCACCACCACTTCCCGACCAAGCTGTTTCTTTATTAAAAATTCCACCAGCTTTAAAAGAAACTGTCGTGCCTCCAACTCCAATCACAGAAGGTGATGAAGCAGGCCAACTAGCACCAGCACCACTGTCACCCGAAGAAGCAAAAAATGGTGCTGAAGAAATACTTTTAAAATGTGAATCTAAACTTGTTTCTTCTGGAAACTCTTTTCCTCCCCAGCTCATTGAGATAGCCGTGGCATCACTACGACTACTTGCATAATCAATCGCTTTTAATAAATTCGCACCCGAAGGTGTGATAGCTTCAACTAAAAGAATTTTTGCATTCGGTGCAATCGCATGTGCCCATTCAACATCGAGTGTTGTTTCGGAAGCCCAACCACTATCACTTTTTACTCCACTTCCCATTTTATGTTTTTCAAAACAACCATTGGTAGTAGTGCAACTTGGTAAATTAAATTGATTACTAAAGGCATTCAAATCTTTTTCAATATTTTGATCATCATAAGCTCCGATAATCACAATCGTGCCCTTACCGCCTGTCGCTGGTAAATTATAAATATTTTTTACTTGAGCAGGAGTTAAACCATTTGGTTTAGTCATCGCACTGCCATAGATATGAATCGGTGTTTTACCTTTGAAATTTGAAAAATGATAACTTGCTTCTACTTCACTACTTGATAAAAATATAAATGCTAAAAAAATTCCAAACAAAATTAAAATTTTTTTCATATATTATATTTTAATAAATTTTTTTCAAAAAGTGAATACATATATCGACATATAAAAAGCCTCTACGCGAGTAGAGGCAAAATTCGTAATAAAAATTAATCTTAATTATTAATTACAATATTCTTTAAACATAGATGATTTTGATTTAACGAATGTTTTTAAAGTTTTAATGCTTTTTTGATATCTCTTTTGAATTGCAGATTCACCAATATTGAATTTTTTCGTTCTAGCAATTTCAAAAAAACTCATTGGAAAACATCCGAAACCTAGATGCATTTTAATAATTTCCGCATCCTTGGGTTTTAAAAAATTTAAAAGTCTTTTGATATCAGTTGAACAAGAATCATCAATAACACTAACCTCGGGATTCGGGCTGTTTACATCTTGGAACAAAGTACACAAAGTATCATTTTCGTCATTAATAGGTTTATCAAATGAAAAAGCAAAAACATTATTTCTCCTAAAAAATTCAAAAAATTGTTCGTCTTTTTTAACAAAAGGAAATGAATCTCTTAAATATGGAATAATTTCTTCCTCAGTTGGCTTTCTAAATAATTCATGACTGAGTAAATTTTCAATATCATTTACTTTCCGCATAAATTTTATTTGATTACCTGAAATTCTAATTAATCTAGAATTCTTATTTATCGCAATAATAATTGCTTGTCTTATTTCCCAAACAGCGAAAGAAGTAAACTTATTTCCTCTAGTTGGGTCAAATTCTTTCGCAGCTTTAATTAGTCCAATATTGCCTTCATTAATTAAGTCACTCAAGCTTAATCCTAATTTTTCGTATTGTTTTGCTACTGAAACAACAAACAATAAATTTGCTTTAACGAGCTTGTGGATAGCTTCTTGGTCATTATTTTTTATTCTAAAACCAAGATCAATTTCTTCTTCAATTGTTACTCGACCTTCTTTTTTTAAATCACTTAAATATCTCCCGATAGAAGGATCACTTCTATCAGTTTTTCTAGCATTATTTAGATTTAAATCTCTCATGATTGTGTGTTTTATTTAGTTTAATATAAATTTTGATTAATTCACAATAAAAACTAACCAGATTAGCGTTCAATGTGAATAAATCAAGTTTATACTAAATTTTTTCAAAAAACATTCTTAAGATTAAGATAACATATCATGTTATCTTTGTAAATAGCTAGAATTTTCTTCTTAAATTTTTTTATCACTAAACACAACCAACCTTTCTGTGTGACTTTTTATTATCTCATCCCAGGATCCAGTACAGGTTATTAAATTTAAATGTGCCTTGCCATCTTTCGAAGTAAAAATATTTGTATCATCTGAATTTGATTTATATATTTTTATTTCCCTCACAATAAATATTGTTTTATTACCTTTTGTATCAACAATATTTATTTCATCTCCCTTTTTTATATTTTTCAAATTATCAAAAACCGCAGGTACACCACCCTTCCAGCCTGAATGTCCATCGATGACAGCACTCCCAATTGCCCCAAGGGGAGTCCCCGGGCTATACCAAGCAGTATCTTGTGGATTTTTTGGCACATCCATTGCTCCATCTTTAGTTACCCCAACCTCTTCAATTTTTGAATCAACCTTGATGCTAGGAATTAATAAACGTGCCGGTAAAATTAAATTTTTTTTTGGGAAAATATATTTAATATTTTTGAAAAAATATTTTTATACCAAGGAGTATTTTGTTCCAGAGAAAATCCTGTTTTTGGTAGAGTTGGAATAATAGCAGAATTAGTTGGCGCAGTTTTAGAAACTGTTGGTGTTATTGGTGATGCAGTTCTATATTTACAAAGAGCCGGAGTACTGATAGAAAAAGCATTATAGTTAAGGGCATTCGGATCTTTACATCCATAAACATAACCTCCGCCACTGCTATTTCCTCCACTAGTTGAAACTACAACGGGAGTAATAACAATAGGTGCCACATAAGTATTAATCACAGCGCAAGTTGCATTGTCACCATCAGCAAGAATTAATGGATCACTTGCAACTGTTGCTCCATTATTTACACAAACCCAAGGTGTGGCTGAATAATTTGGTTGTGCAGATTCCGAGAATGTATATGAGCCAGCAGTGACTGTAGTATTAGTAATAGTTCCTGCTCCATTAATACCAGTAATAAAATTTAAAGGATTAAGTATATCGGTGGCTGTTAAAATAAAATCTCCATACGACAAAGGCCCTAAAGGTAAATTAAAATTATTAACTAAGGTAAGTGTTGGTGGCAAAGGAACAGGTGGTGGAGGTATAAGTCCACATCCTGTTGGCACAGAGATAATATCTGTATCTGTTGTAACAATTCCAGAAAGTAATGAGAGAGCTCTTCCTGTCCAAGTTGTAGTAGCACCGACTGTAATAGCATTATTGTTGTCAACAATAGTTCCAATAAAGTTAGTATTTGCATCGAAAGTCGTGGCCGCGGTTGGAGTCCAAAATACATCACAAGCTGATGCTCCTGCACTTAATATAACTTGTGAGCCAGTTACTATTTGAAGCGCGCCATCTGATCTAAAAACATAAAGTCCAGCACCATTAAGAGTAATTCCGCCTCCACCTACAGACATAGCTCCTGTACTGCAATAAACACCGGGTGTATATGTTGCACTATGTACCAATGATAAATCAACTATCGCACCAAGATTATTTGCTGGTATACATGGTAATGCATTTAAGTCATTTAAAAGAATAGTTGCATCTGTTCTTGCTTGTTGATATTGGGTATCACCTAACCCTCCGCCGATAAAAGGAATACCGCCATTTGTGCCACCATTTATTGTAGGCATTGTTGCAGGCGGAGTTGTATATCCAACATCTCCATTAATTGTAGTAGCTGTCGTATTAGTAAAAGTACCTGAAAGAATACCAAAAGTCCTTGTCGTTCCAAGAGTTATGGCTGCTTGAGCTACCATTGTTCCACTAAGACCAAATACTAGGATAAACATTATCACACTTTTTATTAATTTTTTATTGAAGTTTTTCATATTTTTTTATAGGCCAAGTTCGTTAATTTTATTTTTTGTTTTTGGTCCAAGAATTCCATCGACTACTAAGCTATGAGCCAATTGCCATTTCATAAGAGCAGTTTTTGTAATTGGTCCAAATTTTCCATCAAGCCCAAAATTTTTCAGAGCTTGATTATTTGTATCCTGAGAGATCAAAAATTCCTGCAAATTTTTCACAAAATCTCCTGTACTGCCCGCTTTTAAATTACTGATTATTGCACTAACTGTTTGTCCGAAAAAATTAGCTTTTGGTAAAACAATTGAACCGCTATTTCCATTTCCACTAGAACTATTTTGGCTAGATGAAGTTATTGGTTGTACTTCTGGTATATTTCCAGAAGGAATAGTTATTGCATTTGAATCTAGCGTTACTGCTGTTTGAGCCAAAGCTCTACCATTTAACACAGCTCCAGTATTTAAAACGATAGCAGTTTGATCTAAAATGTTTCCATTAAATACAGCTGTTGTTCCGATAGTTGTCTGCCCAGCTACTACCCAAAAAATATTTTCGGGCTTGGCTCCTCCACTTAATATAACTTTAGTTGCCGAACTAATATTTAGATTTTGTGCTATTTGAAAAATCCAAACGTCGCTGGCACTACCCGACAAAGTTACATCAGTTGGAATTGTTACCCCAGTACTCCATTTATATAATCCAGGAGCTAAAGTCATCCCACCAATATTTCCAGCACCGAGTTCGACAATAGCATCAAGTGATCGCCCCATTCCATCAGTGTAAGCAGTTTCCATATCACTTATAGCTGTGGTCATTTTTACTGGGGTTGGATTTGCATAGTCAGGAGCAAACACTTTTCCAATAACCTGCGCAGAAGTTGAAAAAGAACTATCAGCTGGTAAAACTAAATTAAAACCTGTAATCGCAGTCGCTACCACTGGGCTGACACCAATATCACCAACGATACCAGTCGTTCCAGTTGTCGAAATTCCTGTCTTGGCTAAAATCACAAAATCACCTGCTTTACCAAGATTTACTGTTGCTGGACCTGCCGCAAAAGTGAATGCTGGTAAATTAAAACTAAATAGACACGCAAACAAAAACACCATTGCTGTTTTATTATTAAAAATTTTCATATTAAATTTATTAGTTAATTAATTATTCGACTGCGCATTTCGCGAGTGGTGGTTAGTTTCTTGTTATAGTCAAAATCGACCTAAACCACACGCAGGGAGAAAAAGGATACCTCTATCTTTAGTATATACTTAATTAACAAAATAGCTATGTTTTTACTATTTATAGTGAGCTAGCCGAACTATTTGATTTTTTTAGCTGCTTTCATCCCCTCTTTGAATCCGGTGATGATGTCATCCTCTATTTGTTTTGTTTTTTTAATGAGTTTACTTGCTTTCTTTTCTAAAATCTTTTCTTCCACCGCTGCTCGAACAACTAAATTCTTAACAGTACTGACTACTTTTTTATTACTCTTTTCTTCATTATTTTTTACCGCTTTCTTCATAACTTTTTTTGCAACTACTTTTGCTTTTTTGACTACTTTTTTAATTTTTTTCATAAATTTAATTTATTTTAATTGATAATACTATAAGTATAAACCTATTTTAGAAAATAGCTAATAAAAAAATATAATATGTAATATACATTTATAATCTATCTCTTAAACCATAAAAACTTGACATTTTTATATATTCCTGATAGAATAGAACAAATCTACAATTACTACAGCCACCCCCGAAACCGAACACTAACTAGCTA
>CAISUD010000016.1 GCA_903888625.1 uncultured bacterium
ACAGCTTGAAAACGAGTATTATCTTTGCCACAATATTGCGTTGGTGTGCCATTTATCCAATATTTTTCAAAATCCTCTTTTTCATTTGGCCAACCAAGTGTAGAAATATAATTAACGAGAGCATCAAACCAAACATACATCACATGTTCACTATCGTCTGGTACTTCTATCCCCCAGGGCATTTTGGCTTTCAATCTGGAAATCGAAAAATCTTGCAAACCTTTTTTGATAAAATTTTTCATTTCATTTAAACGGAAATTTGGAATTACAAAATTTTCATTCGTCTCATATAACTTCAATAGTTTGTCTCCAAATTCTGAGAATTTAAAAAAATAATTTTCTTCATCGATAAGTTCGAGCGGTCGTCCGGGATGCAGTAAACATTCACCATTCGCATCAAGTTCAGAATCTGTTTTTTCACTCTCGCAACCGACACAATATTTTGCTTGATAGCTTTTTTTGTAAATAAAACCATTTTCACGAACTCTCTTCCAAAATTCTTGCGCAGCTGCTTGATGATGCAGGTCCGTGGTGCGGACAAAATGAATGTCGTCGCTGACACCAAACATTTTTAATTGTTTTTTAAAAACTTCAAAACCCTGGTCCACAAATTCCTGTGGAGTAATCCCTTTTTCAATTGCTTTTTCATAATTTTTCTTACCATGTTCGTCGGTACCAGTATTAAAATAAACATCAAAACCTTGCAGTTTTTTATAACGGGCAATCGTGTCTGCCCGAACAAATTCAAGTGCATGCCCCAAGTGGAGTGGTGCATTCACATATGGTAATGTTGTAGTAATGTAAAAACTATTTTTCATCCCGTTAGAAATTTGCATAAATATTTTTTAATAATTTATTATAACAAGAAACGTATATATTTTTATTTCTAACGGGATTCATCTGTTTTAGTAAATACTTTTTTCTTTTCAACGTCATTAAAAAATTCCATTAAGCAAACAGCAACAGGTATGGCCAAAACCAAACCCCAAAATCCAGCCAATTGAAAACCGATGATCACCGCTAAAATAACCACGAGTGGAGAAAGCCCCGTTACTCGTCTGACGATAAGGGGAGCCAGTAAATAAGTTTCAAATTGATGAATAATCAAATAAGCACCGAGAACCATCAAAGCGGTTGAAATACCTCCAGTCAAAAACGCCAAAGCCACAGCTGGGACCATTGCAGCCAAAAAACCATAAGGAATTAATTCCAAAAGCCCAGTCAAAAGTGCTAATAATAATGCATATTGAACTCCAAGTAATGAAAGTACTAAATAAACTAAGATGGCAATTAAAAGTCCGAGTAACATTTGGCCTTTAATCCAAAGAGCGATTTTGCGACTAGAGCGTTGCCAAAGATCAATTATATAATCTTTATTTTTCTGTGGAACAACGACTTGTAAAAAATTCTCGATACCCCTTTCTTGAACCGAAAGGTAAAAAGAAATAAAAATAATCATAATCACGTTAAAAATACTACCAAAGGCTACAGATAAAATTTGGAAAAATCCGCCAGATAAATTCACGATAAATTCTTTAGAAATAGACAAAAGTGAAGTCAAAGAAAGACTATGTGATAGGTTACTGACAACATCTTTGGCCCCAGAAAATAAATCATTATGAAAATAATTTAAAAATGGAGCATTGGGAAGATAAGATGACAATAAAGTAGAAAAATTATAAATTTCAGTTATGAGAAGTGGGGCAAAAAGATAAAAAATACTGGCTAAAGTAAGAAGCGAAAAAAAATACAAAAGAACAATTCCAGTTACTCGGCCAATTTTATATTTATGAAAACGAGTAGCGGCTGATTCAACAAAAGAAGCAATCACGATGGAAGTCAAAACTACTAGCATTAAATCTCGAAGAGTATAAATTAAGAAAAAACCAAGTAAAACCAAGCCAAAACGAATAAAAGTTCCGCTAGAAATAGAAATTGATCTATTGTTATTTTTTTCAAGCATATAGATATAATAACACAAAAACTAGAATTTCAAAATCTTTAAAAATTTAGCTTTATCTTTAAAAGGTCCAATTAAGGCCAAGTTTAATTTTTGATCTTGGAAAATTTCACGAGCTAAATCCTGAATTTGTTTGGCTGTGACTTTACGAATTTCGAGTGCCCTTTCTTCCACCGATTTTATTTCTTTTTTCAAAAGTTCTTGTCCACCAAAAAAGTTCGCAATATCATCACTAGATTCTAAAGAAAGTTTCATATTACCTATCAAGCATTCTTTCACTTTTGAGAGTTCACCTTCAGATACTTTTTCATCTTTTAATTTTTTACATAAAGCAAGGACTACCGAGACAACTTCTTCAATTCTTTTATTATCTACTCCAGCCGAAACCTGGAAAAATCCATGGTCAGTAAAAGCATCGTTATAAGCGCGGACATAATACCCAACCCCCATTTCTTCTCGAAGTTTTTGGAAAAGTCTAGAACTCATCCCCCCACCCAAGACTCCGCCCAAGACAGAAAGCACGGCACCCTTTTTATTAAATAAATCATAACTTCGCATCCCTAGTACAAAATGCGTTTGGTCGGTCTGTTTAAATTCTACTAAAACTTCTGGCTTATTTTGTTTCTCGGTAACTTTTATCTTTTTTGATTTTTTATTATTTTCAATTTTACCAAAAATTTTATTTATTTCTTTTAAAACCTCCGGCTCTTTTACTTGCCCAGCGACCACGATAGTAGTGGCCTTGGGTACATAGTGTGCTTTTTTGTAATTCACAAAATCAATTCGTTTCATTTCTAAAATATTTTTTTTCTCGCCAGCGATATTCCAACCGGCTGGTTGATCGCCATAGAGAAGTTGCATCATCAGATCTTGCACATGTCTGTTTGGTAAATCTTCGTACATATTTATTTCTTCAATGATTACTCCTTTCTCTCTCTCCATTTCAATTTCTGGAAAAGTTGAATTGAGATATATATCAGAGACAATATCAAAAATTTGTTTAAAGTGTTTTGCGTCAGACTTGGCATAATAACCAGTGTATTCTTGCGCAGTAAAAGCATTGTATTGACTACCAAGAGCATCTAATTCACGAGAAATGTTGATAGCCTTGGGTCTTTTAACTGTCCCCTTGAAACACATATGTTCCAAAAAATGCGAAATGCCATTTATTTTTTTCGTCTCGTATTTACTCCCTGCCTCCACGAGCACGAGGACTGTCACTGTAGGATTGTCCTTCATCGGCACAGTAATTAATCTCAACCCATTCTTTAAAACTTTTTTGGAGAAATGCATAAAAAAATTATAGTTAACCTTTAAGTTGAAACATAATAAATGTGATAAAAGCTATAAAAGATATAACTAAAAAAGTTATAATGATAATTACTGTTTTTGTTATAATAGACACACTAGTGGGAAGTTTTTTATTTAATACAGATGATATCGTTGATTTTGATTCTATTCCTGTATTTAATTTTTTATGTGAATTAAAATAATCAACTAAAAACATAATTATGAAAAGTGGAAAAATAATATAAATTAAATAAATATGTCCGGTAATAAAAATTACAAGTACCGATAAAATGACAAGCAAAATCCAAAATAATATATTCATAAAAAAAATTAGTAAAATTAAGTTAATAATGAAACTACATATTTATCCTCTCTTTTAAATAATTTTTTAAATCAGAAACTTTAATGCGTTCTTGTTTGCCAGTATCACGGTCGCGGACGGTGACAGTATCATTTTCCAATGTATCAAAATCTATGACAATACAAAATGGTGTACCGATTTCATCTTGTCGGCGATAACGCTTTCCGATATTGCCATTGTCGTCATATGCTATCCAACCAAATTCTTTTTTTAAATCTGCATATACGTTTTTTGCATACGAAACAAGCTCTATTTTATTTTTCAAAAGTGGAGATACACAAGCTTTATATGGAGCTATAGCAGGTGGAAACTTTAAGAAAACTCTAGTATTTTCTCCCTCGCCATCTTCCTGATAGCATGAACACATTACAGCTAAAATTGCTCTATCGACACTTATCGTCGGCTCAAGTACATGGGGAATAAATTTTTCTCCAGTGGCTTCATCTAACATTTCAAGTTTTTCACCAGAAAATTCTTGATGTCTTTTTAAATCATAATCTCCTCGATGAGCCAGCCCCGTCAATTCTTTAATACCAAAAGGATATTCGAATTCCAAATCGACTGTCTTTTTACTATAATGAGCTCTAGCATTTTTTGGATGTTCCATCGAGTGGAGCTTTGTCACATCTACTCCAATTCTAGAAAGCCATTCTTTTTGTTCCAATAAAAAATTATCAAAAAAAGCTTCCCAAGGATCATTTGGATGAATAAAATATTCAAATTCCATTATTTCAAATTCTCGTAAGCGATAAATAAAATCTCGAGGGGTTATTTCATTGCGAAATGCTTTTCCAATTTGAGCGATACCAAAAGGAACCTTAGGTGACATTGATTGCAAAACATTTTTAAAATTAACAAACATACTTTGAGCTTCTTCTGGACGCAAATATGTAGTAACAGCACTTTCATCTGAAGCTCCCATTTTTGTTTCAAACATCAAATTAAAATTATTTGGTATAGTTAATTTTCCACCACAATCAGGACAAAATTCGCTGTTTTCAATTAAATCTGAACGAAAAGTATGCCCACATTTTTTACATTTTGAAATTGGGTCAACAAAATTTTCAACATGCCCGGATGCTTCCCAAACTCTCGGATGCATTAAAATCGTGCTATCAATCAAATACATATTGTCTTTAAATTCAATAAAATATTTAATCCATGATTTTTCAATATTTCTTTTTAAAAGAGAACCGAGTGGACCCCAATCATAAGTCCCAGCGAGTCCGCCATAAATTTCCGAACCAGGGAAAACAAACCCTCGTCTTTTACAAAGCGAAACAATTTTTTCCATCAGTTCATTATTATTTTTTTGATTTTTTTCTTGCATTTTAAATTCGTAATTAATAATTCATAATTTATTCAACCACTCTATCTCCATCACTTGGAAAACCTGCATCATTGGTCAATTCGGTATCTAGAGAACTTTTATTGACCGTTACATCTACATTAGCAAAATCATCATGCCCCGTCAAAACAGCATCATTAATCAAAACCGGTGAAGTTCCGACTTGCGAAGTTGATGGATTTAATGATACTTGAAAAGAAACTTCTCGGGAAGCGGTAGTAATCCCTGTACCTGATGGAATCCCCCCAACATTCCAAGTTATTTCTTGAGTTGAGCCATTATAGGTCAAATCTTCAGCCGGTGGAGAAATTGGTCCAACAAATGAAACCCAAGAAGGCAAAGTTGCTTTCACTTTGGCACCAGAAATATTATTTGAGGTGTTAGAAAGTGTCCAAGTGATAGTGTAAGTTGTCGGAGTTCCGGCTTTCGGTGGAATTGGACCAGAATTTTTACCAAAAGGTCCTCCATAATATTCTGCTTTTGCAGTAAGCCCTGCATCTGAAATTATATTAATTACTTTTGATTCTGAATTATCAAGTTCTTGCACGGCATTGCCTTCCATTGGATTTTCTCCTTTAATAGAAACATCGATATTTATTTTAGGTGAAGACAACATTCCACTAGAGTTAAAAAGAGCCAGTGGTGAAAGAGTAAAATCGACTGAACCAGAATCGCTCGGATTCACGACAGCAAAATCACTCTTTGAGTTTTTATCCCAAGTAATTGTTTGATTGGAAGAATTATAAAAACCTTGATTGGCTATTACCGTTTTAGAATTAAAAGCATTGCCAGATAATTTGGCACTAATTGATAAATTATTTATCTGAGTATCTAAATTATTGGCCCAGCGAATTTCTCCACTGACTGTTGTTTTAGAATCAACCGCATAATTTGTTTGATACACTCCGTTTACATATAAATTTGCTTCAATAAAAGCTTTTTTAATATTTACTAAATATCCTAGTGAATTATAAACCGTGCCAATAACTGATTTATCAGTACTACTCACCGAACCACTAAAAATATGAAAATTTTTCTGCTCGCCGTCGGCAGTATCTACTAATTTTCCAGTAATTGAAATATCTCGTTCGACTCCAGGAGCTAAATCCCCCAAGGTCCAAACATTATTCCCAAAAGATGGCGCTGGTTTAGCAGATTCAAATTGAAAACCAACCGGGTAATCGGCTCGAAGTAATATCCCTTGCGCTGGATTGGTAGCATTTAAAGTAGCCTTTACGTTTAAGGTTATTTCTTGGTTGGGATTGGCTTCAATTGGGGCATCAATTGAAAGATTAATTGGGGTAGAACTAATCGTCACTTGATAGGGCACTTCTTTGACAAAGATCGCATTAGAACCAGCCACTCGATATTCTAAAGAAATTTTTAAGGGCTGAATGCTTCCCTGTTCGCCAAATAAAGTAATTTTAATATTTTCATCTTGTGTGCCTCCCGAAGGGATTGTACCAACACTAGTCCGTAAGGTATTGGTATCATTCGTTGCAGTATTTTGCGTGGCACCTTTTGGATATTCAACAACTAAATCTGCTAATTCTAATTCAGAACTATTTTTATTTACAATTTCTACTTGCAAAGGAAGTTCTTGCCCACCTGCAGCAAAAGCATTACCGAGGACAGTGATATCAATATTATTGTTTGAAACAGAATTATTACCAACAAAAAAAGTAAACAAAGCATAACCCATAGCTAAAACAAAAATAATTATAGAGGTGATAAAAAATTTCTTAAACATAGATGTCTTTAAAAAAAAATTCTTTTTGGGTACACCCTCAAAAACTTCTTTCTCCCAAGAATCTGGTACTTCTTTTTTTTGTTTATGAGTAAAATTAAAACGATCGAGTGGCTTTACTTGATAATTTTTGTTAAAAAGCTTTGTTTTCAAATCCTCAATTTTATGCAATTTTTCTTTGTCTTCCATTCCTCTATTATACTACAAATGTGTCTCCTGCAAAGCTTTATTTATCTCAGATAAAATACTAGCTCGATTTTCCGCTACTTGAAGAACCAACTGGTTTTCAAAGGGAGATTTTATTAAATTATTTAAATTCTCATTTCCCCCGATATATCCCAAGTTATGTAAAATCCGCAGGACCATTATTGCTTCAATATTTCGCAAATCTGTTTCATTTTCAAATTTTTCCAACATCAAAAAACCTCCTACTAAATCAGCAAATAAATTTTGATTAGCCAGTTCCCCCGCAAGTAATCTTTTTAACAACCGCGCGATATTAACAAAAACTTTCAAAGCTTCTTTATTTTTTGAAATATTTTCTAAAAGATTGGTTTTAGAAGCGCTCGTCAATCGCCAAAAATCTTTTCCTCGAACTAAATCAACTTTGATATAAGAAAAGTCTTGCAAAACATAGCGTAATTTTGAAGACATTTTACGTACTCCTTGAGCGGAAGCAAAAATCATTCCTAAATCCCGAGTGAAAAGGTAATAACATTTCCCCGCCTCGCCGTAATTCTTGCTCCCTAATATTAAACCCTCAGTATGATGTATGTGGTGCATTA
>CAISUD010000017.1 GCA_903888625.1 uncultured bacterium
TCCCCCACCTAAATCTAGCACCATCCCTCTTCTCTCTAGAATATCTGGAATTTTTTTACTTTTTATTTCATTTTTTAAATTTTGATAAGTTTTGGAAGGAGAAATAGTCCCAGGCTCAAACAAAGCTCCAACTTGATAATTTTCTAAAATATCTGAAAATCCTCCAATATGATCGGCATCTGGGTTGGTAATCATTAGGGCATCTATTTTTTTATTAAAAGCTGGCATCACTTTCCCAAGTGGATCCAAAACACTTTTGGCTGGTCCACCATCTATCAAAATATGTACACCGGTTGGAGATTCAATAAAAAGTCCGTCGCCTTGTCCGACATCGAGCATGGCAAAAGTAAAAACACGATGCGAATTTTGCCAATCTGTTATCAATAAAAAAACATTCAAAAAAATTAAAAGTAAAAATATAATAGTTAAATAATATTTTTTAGGCACTTTTGGCATAAGATTATTTTATCATACTATTTTAATCTTATATTAATAATCATCCTTTAAGATAAAACAATGCAAAAATTTATAGAAAAAAAATTTAATATCGGTGAATTAAAAGGAATTTCAGCAAAAAATATTGAGGAGCATTTAAAGCTTTATGCTGGTTATGTAAAAAATACAAACTTAATTTTATCAATGATAGAAATGTATGGCAAAGTAGATGACGAAGGAGGCAAATATTCAGTATCTGAAATTACTCGCCGTTTTGCTTTTGAGTTTTGTGGCATGCGCAATCATGAATATTATTTTGCTAGTCTAGAAAATGGTGCAAAAAATTTAGCCGAAGATTCAGAATTGAAAAAACAAATTGAAAAAGACTTTGGCTCATTTGAAAATTGGCTTACTCGTTTTAAAACAGTCGCTATGACTCGCGGAGTCGGCTGGGCAATCCTTTTTTATGATAAACAATCCGGGCAACTGCTTAATCAATGGGTGGATGAACATCATCTCGGGCAACTAGTCTCCACATCTCCAATCCTTTGTCTTGATATGTGGGAACACGCCTATCTATATGATTATCCAACTTCTGAAAAGAAAAAATACATTGATGCGTTTTTTGAAAATTTGAATTGGGAAGTTATTGAAGAAAATTTTAAAAAGGCTCAATAAAAAATTTTTTTATATTTCTGCCGAAAAGACGATAAATAAAATACGCGTAAATGAGAATGGTTAGAATTAGTGGAAAATTGGAAAGATAAAGTGCGGCGAAAGGCAGACGTGAGAAAAAACCAATGACCGAAAGTTCATAATGTAAAAATAAATAACTGAGATACCCCATCGGTACCGAAAGCGGATAAGAGAGGAGCCCGACAAAACCAGTAATAAAGCCAAGCAACATCGTAAAAGGAATAAATGGCAAGATAAGGACGTTCGCTGGTAGTGCCACAAAAGACAAATTCCCCATTTTATATAAAATAAATGGCATCACAAAAAGATAAGCCGACACCGTGACAGAAATGATATCTCGCAATTCAAATTTTTCAGTCACCCATCTAAAATATTTTTCCATTTTTGGTGAAAGGAAAATCACTGCAATCGTTGCCAAAAATGAAAGTTGAAAAGAAACATCATAAACTAAAATAAATGGATTAAATATAAGCATCAAAACTCCTGCCAGAATCAAGGCTCGTGCCATATCATAATTCCTGCCAGTCGCCCGAGCTATTAATGCCAAAGTCGCCATTATACCAGCCCGAATGGCAGTCGTACTACCACCGGTCATTACAATAAAAAGTAAAATGGTTAAAATTCCAATACCAATTCCAAAATTTTTCGGTAAAAAAGCAAATAATTTCATAATCCACTCCGCGACAATCGTCACATTATAACCAGAAAGTGCCACAATATGAATCGTACCTGTATTGATGAAACTTTGTGTCATTGCTTGATTAAAAGAGGATTTTTCTCCTAAAATTAGCCCACCCATAAATAAATTCTCGGGTGATGGAATAACAAAATTCATTTTATTTAAAAATTTTTCTTTAAGAGAAAATAAAATGCTTTTTATTTTACTACCATTGCCAGTCGAAACAACTTCAATTTTTGGGTAACCCATCACATACAAAATCCCATCTTTTTTTAAATAATTTATGTAATCAAATTCTTTACCTTGATCAGTAATAAAATTTACTGGTTTTTTCAAAGTGCCTGAAAATTTTATTCGGTCACCATATTTAAAATATTGCTCAAAATCAGTGGTAAGCAAAATCTCAGTTTTAACAGGAAAAGAAATTGCCACCTCCAACTTTTGATTCGTTTCCCTAATACTTGGTTCATCCACAATCTCCCCTTCTAAGCTTATTTTTTGTCCAATTTCATTTTCAAAAACACTTGGCAAAGGCTTGTCGGCTAAATGAAACCTGAAAATTCCAAAACAAAAAACTAAAACAAAAATAGAAATTAAAAGGCCCAACTTATTTTTTATAATTAAGCCAAAAAGTAAGGCTAGAAAGAAAAAAATAATTAATAATAA
>CAISUD010000018.1 GCA_903888625.1 uncultured bacterium
AGGCTGGCTCGACAACGGCCCAAGCTTTTAATACATAGGCAACGCCTGTGTATTACCTTTCTATCTGGCACCACTCGCAATCTTTTTTATGGCAACCTTTTTTAAGAAATTCCATTGATAAGACTTCGCGGGCGCAGGTGTTTATCTCTTCTCTTAATTTAACCAAGTCCCCTTCTGTGATTTCTAAAATACATTGTTCAAATTTTCCTTTTTTATTTTTTTCAATAAAATCAAGAATATTTTTCTTCACTCGAAACTCTCTTTTTGGATAATCGGTCAATAGTAATTTATAAAAAGCAAGCTGTCTCTCGTAATCTGCCTTTTGTTCTTTGGTCTTTTCTGAAAAAGGTTTACCAGTTTTATGATCTATCACATTCACCTTTGGAGAAAACAAATCCTCTACATATTCCAACTTATCTATAATCCCACTAATTCTCAAAACTTCCTTAGTTTCCAATTCAAAATCTCTTTCTAAGTGATATTGCATTTCGACTTTCCATGTCCAACTATTCGCATATTCATCATAATATTCGCTCAAGGCCTTTTCTCCTCTTTCACAGAATCGGTCCTCATCTTTTTCATTCAAATTATGTTTTCTTAAAGCCAAATTAAATTTTTCTAACAATAATTCTTTAGTTAAAATTTTTGCTTCCTTTTTGGATTGTTTAAAAAACTCATTTAAAGCGTAGTCGACAATGCTACCAAATTTCATACTGGCTGAATAAACATCCGGAATTCGAATCAAACTTTTATATAAATATTTTTGAGGACAATTTAAATAATTGTTTAAAGCTGAGACATTGAGCCCACGTTCAAAAAATAATTGCCGTAAATATTTAGGATCAAATAAAGATGCAGACGTTTTTTTAGAATTTAAAAATGAAGCCAATTGATTAATATTTTTCTCTTCAAAACTTTTTAGTTTTTCTTCTTTTTTAAATTCTGCTCCAATTTCTTTTACGAATTCAGATTCTTCATGTTCCCTACCATCATTGTCGGTTCTGGAAAAAGAAATACAAAGCTCTATTTTTGCTCTCGTCATCGCTACATAGAAAAGTCGACGTTCGTCTTCGATATCTCCATCATATTGATAAATCGGTAAACTAATATTATTACCCCCACCTCGACTAGCTTCCCAAGATTTGCGAGTAGCATTGATAATATACACATATTCGAACTCTCTACCCTTCGAACCATGAGCTGTCATCAGAGAAACTCCTTCGATAATTTCCGGGTCAGTACTTTCAATATCTAGCTCATATTTAATAAAGGAATCAATAAAATAAATAAAGTCTTCGAGAGAATAGCCTTTTTTAGCGCTACTTTGACGCTTTATTTCATCAATAAATTTATCTAATTTTACTAAATCTAAACGAGACTGATCGCTCGCAAGTAAATATTTTGAATAACCTATTTCATCTAAAAAGATTTTGAAAAAATCTGGGAAATATTGGTTGGCAGAATCTATTTTCAATTTTTTCAAAGTTTGGGCAAAATTTAGAAATTGCTCAGGATTTTTAACCTCAATTTCTTTTAAGATTTTCTTATCCTCAATAATCGCAAAAATATGTTTCTTTTCTTCTTTACGGAGTGACTTATACTTATCTAAAATTCGTACTGCATCATAAGGATCAAAATTCAAAAAATTAGCAAAGAAAATTTTACCTAAAGAATGGTCGTCGTTAAAATTGTAAACAATCCGTAATATATTTATCAAATTCCTAATATTATTATCCTCTAAAATTTTATCTTTAGAAAAAATGGTATAGGGAATTTTGTAAGAATCTAAAATTGTCTTGATGTCTGAAACATTTTTGTTGGCACGATACAAAACCGCAATCTCACTTGGAGATACTCCACTTTTAATTTTTTCCTTTATATCTTCTGCTAAATATAATAACTCAAATTTATAATTTGAAAACTCAAAAATATTTATCGGATCATTCTTTTTTTTATTCGCTTTTAAAAGAGCGCTTTTTTCGAGCCCCTTCCCTTTTGTCACCAAGCTATGGGCACCATCTAAAATATTTTGAGTTGACCTATAATTTTCTTTTAGGGTAACCATCTTTATATCCTTATATAATTTTTGAAAACGAGAAAAAGTTTCAGCGCTGGCTCCTTGGAAACGATAGATAGATTGCTTTTCATCCCCAACTGTAAAAAGATTTGGCTTGCCTTCTAAATGTGGAGCATCCGTTAAAAGTTCGATTATGGTATTCTGGCCTTCATTCGTGTCTTGGTGTTCGTCAACTAAAATATATTGATATTTCTCTTGAATATCTGCCTTTAAATTTTTATTTTTTTCAAGTTCTCCCTTAGCATACAAAATCATATCTGAAAAATCATACAAACCTCTTTTTTTTAATTGCTCTTGGTAAAGAGAAAATATCTCAGCCAGTTCATAAGCTTTGTTTATTTTTTTATTTATTTTTTCTGCTTCAGCTATTTTAATATCTCCTTTTTTTGAATCACCGAAATCTTTTTTATAATACAAGGCATCATTGGCTAGTAGTTCCTTTTTCCAAATTGGTAATCTCTTTAAAAATTCTTCTGGTGAAAGCCCCTCCTTTTTTTTAATAGCCAAAATTCCACTTATAATTTTATTCAAAAATGAAAATTCATCATGAAAAGAAACTAAATGCTCAAATTTATTCTTCTTTATAATACTTTCAATAATCTCTACTCGCTCAAGACTATTTATAACTCTAGCACCTTCTAGATCTTCAAAATAAAAAGAAAATTCTTTGATGATGTGTTCGCAAAAAGCATGAAAAGTAAAAATATTTACTTTATAAGCTCTATCACCAATCGTCTCAATCAACTTTTCTCGCATTGAAATAACTCCGGCTGTTGTATAAGTCAAAGCTAAAATACTCTCTGGGGCAGTATCAGTTTTAGCTAAAATATTGGCAATTCGTAAGGTCAAAATCTTGGTCTTCCCCGTCCCCGGTCCGGCTACTACCATCACCGGGCCATCGATAGCCTTCACGGCCTCCTTTTGGGCTTTATTTAATTTTTCACACTCTTCTTTAAATTTATCCATTCTTTATATTTATTTTAATATGCCTTTTCGATTTCCAAAAGAAAAATCCTATTATTAGGAAAGTAGCTAGGGGCGAAACATATTCCGGAATTTTGGCACCAAAAGAGTGGGCAATCATTATCGCCCCTAGTACAAGAATAGAATACATTGCACCGTTTTTCAAATAAATATATTTTTTAATTCTTTCAATATTCCCAACTGTTAGTTGCCGAACAATTATTGCCCCTAAGCCATTGCCAAGTAAAATAAGTGGCACCGACAAAGTGAAAGCAAAAGCTCCCAGGACTCCATCAATCGAAAAAGTCGCATCAATAATTTCTAGAAAGAAAAGTTTGCTCAAATCAGACCCACCGCCACCCTTTATCTTTTTTTCTTTCTCTTCGGCATTTTGTTTAAAACCATGAGTAATAAAAAACAAAGTAGAACCAATCACTGCTCCAAAAGCCATCATATTATTTTGCTTTAGGGCAAAATATGAAACAATAGCAAGTACAATAGAAACCACTGCATAAAACCAAATTCCTTTTTGCATAAAAAATTTCTCTGTCCGTGGTAAGCCAAATTTTTTGTCTTCTAAGAAAAGCCAATACAAAAATAAAAATACTAGAAAAATTCCTCCAGCCATCAGTAATATCGGTGCTGATTTTTCAATCGAGTTTCGGACGGCTAAATTGCCCGACAAGGTCGACATAAAAGCTTGCACGGGGCCAAGTGAAGGATTAAAAGCCCAAACAATTATCCAAGGAAGCAATCCGCGCACTATAAAAACAGCGAAAATCATTCCCCATAATAGAAACCACTTCCTGGC
>CAISUD010000019.1 GCA_903888625.1 uncultured bacterium
AAAAAATGCTTTTATCGTTGGCACAGAAGTGACAGGTATTCCAAAAAGTATTTTAAAAAAATGTGATGTCATAGCCGAGATTCCAATGCACGGAAAACTTGCCCGAAATCGTCTTCCAGACGACGTCGGGAAAGAATCCTTAAATGTCTCCGTAGCCACCGGCATCGCCCTTTTTAGAATTTTGAATATTTAGTTGTATATTTGTTATAATAAAAATATGGAAGAGCTAATCAAAAATATTGTAAAAGAAGCAGAATATCTAAAGGATGAATATACAGATCAAAAAAATGTTCCAGTATATTATGCGTGTATATTTTGCCAGACTGATCACGAATATAAAGGTTTTGTAGATGAAGCATACAAAATTGGTAAAAAAATCCAAGAAAGACCCAACAGTCTTTTGTTTAGAATTTCCCCAATAGAAACTTCTGCTGGTAGGCTTGAAATTTTAAGAGTAAGGAAGCCAGATGAAAAATTTAAAGAACGCGGTGACGCAGACTTTATTGTTGATGATTATCAATCTTTTAAAGAAAAATATTCAAATCAGCAAGGTTTTAAGGTTATTCCTAGAGATAGCTCTGAAATGATAGAATTATATAAAGAGGGAGAAAATGTAAGAGTATATTTTTCTGCTCCAGAACTTATTAAGTCATTATTATTATTAATTTAAAAAAATATGTTAGACAAAGAAAAAGAACCAAATAAAATAATTAATAATTTAGTTTTAGAATTGCACGTTCCAAATTTTCAACCGATTAAAGAATTTTATGGAATATTTGGTTTTATTGAAATAGGTTATGACCCAACTTCTGGTGGAGGTGGTAGTGACTTAGGGTATTTAGTCTTAAGGAGGGAAGATACAATAGGAAATACACAGATGAATTTTTATGGAGATAAAGAAAAAGTTTCACAACATAAATATTTTGCAGATTTTCCAGAAGGCACTCGACGGGGTTATGAAGTTGAGATTACTATTCCTGTTTCGGATGTTCAAAAATTATGGGAGGAAATAAAGGATAAAATTCCTGAAAAACAAATTGCCCAGCCATTAACTTTGAAAAGATGGGGAAAGTGGGATTTCAGAGTAGCTGACCCTTTTGGTTTCTATGTTCGTTTTACTGAATTAGTCGATTGGGGACAGTAATTACCACTGAGGTCTTGCCTCAGTGGTAAAACCATTTCCCCTCAGGAGAGGGCAGGGTGAGGTTTTACTGCGGTCCATAAGTTTCACCAGTGTCTATTGGGGCGGCGGGTTTGATAAAGGGTTTGTCATTGTCTGCTCTTTGAGGACCACCAGTAAAAAACCACACAAACCAAAGAACAACGAGAACTAAAACGACTTCCATTAAATGTTTGAATGCCATATATTAATTAGTTAAAAGTTATTAAATTTGATGAACGGAACAAAAGTGAGAACTTCTGCCGTTTACCACTTTTCTCATTATAACACCAGAACAGCCAATTTTGCTACATTTTTTACCAGTTTGTTGATATGCCCGGTGGAAATTTTGGAAT
>CAISUD010000020.1 GCA_903888625.1 uncultured bacterium
ACTTATATAGTATAAGTGAACGAGCGTTCACCGTCAAGCAAAACTGTGGATAACTTCAAAACATTACATTACCTTGACATATTTATACTTTCCTGATAAAATGCAACAAATGATTAGTGCTTTGAAAAAATAAATTTTAATTGAAAATAAGGGCAACATTTAGGGAATCCCCGGGTTCTTTAAATGTTGTTCTTATTAAACTAGGTTTAATAGCTAAAGAAACTGCCGTACAGAAGACAACACAGGTTACAAATTGGCCCTGATAAATAAAACGCCAAAAAATTAAATCAAGGTAAAAAAAATTAAAATTTAAAAAATGAGGACAGAAGAAATAGTAGAGGACAAAAAAATTGACTTGGAAACTTTTCATAAATTATGGAAAGAAGTACAGGGTTATTTAAAACCACTGGTGCCAAACTCTGTTAGGTTTAAGGTGGAAGCACGAATTCCACAAATGTATGGAAAGATTGGAATAAAAGGGTTAAAACAAAAAGAAAGAAATGCTTTGAAGGACTTAATCTATAATCTAGGCCTGTCTATCCTAAAAAAAGGAACACACGGAGCAAATAACACAGTCATTCTTATCCCTTTTCAGAATCTTTGTGATTCAGATGTATCAATGATTAAAAGACAAATGGCAATTCAGAAAACAGCTACTTCTCCGATAAAAACTAAATCAGAACCAGTAGTAAAAGTAGTCGCTGAATCTGAAATTGTTAGGGTTAAAGAAATAGTTAAAATGGAGCCTGTTGTTGCATTAAACGTAGATTATGATAAAAAAGAAAAAACAATCAGTAGTATTGAACCTATTCCCAAAAAAGACTGCCAGGTATCTTTAAAGAGAATCCTAAAGAAAATCTTTAAATTCGAAGCGGAATTGGAAAATGAATCTGAAATTTCTTTCAAGTTTATTGAAGATAAAAAAAATATGCACCAAATTGAAACTCTTGATGCTGCCACTGCTAGATTAATAGTTAACATTTTCAATTGGTACACTGGAGACTTAAATCTTATCTGCCAAGAAGAAAATGTTGTTATTATAGACTGCAATAATATCAAAGAAAAAAGTGGTAGTGCAAAAAGATTCGACTTTACTTTAACTCCAACTGAAAAAGATGGGGTAATAGAAATAGAAAAAAGACTTCAAAGGGTATTGCGTGGGTCAAGACCAATAATCAAAGAAAACGAAAAACATTTTGTAATATCATATCCTAAAATGGTATCTGCTGAAACAAAAAATTCTTTATTTAGAAACCTCGAATGTATGGGGTGGAACAATATACAAATGAAGGAAAATGGTGATATTTTATTTGAAAAATTCAATTATGTCCCAATTTCAGTTAAAAACATAGTAAAAGAAGAAGAAGAAGTTATTTCTTCTCCTACTGTTAAAAAACCTTTAGCTCCTACGGAAGACTCACCTACAATGTCTACTCTAAAAGAAAAAAGGAGATACACAAAAAATGTTGTAGCTCCTTCTATTCAAAATTCAAAACTACCGAACGTAAATGCTTCTTTACTTACTCCAAAAGAAAAAGAAATATGGGCAATAGTTTGCGACAAAAATAAATTTAGCTTAATCCCTTCAGAAGAAGATAAGGCTAAATTATTAATCTATTTTCAAAAAAAAGAAATAGAACAAAAACTTCAAAAAGAAAAAGAAGAAGTTGTTTCTCTTGTTTCTAGCTTCCTAGAGGACATTAAATTATAATGATCCTTAATTAAAACAAAGACTGTTTGCAAAATAATATTTTACAAACAGTCTTTTTATTTTAAATTTCAAATATTCACCTTCGGTCTATATTGCAAAGCTTCTAGAATATGATTTTGCTTAATGTTTTCTGAATTTTCGAGATCGGCTATGGTGCGGGCTAATTTTATTATTCGATGATAGGCTCGAGCTGAGAGGGCTAGGCGTTCGGCACTATCGTTTAAAAGTTTTTTCACATCAGGTGCAAGCGGAGCAAAAATTCCTAACTCTTTCACATTCATATCACTATTAGTTTTTATTTTTCTCCTAGAATTTTGAAATCTTTTTTCTTGAATTAGCCGTGCATTCTTTACTCTATTTTTTATTGAAAATGTTTTCTCCCCTATTCGGGTCTCATCGCTCAATTTATCGTATGGCACATTGGCTACTGTCACCCACAAATCTATCCGATCAATAATCGGTCCAGAAATCCGCCTAGAATATCTTTCCAAATCAGAAGGCTTACAAATACAAACTTTATCTTTATTGCCTTTATTACCACAAGGGCAAGGATTCATTGCGGCGACTAAAATAAAATTGGAAGGGAAAATTGCCGAGCCTCTAGCTCGAGAAATCGAAACAATATTATCTTCGAGTGGTTGTCGAAGCGCCTCTAACACTCTTTTTTCAAATTCAGGAAATTCATCTAGAAAAAGCACTCCTTTGTGTGCCAAAGTCACTTCGCCTGGTTTTGGATTAGCTCCCCCGCCAATCATCGAGACATAACTAGACGTATGATGCGGTGCTCGAAAAGGTGGTTCAGTGACGAGAGCATCGTCCAAAAGTCCCACAATAGAATGAATTCCTGTAATTTCTAAAATATCTTCATTATCAAGCTCGGGTAATATGTGTGAAAAAACTCTAGCCAACATTGTTTTACCCGTTCCTGGAGGTCCAGATAAGGCAATGTTGTGTCCGCCAGCAGCTGCAATTTCTAAACCACGCTTGGCAGATTCTTGTCCGCGGATATCTGAAAAATCTAAATCATGATTTTTTTCTTTTCGAATTATTTGAGTTGGCTTTTGTGGTAAAATTTTTGGCAATTTTGGCTCAAGAGGTTTGCCATTTGAATCAAATTCTGTTTTTGATAAATGATCGATAACTTCTTTTAAAGTTCGAGCTCCGTAAACCGTTATGCCTTTTACTAAAGCTGCTTCCTCGGCATTTGCTTTCGGCACATAAATTTCTTTATAACCCATTTGCATAGCATGTTCTGCCAACGGCAAAACTCCTTTGATAGCTTGCAATTCACCATTTAAAGATAATTCTCCGAGAAATATTTTTCCTTTCGGATCAAAATCAATTTCTTCAGCAGAAAGTAAATATGCGAGAGCAATGGCTAAATCAAAATACGGTCCTTCTTTTTTTAAATCTGCTGGCGAAAGAGAAATCACCACTTTTTGATTTTGATTTTTTGGAGAATGATATCCAGAATTCTTTAGTGCCGAACTCATTCTATCTTTTGATTCATCCACCGCTTTGTCCGGCAGTCCAACCAAAGTAAAAGCGTGCAAAGTATTTTTGGTAATATCAATTTCCACGGTAACTATTTTACCTTTTAACAAATGCGTTTGGGCAGAATATACTCTGGCAAAACTCATGGTGATTTTTGTAGTGCTTAATTAATTTTCTAAATGTTTCTTACAAGTTCGAGCAGCTGGATTGGCTTCCAATCTAGTAAGCTCAATATCCTTACCGCAAACTTCACATTTTCCGAAAGAATCTTTCCCGATTTTCTTTAAAGCGAGCAAAATATTATTTAACCTTGGCTCTAAATCTCGAATCATAGAACTTCTTTCTTCAAAATCCTCAAAACGATCCGCCATATCATTTTGGTCGGACTCTTGAGAAGTCCTTTCTTCAGGGATAGCTTCCCATTCTCCGGTGACTGGATTTAGCTTTCCCATATCACCCATTTGCACTAATAAAATATCCCTTTCTTTTTCTAATTTCTCTTTAATTTTATTTTTATCTATAGGCATAAAAGAATGATAGCATTTTTAACATTAAAGGCAAATTAATTTCTAACTTTTAATTTGCAAAGACACCAAACGAGACATTATTTCTTTGACGACTGTATCACTATTAGTAATTATCACCGAAGCATCATTCATGAAAACATATTCGAGGACAACTTGCCCGTTTTTATCGTACAAAATTCTGGCATTTTTATTGTTCACAAATCCATCTTCAAAATCGCGAGTTAAAAGATAATTATTATCGGCATTAATCGTAATTCCCAAAAGCCCATGTAAATCGGAAAACATTTTACTTTCCCAACTTTTCATTGATGGAAAAATATCCAAAAAGGAACGACTTTGTAATAAAATAAATGGGTTATTGGTCGTTAAATTATTTCCAAGCAAAATAGTCGTAGAGGTGGCTATCGTTGAGGTAGCTGTTTTAACTGAAGCTGAAATCAAATTTGCATCATCTTTTTCTACTCCAAGTAAAAAATTATCACTGACAAAATTATTCGGTGTTAAAAGAAAATTGCCTTTCAAAATTGAAATAAACCTCCGAAGTCCAATAGTTTTTTTATTTTCAGTTAAATAAATCCCTTCCACGCCACTTACTTTTATTTTGGTAGAATTTATTTCATTTACAATAGTTTGAACCACTTGATCTTTCGAAAGTCCTCCGATTTCTACGTAACTTGTTTTGTCGGTGAAAATAATCGGATTTATTTGATTGTTGGGAGTTACACTAGAAATTTGATTTTGAAAAACAGTCAAAAAAAAGACAACGAGAATTGCCACGATAATCAGCCCTCCCCCAAGCAACATAAAAAATTTATTTTTCTTTGATTCAGGTGATAAATTTTCTTTTACCAATTCCTGCTCTTCTTGTTCATGAATTATTCTTTTGATAATTCCATCTTCGTTCTTCTCTATCACCTTACTCATATCCCCTGCATAAGTTTCTACCAGCCCAACTTTTTTGATAGGATTTTTTACCGGCACTTCATTTTGTTTCTCGTTTTCCATATTCATATATTATACTCATAAAAACTATTTTTATCTAGATAATCCAAAACCCCCTCTCCTTAATAAGGAGAGGGGGCTAGGGGGTGAGGTTCTTTTTTATTTCTTCTAAACCTTATTCAAAGGATTGTTGAAAAAATCTTTGTCGGCTTCTTTGATGGAGAGACTTATTTTCCCTCTTTCGGCATCAATCTTGATAACTTTCACCGGCACGATCATCCCTTCTTTAAGGAAGTCACTAACTTGATTTACTCTAACTGGTGCAATTTCAGAAATATGCACCATCCCATCAGTAAAATCATTCAATCTCACAAAGGCTCCGAAGTCCGCAATTTTTACCACTTCCCCCCTCAAGACTTCTCCGTATTTAAATTCATGAGTCATTTCTTCAATGATTTTTTTAGCAATTTCGGCTGCATCATTTTTACCAGTCAAATAAACTCTACCGGAATCTTCAATCGTGATTTCAGCTCCGGATTTTTCTTTAATTTCTTTAATTGTTTTTCCACCGCCACCAATCACCAAACCAATTTGGTCTGGCTTGATTTGGATAATCAAAATCTTTGGAGCATTTACCGATATTTCTGCTCGAGGTGCTGGAATTTCTTTTTCAATTCTTTCAATAATAGCCGTCCGCGCTTTTTTAGATTGATGCATTGCTTCAGTTAAAATTTTCACTGGCACACCTTCGACTTTCACATCGAGTTGAATTGCAGTGATTCCATCTTTCGTCCCGGCAACTTTGAAATCCATATCACCATGATGATCCTCAGGTCCTTGGATATCAGTTAAAATTTTATATTTTTCATCACTCTCATGCATTAACCCCATAGCAATTCCAGCGACTGGTGCTTTGATCGGTACTCCACCATCCATAAGAGCGAGGGTAGATCCACAGATTGAAGCTTGCGAAGTGGAACCATTTGAAGCCATTGATTCTGAAACAATTCGAATCGTGTATGGAAAAATATCAACAGCGGGTAAGACCATCGCAATTGCTTTTTCTGCCAGTGCACCGTGTCCAACTTCTCTACGATTTGTACTGCCTGTCCTACCAACTTCTCCGGCCGAGTATGGAGGGAAATTGTAATGATGCATAAATCTTTTTTCAACTTTAAGCTGAAGTCCATCTACTAAATTTCTATCTTCTGGTCCACCCAAGGTTAGAACTGAAAGCACGTGCGTGCCTCCTCGATAAAAAATTCCAGAGCCATGTAAAATACTAGAAACTCCTCCGGCTTGGGCATATAAATCTCGAAGTTCATCCATCCCTCTGCCATCGGGGCGTTTGTCTTCATTGATAGCTTTCTGGTGAATCATTTCATTTTCTGTTTCATCAAAAAGGTCATCTTCCAAAGCAAAATCTGTCCTATCAGAAAATGTATCTTTAACTAATTTATTCCAAACATTATGCAATTCATCAATTTGTTTTTTTCCAGCTCCAGAAAAAATAGCGCCCTCCATTTTTGGTAAAATATTTTCATTAAATAATTTGACTGACTCGGGCGAGATTGTCTCTTTCTCAATAACTCTTTTTTCTTTGCCAATTTCTTTCACAATTTCTTTTTGGAAATTTTCAAGTTTGGTGATTTCCAATACCGCTTGAGAAAGGGCTTCGGACAATTCTTCTTCTTTGGTTTGATGAGCGGAAGCTTCAATCATATTTATATTGCCAGCTTTTCCGCAGACTGTTAAATCATATTTATATTGATCTTCCCTTTCTCGTAATTTTTGTGATGGATTAATGGTTAAATCTTCCGTATCATATTTTCCAATTCGAACACATCCAACTGGTCCTGCCCAAGGAATATTGGAAACTGCCAAGGCAAGAGATGCCGCGTTCACCGCCAAAATCGTCGGATCGTTATCATCGACAGAAAGCACCGTGACAATTATTTGCACAGCATGACGCATTGATTGGTCAAAAAGCGGACGCAAAGTTCTGTCTATCACTCGACAAGCAAGAACCGCCTCTTCACTAGGTCTGCCTTCTCGACGCACAAAACGCGAGCCCAAAATTTTCCCAGCTGCGTAAAATTTTTCTAAATAATCAACAGTGAGATTAAAAAATCCTAAACCTTGTTGTTTGTCTTTCGACATGCAAGCAGTCGCGAGGACAATCGTCTCACCATATTTTAATAAAACTGAACCGTGTGCTTGTTCAGCTAAGTCGGTAAACATAGCGGTCATTTTCTTCCCGCCAATTTCTATACTAAATTCTTTCTTGTGCATAATATTTATCTTCCGTCTTAAACGGAAGGTTTAGTTTGTGTCCAGACTATAGTATGTTCTTTACCTTGAGCCTGTCGAAAGGCTGATTAACAGAACATTACTTTGTGTCTGGAAGCAAACTGATTAACTAATAAAACCTAATAAACTACTACATTATCCTAACATTTTTTACCTAAAATGCAAAAAAATAGCACCGTGTTTCACAACAGGGTGCTAAGATAATTTATTAATGCAATTTTACTTTTCCGGGACTTCGGGAATAGAATTTTTAAAAGCTTCCTCAACAATTTTTACAATAAGCTTATATCCTTCTTTCCATGAATCAGCCGTACTTTGGCTGTAATTCAAAAGAACATTGGCCACTGGATCATTCAAATCGGAACAGTCTTCATCATCAAGGTTTTCACTATTAAAAATTTCAAATTCCCCATTAGCATAAAAACAAAAATAAAGAACCATAAACGCATAATGGTGATAATCCAAATCAGCACTTACGGAGAGAATAAAGATGGAATTTTCAGTTTTCCTGCTATCTCTTACCCAATCATCATTACATTCAATTCCTATTCCCTTAAGCAACTTGCAATGTGGAATTTTTTTTAAAATTCTCTTCCAACCTAAGAGTCTTTTTTTTATTTCTTTTTTAAATTTAAACTTAATTTTTGGTTTCTAATTTTTTATTTTTTTTATCTACTATCTTCTTTAAAAAAACAAGAAGCGATAACATTCCTATAATTGCCAATATAAGAATACTTACAGGCAATAACGGATTTACATTTATGCCTTCTCCACCTCCAGCGGTAAAAGCAAAAGTTTCTGTTCCTAACAACAGAAAAGCTAAAATTAAAATAATTACGATTTTTTTCATATGCTTGGTTTTTATGGTGACCAAAAAGTTTAAAATTTTAAACCCTTAAGTCACCACAAAAATCTTATTTCAAAGTACAAAAACCTATTTTTAGATTAGCATATTAAAATAGCTTTTGTCAAAATTTACCCTAAAAGAAATTTTTTGGGGCTTTCGGACATATCGACGAAATCGTCGGCAACTTCACGAAGTTTAGCGGAAGTTGATTTACCAAAAGAGACGACTTCTACTTGAGTCATTGTTTGCAAATATTGTACGAGTGGCACAAAATCTCCATCACCTGAAACGATCACGATAGTATCGAGTCGAGGTGCAGTTTTAATTGCATCCACTGCCAGGCCGACATCCCAATCAGCTTTTTTACTGCCAGTATGAAAAATCTGCAAATCTTTGGTTTTAGTTTCAATGCCAAGTTTAGTAAGTGCTTCAAAAAAATGTTTCTCATCGCCTGCTTCGGTGGTGATCACATAAGCCACAGCATGCACTAGTTTTCTACCAGCGACTGCTTCTTTCAAAACAGCTCCGAAATTTACTCGAGCTTTATATAAATTGCGAGCGGAGTGATACAAATTTTGTGTATCAATAAAAACTCCAACTCTTTGTTCTTTGTGTTTTATTACGGTCATTGTATAAAAATATTAATAATAAAAAATTCGACTAGACTATAAGTATAGCATAATACCCTCTCCTTAATAAGGAGAGGGCTAGGGTGAGGTGAATTATTTCAAATCCATCTTCTTCACGAGTGCGTTGTAACGAGTTTTGTCTTTTCGTTCCAAATATTTCAAATGAGTTCGGCGATCAGCTACCATTTTGATCAAGCCTCGGCGAGAGTGATTATCTTTTTTGTGTTTCTTTAAATGTTTTGCGAGTTCATCAATCTGGATAGACAAAACAGCCACCTGCACTTCTGGAGAGCCTGTATCTTTGTCATGAATTTGATTTTTCTTAATAACTGCTTGTTTTTTCTTTGTTGCTAACATATTTCATATCTTAGCATAAAGCTCCCAAAATTGCAAATTGTGATATTTCTGGCATAAAAAACACCTCACCCCTACCCCCTCTCCATTTTTTAAAAATGGAGAGGGGAAAAATGCTACCCACTAGGTCTTGCCTAGTGGGTAAACAAATTAGATTTTGCATTTCTCCCCTCGCCAGTACTCTGGAGAGGGGTCGGGGGTGAGGTGTATTTATTTGAACAACTTTATCCACTTTTCATCTTTACAATAAATATCAAATAGTAAGGGAAGCCGAAAACTTAGAGTAGGCATTAACGCTAAAAAAATTTGAGCGTATGAAAAAAAACACATCAAGTTGTCAGCGCGGGTCTCCGAGTTATTCAGAAAACTCAATTCAAATTGCAAAATTTGCAAACCTGCTGTAAAAGTTGTAAGTAACAGAAAAAAGAGGGATGAAGTCTAAAACGGCCGTCCCTCTTTGTTAATTTTACAGAAAAAATATTGTGCGACATTAAAAAATGATATAATAAAAAGATGGCAACCGA
The DNA here is from genome assembly GCA_903888625.1 of uncultured bacterium. Lineage (GTDB taxonomy): Bacteria > Patescibacteriota > Minisyncoccia > Phycocordibacterales > UBA9973 > UBA9973. The sequence continues at coordinate 9,339 of CAISUD010000020.1, forward strand.
GATGGATCCCGTTAGAAGTAGATCGCCCCAAGGTGACCGTAGCACTCGTCTTTTGACGAGGGCGACTTCTAACGGGATGGACAAATTAAAGAGAGAATTTTTGGAATATTTAGAAATTGAAAAAGGTTCAAGTTTAAAAACAGTTGAAAATTACGAGAGATATTTAAATCGTTTTTGGAAATTCGCTAACCCAAAAAACCCAAAAGATATTACTGATCAAACAGTTCGTGAATTTCGTCTATACTTAAATCGCCAAATAGCTGGCAACAATCGGGCCACCGGTGAAACTTTAAAAAAGAAAACTCAAAATTATTATTTGATAGCTCTCCGTTCATTTTTAAAATATCTAGCCAAGCGTCGAATCGAAAGTCTACCGGCAGATTGCATTGAACTGGCGAAAGTCCCTGAACGCTCACTCGACCTCATTTCCCCAAGCGAACTTGATCGCTTGATGAATGCCCCCGAAGGCGAAGATTTGAAATCTCTCCGCGACAAAGCCATTTTGTATTTACTTTTTTCGACTGGGCTACGAGTTTCAGAATTGTGTTCCCTCACTCGCGATGTAGATTTTTCTTCTGGAGAATTTTCTATCCGTGGAAAAGGTAGCAAAGTCCGAGTTGTTTTTATTTCCAATGAAGCTCGCACGGCTGTCAAAAAATATTTAGATAAAAGAAAAGATATGGATGATGCTTTGTTTGTAAAAGTTGGCGACGAAAAAGCCAAAACTGAGAAAGAGGGGTTGGCTCGTAGGTCTATCGAAAGAATTGTAAAATACTATGCCATCAAAGCCGGAATTTCTAAAAAAGTCACCCCCCACGTCATTCGCCACTGTTTCGCTACCGATTTGCTTTCCAATGGTGCTGATATCCGCAGTGTCCAAATGATGCTCGGCCATTCCAACATTGCTACCACTCAAATATACACTCACATCACCGACAAACAACTCCGCGAGGTTCACAAAAAGTTTCATAGTAGCAAATAAAAAACAAAAAACTAATATTTTTTATTTTCCCCTCTCCTTTAATAAGGAGAGGGGGCTAGGGGGTGAGGTTCTGTGAATTTATGCTATAATTTATCTATGCAATACCACGCACATAAAAAATATTTTGAAACAGCTTACCAAAATGGGGCCGACATTTGGACTCGTTTTTACCAAGATGAAAAAGGCATCAAACTAACTGAAAATTTAAAAACTGGTTCTTTTATTCTAGACGTCGGTTCCGGCCGAGGACTTTTTGCCAAACAACTCGCCGAATCTGGTTTCAAAGTCATCGGCATTGATTTTGAAAAAAATATTGTTGCCAAAACAAATGCTGAAATAAAAAATTGGGGGTTGGAAGGAAAATTAAAATTTATGGAAGCCGATGTCCTCGATATTCCTTTCGCTGATGAAAGTTTTGATGGCATTTGTGATTTTGGCTTACTTGAAAATTTATATAGTGAAGATTGGGAACAATATGCAAGTGAAATAAATAGAGTTTTGAAACCTGGAGGATTTTATTTGAACGTCGCTCTCTCTCGAGAAACTCAACATTTTTTTGAATTTTATCCAAAAGGTTCTGAATCAGGTGACTTCCAAAAATATGGTATTCATTATCATTTTTTTGAAAAAGCTGAAATGGCGCAAATTTTTGTCAATAAACTAAAAGTAATTTCGCAAGAAAACAAACATTTCACCGGCAAACCCATAGATACAATTTTACTGGAAACTCTTTTTCAGAAATAAAAAACAAAATATGTTATTTATAAAATTCTCCCCCCTCTCCTTTAATAAGGAGAGGGGGCTAGGGGGTGAGGTTCTATGAATTTTATGATAAAATCAAACTAATGAAAATAATTTCTTGGAACACCCCATACGAAAGCAAAGCTTCGTACGGGGCAGGAAGTGGTAAGGTTTAATTCAATTTATTTAATAACTATTTTCTAAAATTAACATGCAAATCATCAGCTGGAACACAAATGGACTGCGAGCAACGGCAAAAAACGGGCACCTCGCTCCCCTTTTTGAAAAATACAATCCAGATATTTTATGTTTGCAAGAAACCAAAGTAGAAGAAAGCCAACTGCCAGATGAAGTCAAAAATATTCCTGGATATTTTTCTTATTTTTCTCATTCCAAAATGCGTAAAGGTTATAGCGGTGTAGCCATCTACACCAAAATAAAACCAGACAAGGTGGAATACGGTATGGGAATAAAAAATCTCGACCAAGAAGGCAGGATGCTGGTTCTTCATTACAAAAATTTTATGGGCATAAAAAATTTAGTCGTAATCACCGGCTATTTTCCAAACGGTGGACAAGGGCCACACCGCCTAGAATATAAATTAAAATTTTACACAGCATTTTTAAAATTTATTTTAAAACTTCGCAAAAATGGTGAGCAAGTTATTTTCTGTGGTGATGTAAATACTGCTCACCACCCTATTGATCTAGCTCGACCAAAAGCAAATGAAGAAAACACTGGCTTTCTTCCTATCGAACGAGCTTGGATTACAAAGGTAATAAAAAATAATTTTATCGATGTTTTTAGGAAATTTTATCCCGACAAGGTCGGCGCCTACACTTATTGGGATCAAAAAACTCGTGCTCGCGACCGCAATGTCGGCTGGCGTTTAGATTACTTTTTTGTAGACAAAAAATTAGCCGAAAAAATCAAAAACACCGGCCGACTCGAAGACTATTATGGCTCTGACCACTGTCCAATCTGGATGGAAATTTAATTGGCACATTTACGCCATGGCTGATATGTGCCAAGGAACACTTTGATATTTTATTTTTGAAAATATTTTGCTTGCCCTGAATTAAATTGATGGGCACCAAGCCATGCAAGTTCGAAAACTTTTTTTTGCGCATCGGCAATTTCTTTACTTTCAATCAATACAGCAAATTCTTCCTTCCAGGAAACAGTCAGAATTTTATTGTTATAAATATTTGTTTCAGTTGTAAAATAAAATTTATCACGAGGCACAGTTAAAGATTCTCGCAATTCCTCTGTATCATTTGCTGTTACCTTCAAAGTATCAGGATCATCTGGTGCAATAACTCGTACTTTAATATTTTTTGCTACCCTACGATGAAAATAATCTTTTAAATATTTTTCACCGACTGCTTCAAAAGCATCTGTCCCTACTGCATAACCGATAATTTCTTTTTCAGCGGTTAAGGTATCTTCAAAAACTTCTTTCAACCCCTCTACCCCTTCGTAATATCTAACTTTTGGAACTTCTTTTGCATTATAAAAAGAAAAAAGTTCTGGAATAATAAATTCAACTTTTTCTAAATTATTTTTTTTCTTTTCTGCTTCTTCTCTAATAAATTTTTCTAAATGTTCCGGAGATTCAACAATGTATTCTTGTTTTGGTTCTTTGCCGGAAATTTTTACTAAACCTTTTTGAGACAAACTATCAAGTACATCATAAGTCGTAGTTCGGCTCACCCCAGCAGTTCTCGAAATCTTTGTCACAATTCCTTTTCCAAGCGACAAAAGAGCCACATAAATAGCGATTTCTTTTTCAGAAAAACCCACATCTATTAATACTTTTTCTGTCTCATTTTTTAATGTTTTTCTCACCCTGCCATTATATACAAAGCCAATTCTGTTGTCAACATAGACCGACAGAATTTTTACTAATCCAAATCTATCCTTTGTTTTTAAGCTATTTTGGACGATACTACTTGACATTCTATTTACATTTTGCTATACTATGGTTAGATTAAGGTTTTTGAAAAACGTTTTTGATTGGTTTACCGGGGCAATACTAGTAGCCCCGATTAACCAATTTTAAAAACAATAAATATGAAAACAGCAGTTCAATTAGTGGGATCAATGTATCCCTGTCAAAATGTACCAATGGTGGTATTCGGGAAAAGGTGTCCTACCCCTTGTTTATACTGTGGACTCTACAAGTATCAATTCCCTGCTGAAAAAATCATAGCAGAAGGAAAAGAAAAAGTAATCGAAGAAATGAGTAAACATAAAAGTACTTATTTCGCTCCCGTAACAGATTGTTTTCTACCTGAAAACAGTGACTTAACTCATAATCTTTTGGAAGAAACATGGAAATTAAATCAGTTGTGGACTCCATTAGTGAACACTAAACAAATTATTCCTGGAAAAACGAAAAATTTAATCATCGCAAACAAGCACAGATTAGTCCTTCAAATTTCTGTACCAAGTGTTGATGAAGAAATCATTTCAATCCTAGAACCTGGGTCTGCTCCAATTCCAGAAAGATTGGAAATGATAAAAAGATTAACTTTAGCTAGAGTTCCTGTAATTGTAGTAGTAATGCCCTGGTTTGACCTCGGAAATGCCGAAGATTTGGCAGAAAAAATTTCCAGTACGGGAGTTTTAAGATCTATAATTTCAAACGGAATTCTTACTAAAGAAACTAAAAACCGCATGCTCAATTCTGGGAATCAACAACTTATACAAGTCGCTGAATCTGTTTGTTTTTCAAAAGAAGCAACTGAAAAAGGACTTGTAATTCCTCGCGAGCAAAGAATCGAATCCCTAACAAAATTGATAAATGCTTTTAAAAACTTTGGTGTAAAAGTTAGGGTTTGCATTTCAGACAATCATGACTTAGGAGACTCCGGACTACCCTTGTGTGGAGAATTCAAACATCATAATTTTAAAAGAAAGGAGGAAAGATAAGATGGAAGGATTATTGTTTTTCTGCGTTGCCTATGGATTAATTGAAACTTCAAATGCTCTATATCTGTTCAAGAAAGGCAAATTAAACGCAACTGATTTTATTATTATCGGTTGCTGGGGAATTTTAATTTTTCTTATTGCAATTGATGAGTTTTTCAAGTGTAGATCAATCCTTGCAGACATTGATTATTGTCTGTTTGGCATATCGTGGCTATTCATGATTAAAACACCATGTTCAGCTATGATTTTTCATCAAAAAAACAAATACGGGACACTGGCTAGAAAAATTATTTTCATTTTTCTTAGTTTGTTCCAATTTTTAACCGTACTTTTAAGAAACATTTAGTAGAAGCTCGACGAATAATTCGCCGAGCTTTTTTTATCCCCTCGTTCGCGATCAACGGGATTTTATTTTACACATTTACGCTATCGCTGATATGTGTAATTCCGCTCTAAAATTGCAAATAATTTTCAGAAGCAAAAATATATTGATCTATAAATATTCGCTGCATCAATTAGAAAAACTCTGCAACAAATAGTGCAACAAATAGCTTTTAAATCATATAAAACCAAATTTATCGCTCATGATGAGCTATAAAACAGGTACTTTTGAGCTATAGAAAACTCTTATTTTTACAACTTTATCAATTCAGGCTTGGCGTCTTTCCCAAACCACTTTTTGGAGAGTTTTTCTATGTTTTTGGTTAGGTCGGTTAGTAAAATTTTGGTAGTTTTTCCTTTTGAAAATTGTTTACTGATTTCTGGATGCCTCACAAAATAGTCTTTCAACTTTTTCGGCACAATTTCATCTTGAGAAATTATTTTTATATTCTTTGGTAAAATTTTTCTAATTTCCTTTTTAAAAAATGGATAGTGTGTGCAACCTAAAGCCAAAGCCTCGATTTTTTTTGCTTTAAATGGTTTCAAATATTCATTTAAAAATGGCACAGCTCGAACTTTCTCCCCTTCTTCTGCAAGTGGCACGAGCATCGGAGCTGGATTTTGAAAAATTTTAGTCTTAGTATTTAATTTCTCAATTTCATCAACAAAAGTATTCGAGGTTATCGTGCCAGCGGTTCCTATGATTCCAACTCTTTTATATTTTGCACATTCTTCAGCGGTAGGTACTAAAACTCCTAAAACTTTTCTCTCTGGAAAATTTTGCACCAAATATTCTTGCTGAATTCGTCGCAAGGCTCTGGCTGATGCAGTATTGCAAGCAATTATCACAATAGCACAATTTTCTTTTTTAAATAAATACTCAACACCTTGTTTAGTAAATTCAAAAACGGCCTCGTGTGAGCGATTACCATAAGGCACCCTTTTCGTGTCGCCCAAATACACATAATCATACTCTGGCATCATTTTTCGAATAGATCGAGCAATGATAAGCCCTCCCAACCCCGAATCAAAAATTCCAATTTTCATATAAATTTATCTTAACACATTTTCTTTTTTATTAAAATTTATGATATTATATAGGGATGAAACCAAGTAGATTAGAACAATTATCAGACGGAATCTTTGCCATCGTAATGACAATTTTAGTTTTCGAAATAAAATTACCAGACATGGCTCCTCATGTGAACAATCTAGAATTATGGCAAGGGGTAAAACAAATCTTGCCTTCAATTTTCAGTTATATTTTAAGTTTCTCAATGCTTTTCACTTACTGGCGTGCTCATCATTTTTTTGTTTCAGTTTATGCCAAAAATATCGATGTGCGTTTAACAAACATTAATGCTATTTTTTTTCTGCTTGTCGGGCTAACTCCATTTTCAACTTCTATCCTTGGTAAACATTCTGAAAATGGTTTGGCAATAGTTATTTTCGGAATTAATACTATCTTGATCGGGCTCTGTCTCCGCTGGATGCGTAATTATGTTTTCAAATCTAAGACAATCAAAAATTTAGAAATAACACAAAAAGAAATAAACCACGGCACGATCCGCACTTTGATTCCAGTCTATTCAGCATTACTTGCAATAATTTTAAGTTTAATTAGCACAAAAATTTCTTTAGCACTTTTCACTTTTGCAGTTCTCTTCAATTTCTCTCAAACCAGCACCACGATCTTTCACAAAATCATCAAAACTTGCAACAATATCCTCTACGGCAAAAACGGCAAACATCTCTATAATTATGATTAGCAAACTGCATGCAAAAAATTTGTAAAACATGTAAAAAAGAATTTGAAATACGAGATGCGGATCTTGTTTTTTACGAGCAGATGAAAACTGCTCCCCCGCTTGATTGCCCAGATTGTCGGATGGCCAGACGATTAGTTTTTCGAAATGAAAGAACTTTTTATAAACGTCCTTGTGACCTTTGTAAAAAAGATATGGTTTCTGTTTATACTGCTGATTCAAACTATACAGTCTATTGCCACGATTGCTGGTGGAGTGACAACTGGGATCCGAAAAGTTATGCTTTGGATTACGATTTTAATAAACCTTTCTTCTCTCAATTTCAAGAATTAGAACGAAAAGTGCCAAAGCTTGGCATTATGATTGCCAATAATGTCCGGAGTGATTACACAAACGGCTCTGCCGAGAACAAAGATTGCTATCTAATTTTTGCGGCTGATTTCAATGAAGATTGTATGTATGGCAGACTGCTCCAACGAGACAAAATGTGTGTTGACTGTGCATTTCTACACGAATCAGAACTTTGCTATGAATGCATCGATTGTCGAAATTGTTTTAAATGTATGTTTTCTGAACAATGCCAAGCATCGAGTGATTTATTATTTTGTTATGACCTACGAGATTCAAATAATTGCATTTTCTGCACCAATAGTAGACATTTATCAAATGCAATTCTCAATATAAAATATTCCCCCGAAGAATATACAAAGAAAAAAGCAGAAATTCTGTCTAATTATGAAAGTATCCAAAAAGCTAAATTTGAATTTGAAGAATTAAAGAAAAAAACTATCAGAAAATTTGCCTGCCAAACAAAATGTAATAATGTTATTGGTGACTATCTACACAATTGTCATCAAGGAGTATTTTTATATGATACCTATGATTCCAAAAATTGTTCTTATATGACAGATACTGAAAATCCGACAGACAGTTGGGATTGTAATAATTACTATTACAAATGCGAATTTAATTACAACGTTATGGGGGGCAATGCAAATCAGCAAATGCAAAAATTGTTCATTTGTTTTCTATTCCAATGAATTAGAATATTGCGAAGATTGCTACAACCTCACTTGTGGTATAGGTTGTACAGGAATTCATAAAGGAGAATATATGATATTGAATAAACAATACACCAAAGAGGAATACTATAAAATAAAAGAACATATAGAAAATGAATTAAAAAAAGATGGAAATTTCGGACAATATTTCCCCATCGATCTCGCCCCTTATTGCTACAACGAAACCCTAGCACACGATTTTTTCCCACTAACCAAAGAGGATGCTTTGAAAAGAGGTTTCCGTTGGCAAGACAAGACAACTGGCACTTATGGCAAAGAAACAATACCAAAAGGAAAAACTCCAAATTCGATAGAGGAAGTAGATGAAAAAATTCTAAACGAAGTTTTAGTATGCGAAGAATGCAATAAAAATTTCAGAATCACAAAATCAGAATTAAGTTTTTACAAAAGAATGCACTTACCATTACCCCATAAAGATTTTGAATGTCGCCATAGAGAAAGAATGTCAAAAAGAAATGGACGCGAACTTTGGCACCGCAAATGTATGAAGGAAAATTGTCAGAACGAATTTGAAACTTCCTACTCCCCCGACCGCCCGGAAATAGTTTATTGTGAGCAATGTTACAATCAAGAAATTTATTAAGAATGTTAAAATAATAATAATATGCACGATAAAATTTATTTAAACAAAGAACCTTACATGATAACTGAAAGTGATTTGCCATGCTTGGTAACCTACAAGAGTGGTATGGGTGGATCTCATTTAACTGTCACTCTTGTCTCGGATTTAGCTTTACGTGGGTCAAAGATTATATTTTTTACTGCTTATCCTATGGCAGGAGACAATTTTCTGAAACAAATTGGCACTAACCATTCAAATATTGCTTTTATTAATTCTATTTCTGATTTAAAAAGTCAAAGTGAAGCTCAAATTCTTATACTAGAAAGTGGCAATGAACAATTGTTTATTGATGTAGTAAATTCAATTCCCGATTTGCAAGAACGTATTGTTTTAATAAAAAATATTGAAATGTTTACAAGTAAAGTTTTTGAAAATTGTTTCGCTCTTGAAAAGATAATTTTATCTGGGGATATTGATAATTGTATTGCCAAAGAAAAAATTTCTAAATTAAATTTAAAAACATTAATTGCTTTTAATCAGCCGGAAATTAATCTTCCAATAAAGATCGGAACTCTAGAAAAGTATATAGGCTATTTGCAAAGTGATAAAAAAAGTGGGAATATTTCAGTTAAAATAAATTAACCGAGGTTAACCTCGGTATTTATTTTCTTACTCCGTGTTTAGAATGCAACTTTTCAATTTCCTCTTCTTCTAGTTTGTCCTTTTTAGTTTTACCTCTCTCCCCTAATGTCCTTAACTCTGCATCACATAAAAGATTCAAGGACTCTGCTAACTCAAGCAAATGTCCTTTAGTATTTTTTGTTGGGTCATCAAGGACTTCCTCCAATAAAGCATTTAAAATCCAGCCCATTCTGGGACCAGGCTTCACATTAGCGTCTTTTATCAAATCTGCTCCATTAATTTTTAGCTGTGAAACAGAGACAGGGTCGTGAAGTGCTTCTTCTATCATGGCAAAATATTTTCGCAAACGGTATGGTGCTTCCTTCTTTTTCATTCCAACTCGATCGCACTCACGGACATTCATTAATGCCCAAATATTTTCTTTGCCAACTTTTGTGATGATTCTTCGCACAGCAGAAAGTGTGATTAATTCTGTATCAGAAAAAAACATATGATTGCGGACAAGTTTTTCCACCAGCTCAGTTTCTTTTTTTGGAAATTTTAATCTCTCCATTATTTTTTTCGCCATTCGCGCACTCACAACTTCATGACCATAAAAAGTAAATTTTTTCTTGGCAGAGCGAGATAATAATTTTTCATGGTCTGGCCTCGCCTGTCCTAAGATAGGCGAGGAAACCCGAGGACCTGAAAAATTATCAGCTCCCTCTGCCAACCTCCTGCTTTTAGGCTTCCCAATATCATGAAATAACGCAGAAAGCCTTATTTCCAATGGCCAATTTTTATCTGCTGAATGTTGCAAAGCATAAAGTAAATGATTATAAACATCGTAAATATGTTCACCCCCCTGCTCGCAATTTATCCCATCTTCCAATTCTGGAATAATATATTTTAGTAAATTAAATTTTTGTAAAAGTAAAATTCCAGTACTTGGATTTTTAGACATAATTATTTTTTCAAATTCATCTCGGATTCTTTCACTTGAAATATTTTTTATTAAACTAGAATTTTTTAAAATACTTTCTGAAGTTTCATGCGAAATAGAAAAATCAAGTTGCACTGCAAAACGAACTGCTCGCAACATACGAAGAGCGTCTTCATTAAATCTATCACCCGGCTCTCCTACTGTTCTCACCACTTTGTCCTTTATGTCTTCTTGTCCTTTATATAGATCAATTAACTGTCCTTTAGAATCCAAAGCCATTGCGTTCCAGGTAAAATCACGTCTTTTAAGGTCATCCTCAAGTTTATCACTAAATTTAACCTCATCTGGATGACGAAAATCACTATATTTAGCTTCTGTTCTAAAAGGAGTAACTTCGATTTGATAGTATGTTTCACAAGGAACATTCTTACCTTCCCCCTCGCCTTTATAAGGAGATGGCTGAGGTGAGGTAATTTCTGTTTCACATGGAACAAAAACCATAACAGTCCCAAATTTATTTTCATACACAGTTTTCTCAAAAAGTTCTATTATTTCTTCTGGTTTAGCATTTGTGGTTAAATCCCAATCCTTTGGCTCCCTACCAATTAGAAGATCTCGGACGCAACCACCGACCAAATACGCCTGATACCCAGCTTTCTCTAAAGTTTCAGTTACATGTGAAACTTCTTTCGGGATATTTAAATTTTCTATTTGATTTAGTTTCATATGAAACTTATTCTGTGCACCCGGAGGGATTCGAACCCCCAACAACTGCTTCGAAGGCAGGCATGATATCCATTTCACTACGGGTGCGTAGCTTATTTGATAATATTGTTGCACCTATAGTATATATCAAAATAATATTTATGTAAATAATCCTTTAAAATATGGATAAAATATACAATTGCATTTGGCTTTAAAAACTATTATAATTAAAAGACATTTTTTATTGCGGTCATATTATATAATATCATCACAATATTTAAAATAATTGCGGTCATGGTTTAGTGGTAGAACACGTCCTTGCCAAGGATGAGACGGGAGTTCGATTCTCCCTGGCCGCACATATTGTTTGTTTGTATTGTTGTCCGTTATCTTTTGAATTAATTATTAATAATTCATTAAAAATATGACTTTTTTAACAGAAACTGTGGATAACAGTGTTGGTAATGTTTATAACGGACATAAAATTCAATTGTCTTTTAAACTCAATTTTAATAAAGATACCTTGTTAAATAAGGATATTATATTAAAAGACAGCTAAATTAGCTTATTTGTTTCACGTGAAACGTTTTTATAAGTGTTACACATGTAACTAACTAAAATGCCAAAAGTTTTTACTTCAAAAAAACAAAAAATAGGGGAAATTGGAGAGAATATTGCTTGTAAGTTTCTCGTGAAACAAGGTTTTTCAATATTAGATAGAAATTATACTAAAAAATGGGGTGAATTGGATATTGTAGCTAGAAAATATGATAAATTATATTTTATCGAAGTAAAAAGTGTTTCAGGAGAGGGGAATTTATTATTGAAAAGGCCAGAGGAAAATATGCATCCATGGAAAATGAAAAGAATGTCTCGAGTAATTCAAACCTATCTATTATCTAAAAAAATTACTGAAAATACAGAGTGGCAAGTTGATCTTTTAATTGTTTATCTTGATTTAGAGAACAAAAAAGCAAAAATAAGAAGAATTAAGAACATAATCTTATGAATATTTTGTAATTGTAAAAGAATCATATATAATATGAGTTCATTTATGCTTTCAAATTCAAAAAAAGGAATAACCTTTATCGGGATGCCTAGTTCTGGTAAATCTGCTACTGGTAAAGTTTTAAAGGACAAGCTCAGGTGTAAATATGTTGATTTAGATATTTTAATTCGCGAAAAAGAGAGAATATCACATCACCAAATTTTAAAAGAAAAGGGGGAAAAAGCCTTAGAGGATCTTGAAGAAAAATACACCTTGGAATTAGACTTTGAAAATTTAATTTTTGCTCCTGGTGGTAGTATTATTTTTTCAGAAAATGCAATGAAAAAAATAAAAGAAAAATCTATTGTAATTCATTTAGAAGTTTCTGAAGCAGAAATCAAAAGACGTTTGGGTGAAAATCTTTACAAAGATGGCATAATAGGCTTGGAAACAAAAGGCTTAACGAAAATTATTGAAGAACGAATGCCTTTTTATAAAAAATATGCAGACCTATGTATTGATACAAATAATCTTTCAGTAGATGAGGTTGCTGAAATAATTTTTGAAAAAATACAAAAAGGTGCTACAATAATCTAGTTTTAGAACGGGCTGTAGTATACCGGTAGTACACGTGTTTTGGGAACACGTAGACTGGGTTCAATTCCCAGCAGCCCGAATTAATTAAATGAACACTTGATTGGTATTCGTACAAATAGGGAAAACTTCCTTTTGGAACAGCTCATCTTAGTGTAAAAAGTTTTGGAAACAAAAAACACGGCGTTTATTTACATCGTTTGATAATGGCTTGGATAAATAAAGTTTTGTGATAGAATAGTTATTGTGTTACTAGCGGGACTAGTTTAGTGGTAGAACAGGAGATTTCCAATCTCCTGGCGGGAGTTCGATTCTCCCGTCCCGCACAAAATGATAATTTTAATCGGGATAGCAACATTAGTTTCAACTTTTTTGGGTGGATTTTTTGCCGTAAAATTTAAAGACAAGCTCCATCTTATTTTAGGCTTCTCGGCAGGGGCTGTTATTGGTGTCGCCTTTTTTGATTTACTTCCTGAAGCAATCAATCTTGGTAGTGGACATTATGGAATTTCAACCATCACTTCTATCACAGCTCTCGGTTTCGTTACTTATACAATTTTAGATAGATTTTTCTTTTTTCATTCTCATGGTGCAGAGCATATATGTGAAAAAGATCATGGGACAGAACAACGAGGCATCTTAGGGGCAGGAAGCCTGTCTATCCATAGTTTCCTCGATGGAGTTGCCATTGGCCTCGCTTTCAAAGTTTCAATAGCTATCGGTGGGATAATCGCAATCGCAGTTTTAGTGCATGATTTTTCGGATGGAATAAATACTGTAAATATGATTTTAAAAAATTCTGGCACTCGCCGGCAAGCTCTACACTGGTTGTCTGTAGATGCAATTGCTCCAGTTCTTGGAATAATTTCAACACTTTTTTTCACATTACCAGAATCAACTCTAGGAATAATTTTAGCCTTATTTTCTGGGTTCTTTTTATATATTGGGGCTTCTGATTTGTTACCCGAAAGCCACCACGCCCATCCAACTTATCTGACGACAGTCTTCACCGTCCTTGGGGTCGCTGTTCTTTTCTTGGCTATAAAATTAGCTGGAATATAAATTTTTCTGTATACCCGGTAGTAGAATTTTTTTGCTAAAAATCTCACTGCCGGGTATAATAAATAAATGGAACAAGAACAAAAATTAGGTTTGAAAGTATTTTATTATTATTTATCAAAAAAGATTTTATTAGCAATTGTTTTGTTAGTAGTTTCAATAATTGTTTTGTCGGTTAAGGATACTCTAGTTTCAAAAATAGCTTTTATTTTTTCTCTAAATACAGCTAGTGTCATCATTAGTTATTTACTAATTGGATTATTCACAATTTCATTTTTATTTTTATTTGGTGGGTTACTGGTCAGTTGGTTGAATTATATCAGTTGCACTTTTATTTTAAGCGATCTATCTTTTGTAATTAAACGAGGAATTTTAAGTAAAAAAATGGTCTCTATCCCTTACAAACAAATTCAAGATATAAGTATCGAACAAAGTTTTTCCAATCGGATGCTGGGTGTTTGCAAATTAGTAATTCTAACTGCTGGAAATGACAACAACGATAAAGAAGGGGAAGCAGAAGGAGTTTTTGATATTATCGATCTCGAAGTAGCTAAAAATTTGCAAAGTACAATTTTGCAAAAAAATAATATTCAAAAAGTTCAGCAAGGGTAGTCCTTACTAAACTGATTGCTAAAAATATTTTTACCTAGATGCAAAAGTCATCGGTATTGTACCACCTGGATTTTTTCCTCCATGAACTTCAAAGTGTAAATGCGGACCAGTAGAATGTCCAGTCGAGCCAACTCTACCAATAGGGTCTCCTTGAGAGACTCTTTCTCCAACATGAACACCTATGGCTGAAAGGTGCCCGTACAAAGTTTCTGTGCCATTTGATTGTTCAATCAGAATCATATTTCCATAACCACCGTTATTCCCTAAGTGGGCGAAAGAAACGGTTCCATCTGCTGGAGCTACAACCGTGGTTCCTGTTGGGGCGGCAAGGTCTATTCCATTGTTGGCATGTAATCCTTGGCTTCGTCGAACATAATCTGGAACTGGATTAATAAAATAACCTGAAACATTATGCAAAAAGGCAATTTTTGGGTTATTTTTATTTTTCTGACCACCATTTTTACTGGCTATTTTAGGAGCCACTGGAGAGCTAATTTCAGCTCCAGGAACAATTAATTGTTGCCCAACAGTTAATTGAGCATCAACAGAAATATCATTAACTGCTAAAATGTCTGAGACACCTACTCCATATTTACTAGCAATTTTGTTTAAAGTATCTCCTTTAGTAATAGAATAATTGACTCCATCAACTGGTAAAATAATCAGAACAGTACCTTCAGGCAATTTATCACCTTTTTTCATATCGTTTGCCCACAAAAGGGTATTTACAGAAATTCCGGACATCTTGGCAATACTTTCTGGAGTGTCTCCTTCTTTTACTACATAAACACTAGTTTGATTTGAAGAATAATAATCACTACCGACTATACCACTTGAAGCACTGATATTACTGGTATTAGGCACAATACAGTCCCCTGAGTCAGAAATCTGAATTCCATCACTATCTGTATCGATGTTATTATCAGTATCAGGACTAACATGTGCACTTTGAGGTGTACTTTGAGGGACCAAACAATCTCCAGAGTCAGAAATTCCGCTTTCAGCTTGAACTTTCATTTGAAAGGGCACCAAAAATAGCCCTATAATCAAGGAAAGGATGGTAGCGTAACGGAATATTTTAAGTTTAGGTTTTATATAACTAGCGATTTATCGCAAGAACTCATTTCTAGCCTTTTAAAATAAAGCTAGAATACAGGCTGACCAAAACTACTGTACTCGCCCAATTAGCGAAAAGAGCGAAAAAATTCCTACGAAGGTTACTGTCATTTCGGCATTCAATCAAATTTTCCTTCCTCTGTTCAGTACTGTATTAATCTTAAATTAATCTAAGTACTAAGTCAAAGTGGACAAAGTGGAAAAACCTATTGACAAAAACTTAAAAAGGAGTATAATTAAAACACAAATTAGGATTTAAAAGAGATTATTTATATAATATAAAATATTATGGTAGCACTAGAAGATTTGATACCTGATAAAATTAAAAAAGATTTAACTAATGGTAAGATAAGTAAAAGTGACTACAATAAACTAGGCTCTGATATTGAAGTTGAGCCAGATAAACAATATGAAAATACTGAATTTAAATCCCTTAATAAAAAAGAATATGAAAAAGCGAAGAAGTTAAGACTAAAGAAATTAGAAGTAAGTGAGACTGAAGAATTAAGAGAAAAACAAAGAAAAACTACAGAATCAAAAGAACAAGTAGAAAGACTAGAGATTGTACACAAACAAAACAAAGGAATGGGTGCATTACAAATTAAAGAACAAAAAGATAATCGCAATAATAATTTTATTAAAATTTTAAATAGAATTGATAAATTGGCTCAAGAAAAAACAACAAAAAAAGAACCTGTAAAGGCTACTCTTCCTGAAAAGAAAGAAGCTACTGAAAAGGAGCTCATTTCCTTAAAATTGTCTGATGGAAAAGAAAAGAAGCTAAAAATTGGAGACATATTTCTTATTGGGGGTAAGGAATATGTATTAAAGGGAACTAGAGTTGCTGCAAAAAATAACAGGTTACTAATCCAAGCTCAAAGTGTTTTAGATGAAAAAGAAAAGCCGGTTGAAATGAAACCTTCAGATTTCGAAAAGGATTTTGAAATTGGAAAAATATCTCTACCTATGACTACAGAAAGAAGTAATGAACTAACAAAATTTAGAGAAGAAAAAAATAAAATAAAACCTATTTTATTAAAGAAAAAAGAAGACGTTGATGCTGAAATAATTAATGAAGAAAACGAAAACCCGAAAGACCCAGACGAAGAGGTAAAAAATAAAATAGCAGAAATATTAAAAAATTATAAAATTGATGAAGTAATTGTTAACGGTCCAAAATTCTCTCAAGACTTAGATACCCATACTGCTTTATTTCTTCTCAATGATTTAAATAATAAAGGTGGAGCAAAAGAAATTTACAATGATGGTGCAAAATCTACCATTATAGACATTCCCGGTGGACAAAAAGAACCAAAAGAAAAAACCAAGGGTGTCAGAATTTTTATCGATGCCGGTGGAGAATTTATAAAATTTGAAAAAGAAGGCGAGACAACAACCCTCTGGCTTGACCACCATGGCTCCGGACAAAAAGAAGCGACTTCTGGTACAAAAATGATGTACGAGATGATGCAAAAAGCTGGAATCTTGAAAGAAAATCCAGAATGGTTGAAAAAATTTGTTGATTTCGTGGATGACGTAGACAATTTAAAATATGTAGATAAATTAGATGAAAAAGGTAACAGAATTTTTAATGAAAATTATTTCAAAAATAAATGGCCGAAATCTTTATATGCCTTAGCTGAAAAACAAATTCCTTTTGATCAATTTAAGGTTTTATTTGAATTATTAGTTGAACAAGGCAAAAATCCAGCAGAACCATTTACCACCGAAGAACTAAATGGAGAAATTGGAAAAATAGTCATAGGTGATAAAACTCTTAAAAACCTATGCGAAATACAAGAAAAAAGTGCTGCCTACGTATGTGGTGGAGTAGACAATGCATTAAATTATGCTAAGAAAAATAAAATAAATTTAGAAAGCAAGAGATATGGTAGGGTTGTTTACCATAATTTTTTTGAAATTACATATAAAGATAAAAAAACTAAAGAAATAAAAAGCAAATCTAATACGATGGAAAACTTTATGGCTTACAAAGCTTTAAAATCAAAGGATCGTGATACTCTTGTCGTATGGAACCCAGATCCAAAATATCGATCTTTTTTCATAAACAGCAATTTCAAAAATGCTAATTTAGCAGAGTTAGCAAACGTATTAGAAAAAAAATACCCTGGTTGCGTAAAAAATAATGGTAAAGATGTCAGAGGAATATTTATCTTTGGAACTATTACCGATGGCATGACTGAAAAAGATTTTCTAGACACATTAGATAAAGAAATAGCCAAAAATGCAGTGAAGGGTTCTGTCAATGAAAATCCTTTACCGAAAATAAATAAAACAATCATTAACCCTGATGAATATTTAAATAAAACTTGGGAAGAAATTGCTGAATTAAATAATGAAGCACTTAATAATGAAGAAGCTGAGGCAAACGAAACACCGACTTTAAATGAAGCAATTGAAAGTCAAAAAAAATATGAACAATTAGAAAAGGAAAACAAAGATAAAATGGATACAGAAAGGCTAGAAAAAGTTGAAAAATTAAAATTGGAAAATGAAACAGCTAAAAAAGAGAAGGAAACAATCTTAGCTTTTCATGAATTTTTGTTGAAAGAAGAACCTACTCTATTCATAGATGCCCTAATGAGGGGAAATGATGCTGAGATTAAAAAAATAAGGAATGATTTATTCGCTAAATTTTTAGAATAAAAGGTCGAATTTTGAAAAAAAATTATAAACAACAAAAGGTTGACTTATATTAATAATTAAGTGTAAAATAGAAATATTATTAAAAATAATTATAAATTATATGGAAAAATCAAACGTAAATGAAGAAGAGAAAATTCCAGTAGAAAATATGCCTGCTGGACAAGAGAAAAAGACAATAGCCGAGATAGGGGAAGGCCGAGCTAAAAAGATGGGTGAATCACTAACCAAAGCAAAAGGTTGGCTATCATCCAAATTTAAAGCTGGCTTTTCTAATATGGGTGGTGCAATGAAGAAAACATTTTTTGCTACATTAGGGGCACCAGAAGCCATTGGGCGAGCAAGTGTCGCTACAGGCAAAGGAGTAGCCGAAGGAGCAAAGTTTATGGGTAGTGGAGTAAAAGAATTTGGCAAAGGGATGGAAGAAGGAGCGGAAGCTTTTGTCGGGGTAGAACAATATTTAGAAGACCAAGCTAAAAAAGGAATGGATTGGGTTGGTAACAAAGCAGTCCAAGGGTCAACTGCGACCAAAGAATTTATCGCAACCAAAAATCAGCAATTAGACCAATGGGGTACCGAAAAAGCCCAATTGATAGAAAAAGTAGCGAGTTTTACAAAAAATAAAGTTGTCGAAGGAGCAAAGTTTATGGGTAGTGGAGTAAAAGAATTCGGCAAAGGGATGGAAGAAGGAGCGGAAGGATTTGTAGAAGGTATGACTTTAGCAAAAGAAGAATTAGCAAAAGGTTGGTTCAAAATGATTAAATTTGGTAAAGATTCTATCGATGCTGCTAAATTTAAAGCCCGTGAAGCTTATGATAAATATCAAGAAAGACAAAATAAATTGAGATTACAAAGAATGGAAGAAGAAAAACAACAAAGGATAGCAGAATTAAAAGCAGAACATGCAGACTATGAACAAATGATGGCAGAAGCAAAAATAGAACAAGAAAAAATTGCTAAAATGTTAGAAGAACTAACCCAAGTCGGGGGTTTTGAAAAAAATATGCAAGTTGCATAAAAATATATGACAATACAAGAACTACAAAAGTTTTTCACGAATAGTACCTTCTCCGACGAAACAAAAAGTAAAATTGCTAAAATCCTAGAAGGACAAGAAACAGCTAGCTTCGAAATGTTTTCTGAAATTAAAGATTTAATGCAAGCAGAACTAGATAGTGATTTCAAAAAAGCAGGAGTTGATATCTCAAACGACCCTGAAGCTAAAAAAATTCAAGCAGAATATGAAAAAACCCTAGATGAAATAGAGACAGACTTGAACAAAGATATGTCTTTTGTCGAATCTGAACTAAACGAGCTTGAAGAAATTCGAAAACAGATAGTAAAAGCTGAAGACGAGATGAAAGTCGAAGATATCAAGGCTTCAATGTAATAGCAAAATATATCTATTTTTCTATTATAACTTGTAAAATAAGGATATTTTAGACAAAAAAATAACTATTTAGATAAAAAGTCAAGAAAGTGCTTGACTTTTTATTTTGAATATGCTATACTATACCCAGAGTCAGTACATTGCAATAGGGTTATAGGTTTTCCATTGTTTTGTTGGGAAATTAAAAGTTCATCTTAGATTATCAAATTTTGGTGGTATAAGGTGAACTTTTAAACTCAATAAAAATATGGAAAACAACGAAAACACGGGGAAACAGCCGGCCACGCCGACAACCCCACAGACAGCACCGGAAAAACCGGTGCGCGAAAAAAATAACAATGGCATGATCCTTGCCATTGTAGCTATAGTAGCCATTGTGGCTATGGTAGCAATGTCAGGATTGTGTTCGAAACTTTTTGGTGGTGACACCAAAGTTTCGAAAGTTGATACCGTGAGGGTATCAACACCGGCACCATTACCGCCGGTAGTGAAAAAGACCAAGCCTTGGTAGGTTTGGCAAAGGGTACCAGAGCATGACTGGAATTTAACATGTAGGCTGAACTTTGTTCGGCCTTTTATTTTATTTATTTAAATATATGTTAAAATATAAAGAACAAATGAATGGGACAAATTCAAACAATAAAGATTGGCCACCAACGACATCAACTGCCGGAAATTTAGAAAGTGCTTGGACCGAAAAAGATGAAGAAAAACTTCAGCAAGCTTTAGTTTTACTTTCTGAAGCAAGAGAAACAATAAAAAAAGCTGAAGATAAAATAAACGAAAACAAAATTAAAATAACTGAAATTGATAAAAGATTAGCTGAAATAGAAAAAGAAGAAACTAAACAAGAAAAGATAAATCCAGAAAACAAAAAAGAAAAGAAGATAAGAAAAAATAATTTAAAAAAAATAATTAAATTTGCTATTCCCGCCACTGCAGTTTTATCTACTACTGCGATGGTAAAACCATTTAATTTTAATAAAGACAAAATAATAGAAAAAACAGAAACAAATTACAAAAAACATTTGTCAGATGGAGAAATTGAACAAGTAGAAAAATTAAATCCTAGATTTGATAAAGAAACTTTTGATTCTCTACCTAAATACGGTAAAGATGTTTATTTCTTTTTTGCTGAAAATAACCCAACTCCAGGTAGAGCTTATAGTTTCCTGGATGAAAATACTGCTCTCCAATATGTTTTTGATAAAGATAATACATTTGTGACAAAACAACCTGTGGATTTTGGTAAAGACCCGGGTCCTGCTAAAAATAACGCCGTAGAAAAAGGCTATAATAAAGGAATAATGACAACACCACCAGGAATATATTTATTCTCAAATGATGCAACTGATGGTGATTTAAAAGAATATGGACTAAATCAATTTTCACTTAATGGATTCTCTGTTCTTGGAGATTCTTCATTTATTGGTGAACATCAAACAGATGTATCACACGGAGAATACAAAGCTAGAACTGATGCCTATGACACTCCTGATCCAAGAGACAATAGACTTACAAATGGTTGTATTAATGCTAGAAATGAAGTTTTTACAGATTTTCTTTTGAAATATTTTAAGGGGGATTATGGTGAAATTTTAATTATACTTCCAGATAGTGCAACTGAAGCAAGTGGTGTAGAATTTGATGTAGAAAAATTAGTAAAAAAGATTGCACCAATGATAATTGCAATGGCTAATAATGATAAAATTAAAAATGATCAAATCATCAATCAAACTACATTGGAAATAAATAACTTTGAAGAAATATACGTAGATCTAGAGAAGAAACAACAAAAGTTAAATACTGAATATAAGAAAAGTAAAAATAATTTAACACAAATTGAAATTTCTAAAACAAAAAAAGAAATAAAAACAACAATTAATATACTTGGAGAAAAAGCAAAAATCTTAAATGAGGCTTATGTTAAAAAAGGACAAATAGAAATAAAAAAATCAGCTGCGGAAAAAATACTTAATATGTAATATATCTTGACTTTCTTATAAAAATATGCTAAAATTTAAATAATTAAACAAAATCATAAAAACAGTTAGAAAATAATATATAATAACTATATGGCAACTGAAAAGGAAAATTTAATAGCAACAAAAGAAAAATTACTGGATGAAAGTAGGGTTGCACAAGAAACAGCAGACCAAGCAAAAAGTAAGGCGGAGGAAGCTCAAAAAATGGTTACAGAAATTTTGGCTCAAAAACAAGCAATTCTAGACGCTGAAAAAAATAAACAAAAAGCAAAATATTCAGTAATTCCTGTTTCAATTTTAAAACAACAAATAAAAAACTCAGAAACTTATATTGCAGAATTAAAAGAAAAAATTTCTAAAGAAAAAGACCCTGAATTTATCAAAGAATATGAAAAACAAATAGTTGAAGAAAATGATTTGATAAATGAAATTAAAAAAGAATACGGAGAAGAAGTATCTGAAGACAAAAAAGAACCTGAAAAGGTTGAAGTTGATTTGGAAAAAGAAAGTAAAGAAGACATTGAAATAAAGAGGAAACAGGCCTTGAAAGATTTTATCGCAAAAAATACTGAAGAAGAAATTGTTCCGATTGATAAAGAAATTGAGAAAAGAGATGAAGAAATAAAAAAATTAACTGACCCTGTCATTCTCAAAACAGAAGAAGTGGAAAGTAAATATTTATCTCCAAAGGAGATGCAAGATATTGGGACAAAAGCCCAAAATGAAAAAGCTGAACAAGAAGAACAAAAAGCCTCCGCGCCAAAAACACCAGCTACTCCAGCAAAAATGCTGTTAACACCAAAAGAAAATAATATTATTACTGAGAAATTAAAAACAATAGGGGCAAAGGAGGACGATTTTAATAAAATTCCTGAATGGGGCAAACTTTCATATGGAGAAAGATTGCTTGCTATAGAACAAATATCACAAGACACTCTTTCCCGCGTCAAAGAAATCGGTGAACAAAGATTCCAAGAAAAAAATAAAATTTCTTTCAAAAGAAAAGATTTTAATCTTGGAAGTTTTAGTAAAAAAGCATGGCATAATATTGGTAAATCATTTTGGATTAGTAAAGCAGAAAAGGAAACACTTAAAGATTTTGAAACAGGAAACTTAAAACCAAATAGCGAACATATAAAACAAATTATTGAAAGAACTGCTGATATGAATTTAAATGTTGTTGAAAAAGACGGGCAAGCATTTATAGAATTTGTAAAAATAGATAAAAGTTTACCAAAGGAAGAACAAGAAAAAATACAAGCGTACAATGAAGCTGCAAATAAATATGCAAAAATGCCGGATGCTTGGAGAAATAAAAATGCCGCAAATAGTAAAGACAAGGGGGTTTTTAAAAATAAAAACTATCAATACTTTTCTAAAATAGAAGAACTATACACTGAAGCTTCTACTCGATTAATGCTTAGTCAAAAAGAAAAATTTACAAAAGAGGGGATGAATGAAAAAGAAGCTGAAAAACAAGCAATGATAAATATGGGGGGGAAAGATTTCGAAATTTCGATTATACAATTTACAAACACAAATCCAGATGCAGTTGCAGAATTAAAAAGAATCCGAAATGAAAGTTCATATGGAAGATTGTTTAATAATGAAAATTTATGGCGTAGTTTATATATGGGAATAGGTTTTGGAACTAGGACTGCAACAAAAGCTACTCTTGGTTTGTTTGCAGCACCACTAGTTTCTAGTGTAATCGGTGGCGCGCGTGCAAGAAGAAAGGCTGGACAAAAAATTGACACGGCATTTATGGAAGGACGCACAACTGAAACATTTAAAGAAAGAAAAGAAGCTGGAAAGAGTGGTATGTTTGACGATAAAAATGAAAATCGAGGCTTGATTTCAAAAACATTCACCGGTAAAAATATAAATGCAAAGGAAGTTGGGGCTTTCGTTGATGCAGACAGTCAAATACAAAGATTAGATAATCTAATCCAAAAATTGGAGCTTGCAAAAACAAATGAAGAAAAATTGTTATTAAAAGATCAATTAAATGCTCGTATCGGCTATATTGAAAATAAAAAAACAGAAGGACTTATAAATTATGGGACAAAAAATGCTCTCGGAACAAACTATGCACTATTTAAAAAATTAAGTTTGGCACAAGCAGAAGTAGGTCTTATTGAGTTTTTAAATAAAAAACAAATTGAAAGACGTGAAACTTTACTTGGAAAAGTAATAGCCGAGAATGAAAGTACCTTAGATAACAAGCAAGCTAGCTTTAAAAATAGCGAAATGATAAGAGGTGCAGTTGTTGGTGCTGGAAGCGCTCTATTGGGCTATGGAATTAGATATGGTTATGAACATCTTGGTGATATTAAAGAAGCTATTGGGCTTGGTGGAATTAAACATAATCCTGAAGATATTTTGTCTGGTGGGGGAGCTACTGGGCATGGAAACCTTGATCATTTACAAAGAACCAATATTTCTGATCATGTGAAACCAAAAGTTTTTGACCCTACAAAACCTGCTGGTGGAAACACTCCAGACAGTAACACTCCAACTACCCCAGGAATTTCAACAACCAAAGGTAGTGTTGCTGAGTTTATGAAAACAAATTCTAACCAAAATTCTATTGACTTTGGAATGTATAAAGATGGAGCCTCAATGAATGTTCAAAGCGGAACAATTACCTTTGAAGATACCGCTTCTAATTATAAAGTTGATATTCAATATAATTCACGTGGAGCTATTGACGCTATTCAAAGATTAAAAAATGAAGTAATTAGCCACTATCATGGAGCTGAGAACGTTCCAACGACAGCAAATATCAACACTGAATACAATTATCTAGACAAGAGTGGTGTTATTAAACACAGTGAGGATGTATTAATAAAAGGAAATACAAACACACTAGGACAATATCAAGGTACAACAAAGGTTTTTGGTTCTGGTAGTAAAGTTTCAACCGGTACCAACACAATAAACAATGCTCCTGGTAAAACAATTCCACAAACAGATATCAATGGTAATCCAATAAATCATATACCAGCAAAACCAACCGTACTCACTACAGGTGGGGCAACAAGTGGAGTTGGCCAAACAATCCCTCAGGTGGATATCAACGGCAACCCAATAAATCATATACCAGCCAAACCAACCAGTGGAATAAATACTATAAATGCTAAAACAAATGGAGCAAGTAGTAATGTTGCTGAAACAAAAACAAGTGGAGCAAGTAGTGCTGATTTAAAAACTACTACACTTACTCCAGAACAACTAACTGCTCAAACAAATCTGGAATATAATAATGCTCTTCAACACTTCTTGCCACGAACCAAAGATTTATCTGTTTGGACAAACAACATCGCTACATCACACGGAATGGCAGAAACAATTTTACATGAAACTACTTTAGACCCAAAATATCAACCAATTCAAGATCTTATGAAAGAGATTTATGAAAAAACAGGAATTGCACCTCTCGAGAGTAGTACTTTTGTCATTGGCACAACTCCTGAAGACTATATCAAAATGGGGATAGAGTATGCAGAAAAAAATAATATCACATTGGAATGTTTAAACTATTAATAGTATAATAAAGTATTGATATGAATCCCGTTAGAAGTTAACTTTCGGGAATAAAAATTATAAATTAATCAAAGTTACCTAATGTATATTTATAAAGTACTACTAGGAAAACTTCTAAACGGGATGAACCCAATAAAAAATAACATTATAAAAACATTGAATTTAGATAATCTTCCAGAAAGTGAAAAAGAGGATATTATCATTAGAATTGGATCTTTAATTTATCAAAACGTTTTAATGAGAATCCTCGAGACAATGCCAGACGAAAAACAAGATGAATTTGAAAAATTATTAGATGAAAATTCTGGACCTGAAAAAGTTTTTGAATTTCTAAACACTAATGTAGAAAATTTTGAAAAAATAGTTACTGAAGAAGCAGAAAAATTCAGAGACCGACTCACTATGACTGAAAAAGAATAAAAAATAATTTCATGCTATATTTAAAGCATGGTTGAAGATCACTTAAAAGGCTTAAATAGTGCTCAACTGGAAGCGGCGACTCATACCGAGGGACCGCTTTTAATCGTGGCCGGAGCTGGTGCTGGCAAGACTAAAACCATCACTCATAGGATTGTGAATTTAATAAAACAAGGCATTGCTCCAGACAAAATTCTAGCTGCTACTTTCACCAATAAAGCTGCCAAAGAAATGCGAGAGAAAATACGGTTCGCAATAGCCCAATTCAAAAGCCTTGGGAGTTGCGACGGCGACGGACAGAGAAAATTTTTAGCAGAAAATTTTCGTGCTTTTGAAATGGGCTATTGCGAACCATTCGTAAGTACTTTCCATTCTTTAGGTGTATATATTATCAAAGAAAACTCACGACTAGTTGGCGTTACTAAACATTTCACAATTTTAGACGAGAACGATTCGATTTCACTGGTAAAAGAATCTATTAAAGAATTAAATCTAGACCCAAAACAATACGAGCCAAAAAAAATTAAAGGCATTATCAGCCGAGAAAAGGGCAAATTTACTCATTTGTCTGATTATGCAGAAAATGAAGTCAGCTATTTAGGTAAAATAGTCGCCCAAGTTTGGGATATTTATGAAAAGAAAAAATCTAAAGAAAATTCGCTGGATTTTGATGACTTGCTTTTAAAAGCTGTAAAATTACTCAAAGAAAATGAAAATATCAGAAAAATTTATCAGGAGCGCTGGCAATATATTCATATTGACGAGTATCAAGATACCAATGAAGTGCAATATTTAATGTCAAAATTATTGGCAGGGGATAAAAAAAATATTTGCGTGGTGGGGGATG
The DNA here is from genome assembly GCA_903888625.1 of uncultured bacterium. Classification (GTDB taxonomy): domain Bacteria; phylum Patescibacteriota; class Minisyncoccia; order Phycocordibacterales; family UBA9973; genus UBA9973. The sequence goes on from CAISUD010000020.1 coordinate 35,274, forward strand.
CTGATCAAAATATTTATTCCTGGCGTGGAGCAAATTTAAAAAATATTTTAAATTTTGAAAAAGATTATCCAAATACTAAAATAATAATTCTAGAAGAAAATTATCGCTCAACAAAAAATATTTTAGAAGCCGCCAACGAAATTATTAAGAAAAATGTTTATCGTCCAGATAAAAATTTATTTACCAAAAATAAAACTGGAGAAAAAATTTCTTTATATGAAGCTCTCGATGAAAACGATGAAGCCGATTTTGTGGCTGTGAAAATTTTAGAGATACTAGACGGAGAAACAAACGTTGCTTCGGTGGGGTCGCTGTCTGGGCTTGCTAGCCCAGCGCTGCCTCTCGACTCGTCAGCCTGCGAGACACCCCACCAAAGCAAGTTTATTCCTCCGTCTGAAATAGCAATTTTATACCGAGCAAATTTTCAATCTCGAGTTTTAGAAGAAGCAATGTTACGCTACAATATTCCTTATCAAGTTTTGGGAACTAAATTTTTTGAACGCAAAGAAATCAAAGACACTTTGGCATATTTACGAGCTGCTTTAAATCCAGAAAGTTTATCGGACATAAAACGAATAATAAATTTCCCGGGGAGGGGAATAGGGAAGACAACCATTGCCAAAATTTTTGCAGGTGAGAGAAATACTCTACCAATAAAAATGCAAATTAAAATTAATAATTTTTACGAACTACTTGAAGAATTAAAAGAAAAAATAAATACTTCTAAAGTAAGTGAAGTAATAAAATTTACGGTTAAAAAAACTGGCATAGAAACAGAACTTTCTTCTGGGACAGAAGAAGATTTAGAAAAATTAGAGAATATCAAAGAGCTTGCAACCTTGGCACTTAAATATGATAATCTTGAAAATGGAGCAGGGATTGAAAAACTATTAGAGGATGCATCGCTCGCTTCAGACCAAGATGGAATTATGCTAGCTGAAAATAAAAAACAGACAACAAATGCTGTCCGTTTGATGACTGTCCACGCTTCAAAAGGCCTTGAATTCAAATACGTTTTCATCACTGGGCTCGAAGACGGACTTTTTCCCAACAACCACAATGGCGAAACAAAATCAGGCGAAGATAGAGAAGAAGAGCGAAGACTTTTTTATGTTGCCTTAACTAGAGCCAAGGAAAAATTATTTTTATCGTTTGCAAATTTTCGAACAATTTTCGGTTCACGACAAATAAATACGCCATCGGAATTTATCTCGGACATCCCAAGAGATTTACTAGAAAAAGAAGGGGAAGACCCCGGCATTAAAACAATTTATATATAATAGGCACTAGGCGTTAGGCTCTAGGCACTAGCAAATAAAATGCAAATACAAAAACACAAAGCAAAAAAATCTTTAGGACAAAATTTTTTAAAATCAAACTTAGCTTTGAAAAAAATTGTTGAGGCTGGGGAAATTTCGCCTGACGATACGATTTTAGAAATTGGTCCTGGAAAAGGAGCTTTAACTGAAAAATTATTGGAGAAAAGTGATCATGTAATTGCAATTGAAAAAGACAATGCTCTTTTTAATTTTTTAAATGAAAAATTCGAAAAAGAAATAAAAGAAAAGAAACTTATACTATTAAATGAAGACATATTGAAATTTTCAATTACAAATTACGAATTACGAATTAAAGATTACAAAATTATAGCCAACATTCCATACAATATTACTGGTGCAATTTTGAAAAAATTTTTGGCAAATAAAAATCAACCCGAAAGAATGATTTTGATGGTGCAAAATGAAGTCGCAAAAAGAATCATGGGGAAGGATGGTGAGAGTATTTTATCTATTTCAGTAAAAGCCTACGGAAATCCAAAAATAATTATGAAAGTTCCGGCTCGGTATTTCTCTCCAGCCCCGAAGGTAGATTCAGCAGTGATAGCTATTAAAAATATTTCAAAGAAGAATTTCACCTTACTAGAGACCCCCTCGTCCTTCGGACACTCCCCCTTAGCAGGGGGAGAGAAATTTGAAGAAAAATTCTGGGAAATTGTTCGAGCTGGGTTTGCCCATAAACGCAAAAAGCTTTCTTCAAATTTAAAAAACTACCTAGGCAACGCCTGTGTATTGGAATTAGGCAACAAAAGAGCCGAGGAACTTTCGCTCGAAGATTGGCTCGAACTTGTAAAAAATGCAGAAAATTAATTTGTCCCAATAAGATTCATTGTGCCTTTGGAAATAGGTAAAACAATACAATAAGGCTGTGTCCCCATCATACATTCACCTCCAGGAGAGTATTTGCCAATAATAAACCTGCCTGAAAGAACATTACCCTTGCCTCTTATTTGTGTTGCACCTGGTAAATAAAGGTATGTTCCACTATATTTTGCCCCGAGACCAGAAATGGTAACTTGAGAACCACCACTGCAATTACACTGCATAGTAGATGTAATCCTCCCTCCAAACCACAAAGAACCCGCGGCTAATACAAAAGAAAAAGACACAAAAAAAAGTACCAATATTAAAATAGAAATTTTTAAACCTTTTTTACGAGAATTTATACTTTTCATACACATATAGTGTATCACAAAAAATAAATTAGTGATATAATAATCGAAGTGAATAAAAGTTATCTGCCGAGTAAAAAATTCATATATTCAATTATAGTGCTAGTGGTTTTGGCAGTGCTATTTTTTGTAATTTCAAGCTTAATTTCCAAGAAAAATCATTTCTCTGCCGGTGGCGACGACAATAAATTACAAACTGCTAACCTAACTTTAAACGATTTATTAAAAAAAGACACCGATAGCGATGGTGTCCCAGATTGGCAAGAAGCCTTGTGGGGGACAGATCCCAACAATTCTGCTACATTTAATGGAGTTCCCGATGCTAACTATATTGCTCAAAAAAAGGCTGAATTAAAAGTAGCTAATGGAAGCTCGACCTCAACAGATACGGCTGACGGGACCGAAACAGACAAATTTGCTCAAGAATTTTTTGCCTCGCTAACTGCCATGCAACAAAATGGCCAAGTAGATTCTAATACTATCAACAATGTCTCCACTGCTTTGGGTCAGAAAATCGTAGACCCGACAATTATAGACACCTACACAGACCAGGATGTTAAAATTGCCGATAGCGATGGAGTAACTGCTCAAAAAACCTATTATGATTCTATCGAGAAACTTTTTAATACTTATACTAAAAAGGGAATTGGGGATGAAGTAGAAATAACCAGCATTTTAGCTGACTCTACCGGAAGTGGAGCAAGCGATAAAACAAAATATGCAAATAAATTATCGACAATCGCTAGTGCCTACCAAGAATATGCTACAAAATTAATGGCTATGTCGGTACCTCAAACTTTAGC
>CAISUD010000021.1 GCA_903888625.1 uncultured bacterium
AGAAACAACGCTAGAAGACAAGAAAAGCATCTTTACCGCACTCGGTTGGAACTACATAGTAAAAGACGGAAAACTCTATATTTCACAAGCTGTTTGGCTAGAACCGATAGAAAAAAAGAGAAAAGCCGTAGAAAGTGAAATAGGTCGGTTGGAACTGGAAAATAATCAATCAACACAAAGACAAAACACCCCTTTCGGGGTGCTCTGTCCAATCTTGCGCGACTGATGGGTGCTGACCCCACAACCTCCCGCGTGACAGGCGGGCGCTCTACCGCTGAGCTACAGCCGCAAACCTACTTCTTAAACTTTAATAAAATAACAATATGCTATTTTACTTGTGTCGGCGACAGGAGTTGCACCTGTGACCTGTCGCTTATGAAACGACCGCTCTCACTAACTGAGCTACGCCGACATTATATCTTAATATAGCAGAAATATCAAAAAAGTAAAAATTTTAATATTTAGCTATATGGTCTATCCCACCTAAAATTTTGTTTCTTAAGGCGGTCCCCTTCCTAACCTTTACACTCAAAATACCTTTATAATTTTCTACATTTTTTAATGAACCTTTTTTTAATTTAGTTTTTATAATGGTTGTTTTTGAAAATTGTTCATTTTTTACATCTAAAAAATTTATCCAAAAATCTCTCAAATTCAGCTCTTCTTTTTTAAAAAAATTATTAATTGTCAAACGAAATATAAGAGAATCTTTTTTTATACTCCATAAATTCAACCATTTCAAATAAAATAAAATCATTTTGGGGTTACTGTTTGTAAACCCAAGCTCTCCATTTTCATATTTATAACCCTCGCCCCAATATAATCCAAATCCAATCATTAAAATATCTCTATCAGATAATTTCCCAACAATATTCATTCCATCTTTTTTTTGTAAAATATTTCTTTCGATTCTTTCTTTTCTTTTTAATTCTGAATATAATAATAGGCCCCTAACTGATTTTTCTTTTCCATGAGTTTTAATTTTACTAAGAGCTACTTTGGAAAGAACAATATCTTTAAACCAAAAACTTAAAGTAGATTTAGCAACTTTAAGTTTTTTTGATATTTCTCCAAGGCTCGCACCATTTTCTCTCATCCTTTTTGCTGTTTCTTTTACTTCTGGATAGTACATAAGGTATATTATATAGTATAATATGTATGAAAACAACTTGCATATTTTATCAATATATTATAAACTTGATTTATAGCGGGGTAGAGAAGAGGTATCTCGTAAGGCTCGACATAATGGGCCCCTTAAAAAGAAATTTTTAAGTGCGTATTCACCAAATTCGGGGAAATCCTAATCCGTCAACCGACGAAAAGACAATCCCGAGCTAAATTCTTTAATTAAATTAAAGATAAATGTGTAGAGACTAGATGGTGAACTCCTTCACTTTTAAAATAAAGAAAGGAGATGGTATAGTCCAGACCACAAACATACAAGTGGTAGCGAAAGCTATAGTGGTAGGCATAACCTTAAGACTCACGTTCGATTCGTGACCCCGCAACAATTAATAAACTAAATATAACCAAATTCTCGAAAAACATTTTCATATAGGGTTATTACCCTATTAGCTTCATGTTGAGATAAATTAAATTGTGAACCCTCATGGGCTATTTTATTTCTGGTCAAATGCGCTTCCCAAGCATTGTCTAAGGTTTTAAATTTTTCTTTATCAACTGCTTTCAAACGTTCACCTAAATTCTCTCCATTTAATTTCAATTGTTCGGTCAAGTCTTCCAACATTGAATCTGCTTCCATTATGGCCAACTTCCAGTCACTTTCATTGTCCGAAGTTAAATACTCTAAAACATGGTTCCACCTTTCATTTAAAAAACCAGCTCCAGCACTTTTGTTAGCCTTTTCTTTTTCTTTTTGATGATGGGCATATTCTTCAATTTCAAATTCCAAATATGCTTTTTCTTTTTTTCTAATTTCAAGAATTCTAATAAAACAATAACAAATCATTACGATAAAAAAGAAGCCGAAAACAAAAACTAGAAACATAAAAAAACTAATCCCCGATCCACCTCCTCCGGAGCCTCCACTTGAACCACCACCATTTCCACCAGTTCCAAAAATCATTTGGAAAAACTGCAAAATTTTATTAAAAATATATCCCAAATTTAAATATGTAGGATTAAAAAGTGGATGTTGGGTAGCTGTATTTAAATTTAATGATTGTGATACATCCATATATTTATATTATATATTCTCTCGCAAATCTTGTTCAATTGCAAATAAAGATTCGTCTGAAAAGAGTGGCCCGGTAAATTGGATAGCTGTCGGCAACCCTTCTTCTGATACACCTGAAGGTATTGAAATAGCCGGAACTCCTGCAATGTTAGCTGGCACCGTGAAAATATCACACAAATACATTTGCAGTGGATCTGATTTTTCCCCAAATTTAAAGGCCGTGGTAGGGGTAGTCGGAGTCGCCACAAAATCTACAGTTTTAAAAATATCCTCATATTCTTTAGCAATTGCCCGACGAACCTTCCATGCTTTGTTGTAATAAGCATCATAATATCCATGAGACAAGACATATGTACCTAAAATTATTCTCCGTCTAGTCTCGGATCCAAAACCAACTGAACGACTTTTGCTGTAAGTATCAAAAACATTCTCGCCTTCTTTTCGTAAACCATATCGTACACCATCCAAGCGAGATAAATTCGTTGAGACTTCGGCTGGCATTAAAATATAATAAACAGCGAGAGCATATTTTGAATAAGGAAGTGAAATATCTTTTATTTCATATCCGACTTTTTTTAATTTTTCTAAACTTATTTCAAAATTTTGTAACACTTCTTTGTCTATTCCATCAGCTAACCATTCTCGTGGCACACCAATAATTTTTCCACTGAGAGGCCTTGCCTCTAACTGAGAGGCAAGGCCTCTCAGTGGAACTGAAGTCGAATCCATTTCATCTTTCCCAACAATGCAATCAAAAATAATTTTTGCATCTTCGGAATTTTTTGCAAAAGGTCCTATCTGGTCAAGTGAAGATGCCATCGCCATCACGCCACTCCGAGAAACCACATCATAACTTGGCTTCATCCCGACAAGCCCGCAGAAACTTGCTGGCTGGCGAATAGAGCCACCAGTATCAGAACCAAGTGCTCCTAGTGCCATTCCAACCGACACCGCCCCAGCTGAGCCACCTGAGGAACCACCCGGTACTCGAGTCGGATCTATTGGATTTTTCACTGGTCCATAAGCAGAATTTTCTGTCGAAGAACCCATGGCAAATTCATCCATATTTGTCCTACCAATCAAAACGGCTCCGGCTTTTTTTAATTTTTCAATTACAAATGCATCATAAGTCGCTGTGTAATTTTCTAGCATTTTAGAACCAGCGGAAACTTTTCTACCATTAATTAAAATATTATCTTTAGTAGCAATCGGGATCCCAGTTAACGCTGTTCCCCTCCCAGATTTTATCATTTCATCGGCTTTTTTTGCTTGATCTAAAACATCAGAAAAAACTTCCAAAAAAATATTAAGCTCTTTATTTTTTTCTTCAATGTTTAAAAGGCATGCCGAGACTAAATCCACCGAAGTAATTTCTCCATTTTTTAACATCTCTCCAGCTTTTTTTATTGTTAAATTTTTTATATCTATCATAAAATCTTTTTAACTTTTACAAAACCGTCCTGTGCATCTGGAAATTGTTTGATGATTTCTTCATATGAAAATTCTTTTTCCGCTAGGTCTTGCCTAGCGATATCTTCTCGCCAAACGTTCTTGCTAATATAAGTAGGGGGGACGTCTTTAACTTCTACTGATTCAATCTGCTTAACATAACCCAAAATACCGTCTAAATCTTTTAGAAGGTTTTCTTTTTCTGTGTCAGTAAGCTCAATTTTAGCCAACTCCGCCAACCTCTCAATATCCTTGATTTCCATATACAAAGTATAGCAAAATATAGAAAAAATTGAAATTTTATTTATTCAAAAGGGCTTTTACCCTCTCCTCTACAGGAGGATGGGTGCTAAATAAATTGGAGATTTTTTTACTTTTGGTGCTAAATGGATTAGCTATAAAAAGATGCGCGGTGGCTTCGTTGGCATATTTCATCGGTCGAGAAGCTTTGTCTATTTTGATTAAGGCATTTGCTAAACCTTCTGGATATCGAGTCAAAAGTGCTCCATCGGTATCGGCTAAAAATTCTCGCTTTCTTGAAATTGCAAGTTGGATAAGCACTGCCACAATCGGTGCCAAAATCGAAAGTATAATTCCAACGAGCATCATTATGCCTCCGCCATTTTCATTATCTCTCCTACCCCCACCAAAAATCATTGATCTTAAAAAGATATTGGCAACAATTGAAATAAAACCAGCCAGCACTACCACCACCGTAGAAAGTAAAATATCTCGATTGCCAATATGCGAAAGTTCATGAGCGATCACCCCTTCCAATTCATTTTTATCTAAAATTTGCAAAATTCCAGAAGTGACACAAACCACTGCATGTTCTTTGTTTCTCCCAGTGGCAAAAGCATTTGGGGCTGGATCATCTATAACATAAAGTCTCGGCATTGGAAGTCCAGCGGTAATTGAAAGATTCTCGACAATATGCCAAAGTTCTTGATTATCTTTTTCTTCTATTTGCTTTGCATGATTCATTGAAAGAGCAATTTTGTCTGAATACCAATAACTAGTAACATTCATGATGAGGGCAAAAGCGACGAAAAAATAAAGAATATTTGGATTGCCATAATACTGGGCAAAGAAAAAACCAATTCCAATTACCACTACCAAAAATACAGCCATTAAAAGCCATGTCCTAGAAACATTCTTTGATTGTTGTGTATATAATGTTGCCATAGAATGCTATTATAAAACTAAAATAGAAAAAATCAAAGGTCTTTTTCTCGAATATTTTTAAACCTTTTTTGGAAATATTCTTCAGCTTCTTCGACATCTTTCGACAAAGAATCCACTGTTTCTTTATCATCGGCAGTCAATCTTTCTTTTATATCCTTTTTCTTAAATATTTTGATGCTTTGCTTTACATCTTCATTCAAGAGACCGAAAATTTTATGGGACTCATCTTCTGTTTGCTTCATGTCCGTCAAAAGTCGGCGACGCATTTTCCTTAATTTATGATAAGCGTGATAAATAATATAGAAAATCAAAATAAGTAATAATAAAATTGGAATACAAATGAGTAAAATATGAATCATCCAGAGACTCAAGTTAATAAACGGAGTATTGTTAACAACCACAAAATATTTCTCAGAAATTGGGCTGATCACATTTGAGGCTCTTTCTGCGTCTGCCCAAAATGATAATGTACCAACAGTATTTATAAAATCGCTTGTAAAACTAAATTTTCCAGCATCATCGGTATTTACTAAATAACTTTTCGGCAAAGCTTCACCATTATCCATAAAAATTCGAACATTAGTATCAGGGTAAGAAGTTCCAGAAATCTTTATAACTTCACCCTTTTTAATGGAAGTTGGGTATTCCACAATTATTGGAGCTTTCATTTCTGGAAACTGAAACGGTACTATTTTTTCAGTTAAATTGCCAGCATTATCATAAGCAATTACGCTAACCTCATGACTGCCAGCAATCGTAGCTGGCAAAATTACGGTTATTGGATTAACATCTGCCTCGACTTCTGAAACAACTTTACCATCAATTGAAATTTGATATTTATCTAAACCACTTTCTTTATCAACACTTGAAATTTTGAGCGAAACAAAATCATCTGCCGTGATAAACGGTATAACTTTCAAATTAGTAGGTGGAGTAATATCACTTTCTGTTTTCTTTTTTGGAACAACCTTTACTGGTGGTGGAGTTTTCACTACAACATTACCAATGTTTATGGTACTACCTGTTTTGCCTGAAGTAATATCGGTCCCCATTCCATCATTGGCAAAAACATTTGCGGATGAAAAAGAAATAATAGCAGTACCAGCTTTTTTGGCTTGAAAAGTAATACTCAAAATTTTACCTCTAGATCCAATAAAACCAGGAGTTGGAATTCCACCATTAAAAGTAATAGTCCCAGCCACATTTGAAAATTTTGGTTGCTCTACCCACATTGAAAAAATAGAATCAGAACTATTGATAGAAGATACGCTCAATAGATCATTTGGAAAAGAGACAATTCCTTCAGCATTGTTGATATAAGCTCCTTCGGTATTGGTATTTATTGTCACAGTAAAAGATTGATTAACATTTACATTACTTGCACTACTAGCAGTATAAATACTGGCTGCCTGTGCCAAGTGAGCAAAAAAGAATATTGGTAATAGTAAAATTAAAAGATATAATTTATTTTTCATTTTTATTTTTTCTTTTTTTAAATTTAATAAACAATTTAATTATAGCAAATAAAAGTACCAAAAGAAGCAAAATGTATCTTATCAATAATAATTTGATATTTTTATTAATATTTACAGATAAAGGCTTCAGCCATGGATTTATTTGTGTTCCTAAACCATCATTAGCGTAAACTGAAAAAATATCTTGAAAACCAATCGTCGTTGTACCCGTTTTCTTTGCTAAAAAAGTAATTGATAAAATCTCTCCATCTTTACCAGCAAAACCATCTGGCATTCCGCCAGTAAAAGAAAGCTCACCAATTTTATTATCGAAAATTGGCTCTTTGGTCCAAAGGCTCAAAATAGAATTATCTTTTTTAATTTCTTTGATTTGTAATTTATCTTTATCATACAAGACTGTTCCATCTACCACATTTATTGATTTATCAGATGATGCTTTCAAAAAAACTCCAAAACTATCTCCTTGGGTAATTTCTTTTGTATCATTTTGAAAATAAATTTCCGTGGACGCTTTCGAAACTGAAGCAAAACAGAAAAAAGATATCATAATTACAACAACAACAAAAGAAATATTGTTTATAAAAACATTGCGCAGGCTGTCGAGCCGAGCATAGCAAATTTTCAGTAGAAAATTATGTGTGTTTTTAGAAATAATATTTCTTTTGTTGTTGTTACCTTTCATCATAAAGTTTTTCTACCCCATTGTGAGAGCATTATTGAAAAATCAACGGAATTGACTTTCCCGTCTTTATTAATATCTACATATTGATTATTAAATGGTGGATTCTTTTTCCAATAGAAAAGCAAAATTGAAAAATCTATCGAGTCTACTTTGTGGTCTCGGTTTAAATCTGCTGTATCAAACCCTGAAACATTTGGCAAATTATTCGGCACACATTGTCCATTCGTTAAAACATAACCAGTTGGGATAGTAGCTTGATCTCCGGCAATGTTTGGACATAGATCAATCGTTGGAGGTGGGTTACCTCCTCCTCCCCCGCCACCACCTCCACCACCACCGCCACCACTTGTAGTAGCAGAAAATTGCATTGAGGCAACAGAATAATGTAACACACCATAATGAGCAACTACTTTAAAATAATAAGTTCCGGTATTTGGCACAACAGCACTTTTTTCAGTAATCCAACTTACACCAGGCAAAATATCTTTTGCGCCGGAACCATAAAAAATATCATCACCTCCACCACATGAATTTGTAATATCAGAAACAACACACCATTCATATTGATATTCAGTGTCAATATTACCTTCGTTAGTGATAGTAATATTAGCAGAAATATTTGGAATAATATTATTAGTAATGCTATTTATCACTACTTGAGCAGGAGATTCCCGCAAAGCGCATTGTTGCCAATCGGTCGCAACTCCACAATGGTCACAACTAAAATTAATTTTACCTGCTTTATCGGCTCCACCATATGTCTCTCCCCAAAAATTTCCATTTGGATTAATCGAAGCACCAGAGAAATTCAGCCAGCCTAAAGATTTTGACCAAGCATAACCACCCAAAACTCCAGCACAGTTATTAATGACTCCAATATTGTTTGTTGGTGATAAATTTATCCAACCGTATTCTTTACTCCAAGCATAGCCAGTAATTTTTGTGTCTGTCACATGCACGTTACAATTTGTACAAGCAAAATTTATCCAACCAAGTTTATCGCCAAATGCCCATTTTGGACTAGGTGAAACTGTACCATTAATATTTGAAGCTGAAACAAAAAAAGCTGAAAAAAATAGTATTGTTATTAAAATGAAAAAATATTTTTTACTAAAGTTGCTCATAATATTTTATTGATTGACTGTTTGGTTATCAATTGAATTTGAAGAGTCACTGGTAACAGAATTACTTTCTGGAGAAGGAGTATCAGTTGTTTGTGTTGAAGGATTTTCATTTGTGACTATGTTATTTGCATCTGTAGTTGTAGTGGTAGAAGTATCTGAAGTTAAATCCAAATTCACCTCACCCCCTGCCCCCTCTCCTTGTAAAGGAGAAGGGTTTCCTGTAGGTTGATTCAATAAATTTTTCAAAGATTGCAATTCGGTGCGATTAATACAAACTGGGTCTTGTCCGGGATCAGTCAAACAAACTTCTCCAGTGAAAATTCGAGTGATATGATTTTCCGCATTTGAAAACCAAGCGACTAAACTATCTCGCCAATCATTTTGTTTTGTTAAATCATTGATATCAACAATTTTTAAATTAATTTCTTGAATTGATTTCACAACATAAGGAATAAGTGGAGTATAAGAAAGAGATTTGTAGCCTGTGACAGGATCAGTAGAAACCATATTTGGGAAAACTGTTTCAAATTCTTGAGCAATAAATCCTGGAATTAATGGATCAGTAGATTGTTGCCAATTGTAATGAAACATTACTGGATTAAGTTTATTGATTTCAATCAAGGCACTTTCACTGTCTATTGAAGTAATACTATTTTTTAAACGAGCATCAGAAGTACAAGACCAAGCACCAGGATTTACACCAGTATTAAAGCTACAAGTATTACCGCTAGTAGTAGAAATATTCATAACTGTAGTATCACCTGCTGCTCCAACCACACTCAAAACATTTGTTGGCGAAGCTCCAATACCCAATTTCCCAGCATTTGTTAATGTCATCAAATCACTGTATCCACCACCGCTATTATCAAATGCCCAAACATAATTACCGCCCGTTGTTGTTCCTGATGTTGGTCTTACTTCTTGTTTAAAATTAATCGTATTATCTGACCCAGAAGAGGTTGTATTCCATGCGTGACCAACAAGATGAATCGCTGGTGAATACCTTACCTTATTTGTACTATCTGAGGCTGTTGATTCATTCAAAAGTAATCCGTCATAGGAAGTTGTTAATCCTCCTGCACGATTTTCAGTGAAAGCACTTCCTATGGTAATACCTCCAGTAAAGGTTGCGAGACCAGTTGATCCACGAATAGACAAAAGATCAGTATATCCGCCACCATTATTGTCGTATGCCCAAACCATATTCCCATCAGTAGTTGTTCCAGATATAGGTCGAACTTCTTGTTCGAAGTTAATTGTATTTGAAGCTGCAGTAGCAGTGGTATTCCACGCATATCCAGTCAATCTTATTCTTGGAGAATACCGCAACGGCGATGAAAGTGTTGCGGCATATGAACCAGTTGCGACAAGACCATCTGTTGAAGTTGTTGCCATGCTGCCAATAACACTCTGTATTCTATTGATAGTAGAAAAATTACCATACCTGTCCACATTCATAATATCTGAGTAGCCTCCACCATTATCATCAGCCGACCAATATATATTTCCAGTAACTGTAGCACCTGATACTGGTCTGACTTCTTGTTTAAAATTGATTGAATGGTCTGAACCTGAAGCAGTTGTATTCCATCCGTGTGCTGTAAAAATTTGAGATGGAGAATATTGTAAAGTTGCACTAGCTGTTGAAAGTGTATTATTTGACATTAATAGTCCCATTGTAGAAACATTAGTAATGTTATTTTTATTTACTTGCAAAGGTGCAATTGGTGTCGTCGTCCCAATCCCCAATCGATTATTCACTTCGTCATAAGCAGAAGTTCCAAATAATATTTTTCCTTTAGTGGCATTTGAAGTAGAAGACAAAGTTAAATTATCTCCAGAATTTATTCCACCAATAACCGTCTGGCCACCCGCAAGTCCAGTGATTAAATTATTTGTAGCCAAAGTTAAATAAACAGACGAGTCTAAAGAACCATCACCTTTAACAAACATTGCAGAAGTTCCTCCAGAAGTTATAAATTTATGTGCATTCACATCACCTGTTATCATATTCAAACTAAATGTCGGCGTTGTTGCAAATACTGGTGCACCTGAATTATTTGTAGCTGGAGCTTGGAACACATCAAAATATCCAACATCCGACATCGACATAATATACGAAGTTGCGGTATGGTCATCTGTTGTTGTAAATACTCCATTGCTTGGTGTAGCGACATTGTGTGTAAAATAGTAATGAGAAAAATCACCAGACTCGCTATGCCCAGTATTTATTAATCCAGCAAGAGTGCCTGAATTTATTGCATAACTTCCAATATGAAATTTAGAAGCATCAGTGTTGCCCATCAATTGCTGATCTCCATCATAATTCCAAGTTAGTTGGCTAGCTAACGTTGAAGTCAAATATGCAACATTTGAACCACCAGTAACTAATCCATTTGTTCCAACTGTCACATTGTTGTAAGTTCCAGCTGTTGTGCCAGCGGAAGTAAGATACGCCGTATTATCATAAGAAACACTTGTTCCATTCATTCGAACTAAACCTATGCCATTCAATGCATCTTGTTTCGAACTAGCCAAACCACTATATAATGAGTTTACAGAATTGTCTCCTGTGTTTGTTCCCGAGACTGCATTTAATGCAGTTATATTTGAATGAATGTCTGTCGAATAAGTTCCTGCTTGCTGAGCTCCGACTTCTGTATATGTATAACTAGGCTTAGTAGCAGATTTTGCCCAAGCATATACATCACTAGCTGGAAGAGTTGTTGGATAAGCTGGCAATCCATAATCTGTTGTTGTAGTTGGATGACTACTTGAATACCAATATCCAACAGAAGTCCATGGTGTGCCTGAAACATAAGCTGTAGAATCTAAACTTCCATCGGCTTTAATAAATTGTGCAGAGGTTCCATTTAGAAAAGAAATTGTTGAACCATCACCTTTTAAAATTCCAGTGCCATTAGTCGCAGTTGAAGTAGTGATATTGTCTGGACCAACTGGACCCTGTACTCCTTGCACCCCCTGAATACCTTGAATACCTTGTGCTCCAGTAGCACCTGTCAAACCTATTGGACCTTGTGGACCAGTAAGCCCAGTTTCTCCTTGTATCCCTTGCAATCCTTGTGGACCAACTGCCCCCGTAGCTCCAGTCAAGCCTATCTCTCCTTGTACTCCTTGAATTCCTTGTAAGCCTTGTGGACCCATTGGACCTATATCACCAGTCAAACCCTGAATACCCTGCGGACCCTGTTCCCCTTGTGGACCTTGTGGACCAGTTGCTCCAGCTGGAATTACAATATCTCCACTGCCCAAAAGTGAAATTGAATTTATTGTTTTAATATTTGTGCCTGAAACTAAAGCTTCTTGTTTTGCATTCCAAGTTGAAATATTTATTCCCGTAATACTAAATGCTGGTGAACTAGTAAAAGCTGGTTCAGTTTCTGAAGTAATTGGTGCGATCACATCACAATTATTGTCTGATGGTAAACAATCTGGATTATCTACCGTTCCAGGAAGAAATCGCTGACCATTCCAATCTGCATAAGCAATATTAAAAAAAGAAATTCCAAAAAAAACGACAATAAAAAAACCGAGGGCAATTAATTTCCTATTTAAAAACCTAAAATTATTTATTTTTTGTAAAAAAATTCTCACCATTAACAATCTTTTTATTCCAAAAAGATTACCTATTTATTATATAATAATGAGTGTCAACAAGCTAGCTTTTTTGGGTATTTTTTACTTGAAATCTTACTGTTTTACTACTGTCCCAACTTGGGTTGGATTAGAAATTTTTTGCACTTTTCTATTACCCAACATCCAAAGAAAAACAGTCAAAAGAATTACAACAACGATTATTAAGATAGTGGTCATTTTTGATTTTTTGTTTTCCATAAATTTATTATATTAGAATTTAACTTCTACCGGATTTTGAGCTACATCATTGTCCCCCAAGTCAAAGAATTCCATCTTACTAAATTTGAATATTCCGGCGATGATATTGCCTGGAAATTTTTCAATCGCAATATTCATATCTCGAACATTCGCATTATAAAACCTGCGAGCTGCTTGGATTTTGTTTTCGGTATCTGAAAGTTCCGATTGTAAAGCCAAGAAATTTTGATTGGCTTTTAATTCAGGATAAGCTTCAGCAATTGCAAAAACAGACTTCAACGCTCCGGCCAACATATTTTCTGCTTGGCCTTTATCAGCGAGATTATTGCTTGCTCCCATTGCAGCACTACGAGCTTTCGTGACATTCTCAAAAGCACTCGATTCATGTGAAGCATAACCCTTAACAGTATTTACTAAATTTGGAATCAAATCATATCTCCTTTTCAATTGAACTTCAATATCGGCCCAAGCCTCTTTGGCTCGGTTTCGAAAAGACACAAAATGATTAAATGCATAAATCACCCACAAAACTATTACCCCTAAAACAATATAAATATATTTCATAAAATTAGCTATTAGGTGCTAGGCGTAATTGCACTAGCAATTATTAATAATAAATTACTATTTCTTCTTTTTGTTTTGTTTTTTAACTTGCCATTCTTCTACGAGGACAAGGAGTGGTGAAGCCAAGAAAATTGAGGAATAAGTTCCAAAGAACATTCCAGCGGTCAGCATCAAAGCAAAATATTTAGTCGAAACTGGACCGAAGAAAAATAACGAAAGCAAAACCAAGATGACAGTAAGCGAAGTACAGATAGAACGAACATATGATTGTTTCAAACTTTTACCGACGGTTTCAGCAAAAGTTGCTTCAGTTCTATTTCGGATATTTTCTCGAATTCGATCAAAGATAACAATTGTATCAGAAACAGAAAGACCAAGAATTGTAAGTACAGCCACCACAAAGAGTGTATCTACCTCTACCCCTTTAAAATGCGAAAGCAAAGTAAAAACTCCAACTGGGATAGCAACATCGTGCAGTAGTGTAAGCACAGCAATAATTCCATATTTCCAAGATGAAACAGGTTTAGAAACTTTTCGAAAAGCAAAAGCAATGAAACAAATAATTGCCAAAGAAACCAAGATGATAGCTAGAATGGCTTTACTGGTCAATTCTTTTCCTACTGAAGGACCAATCGAATTGAAACTTTTTTCTTGTAAAGGATTTTGTCCATTACTAGATAGAGTTTGTAAAATTAAAGTATGTTCTGTGTCGGTAAGATCACGAGATTTTATAATAAAACCATTTGCGCCAGTTGGTTGAAGAGAAATTGCACCCAACCCTAGTGTGTTTAAGGTTGTGTCTAGTGAAACTTGATCGGGTCTGACTCCTGTATAATCAACTTCGGTCAAAGCACCACCTTTAAAATCAATTCCAACTTTTAAACCAAAAACAAATAGTGAAATAATAGACAAAACTACGAGTCCAAGCGAGATTCCGATAAATATTTTTTTGTGTTTTATGATAAACATTTGATTTAATTAAAAATTTTCAATTACGAATTATAAATTACTTCGAAATACCTGAACTAAATAAAAATCTAACAATTTTACTTTCTCCCAAGAAATTAATACTGGAAAGGAAAATTCTGGTAATGGTAATAGCCGACAACATCGATACCAAAACTCCCATTCCGAGGGTCAAAGCAAAACCTTGAATAAGGGAGGTACCAAACCAGAAAAGAATAATGGCAGTAATGATACTTGAAATATTTGAATCACGAATTGAAAACCAAGCACGCGAGAAACCAGTCGAAACGGCATCAAGCACTGTTCTACCTGAGCGCATTTCTTCTTTAACTCGTTCGAAAATAAGCACGTTCGCATCGACGGCTATCCCAATCGAGATAATGAAACCGGCAATACCAGCTGCGGTCAAAGTTACTGGCAACAATTTAAATAAAGCTAAAATTATTGAAATATAGATACCAAGAGCCAGGACTGCAATTAAACCTGGTAAACGATACCAAAGAATTAAGAAAAGAGCGATAATTAAAAATCCAATAATTGAAGCTTTAACACCAGAATTAACAGCGTTGTCACCTAGTGTTGCTCCAATGGTTTGAGTAGAAAGTAAAGTGATAGGTACTGGTAGTGCTCCAGAATTCAACCGGCCAACTAATTGTTTGGCTTCAGTTGGAGTAAAACTACCAGAAATTATAGCTTGACCATTTGGAATTTCTTCTCGAACTACCGGAGTTGAAATCGGTGCACCGTCTAAATAAATTGCGACGATCTTACCGACATTGTCTTTCGTGATTTGATCAAAAAGGGCTGTACCGGTATCATCAAATTGCAAACTAACCGTCGGTTCTCGAGTATTTGGATCAAATACCAAGGTTGCTTTCTTTAAATATCTGCCCGTCAATTGAGTCGTAACATATTGTGGCCCCATATCTGCATTTAATGTAACTTTACCATCAGCACCAACAGTTGCCGTTTGTGGAGTACTAGTTGCGGATGACTCTGTTTTAAATTCCAAAAGTGGAGTTTGACCGATCATAGCCACAGCTTTCGAAACATCGGTTACTCCGGGTAAATCTACAATTAATTTTTCTTCTCCGCCTGAACCAAAACCTCCTTCTTGAACTTGGACAACTGGCTCAGAAACTCCGAATAAATTCACTCGGCGTTCAATAACATCTCGTAGCGCATTCATTGAATCTGAAACTTGACCAGCTGGAATTTGGGATACATCAGCTTTATAAATCAAATGAGTGCCTCCAGAAAGATCCAAACCTAAACGGAAAGGATTATGTTTAAAAAATGAACTTTGATTTTCAAAATTTTTGTTTAATTTTGGCTCGGTCTTGAAAACAAAAAAAGCGACCCCTACGCCCAATAACAATATTAATACTGCAAGAATTCTATTTTTAATCATATATATCCTATTTCTCGCCCCGTATGAAGCTTTGCTTTCGTTCGGGGTTCCACATAAATTTATTCCTTTATTCTATACTTTTTTAAAAAATATGCAAATCACTTTTATAGGTATATAATAGACTTATGGAAAACAATAAAAAATACGTGTTTTTTGGTTTAATATTAGGTTTATCATTAATTATCAGTACCGGGGTCGGAGCTTATGCCTTTTATAAAATCCGCTCGACAAATTATCTTACTACTACTGGCTCAGCGAAAGAATCTGTCGTTTCAGATAGTGTGAAGTGGACTTCAACAATTACTCGTCGAGTAACAACTTCTACTATTAAAGACGGTTATACCAAAATGGATACAGATTTGAAAGCCGTAAAAAGTTTTCTAGCAACCAATGGCATCACTGATGATTCCGTTAATATCTCCCCTATTCTCATGAATGAAGTTTACGATCAAAATCAAAGTGCAGAAAAAAAATACGACTTGGTTCAAACCATTACTGTCCAATCTACTAATGTCCAAAAAATTGCTGACTTATCAAAAAATACTAGCTCCCTCATTGAAAATCAAAGTGTAATTTTTGCCACTACTTCTTTAGAATATTATTATTCAAAATTGCCTGATGCTAGAGTTGCCCTTCTGGCAAATGCGGTTGCGGATGCGAAAGCTAGAGCGGAACAATTAGCCACAGCCGGCGGTAAAAAAATCGGCAACCTACAATCTGCTTCAAGTGGAGTTGTCCAAGTAATGGCACCAAATTCTGCCGAAGTTAGCGATTATGGCACCTACGATACATCTAGTATCAATAAAGAAATAATGGTAACCGTCAAGGCAAGTTTTGAAATAAAATAAAAAACACAACCCCCTAAATCCCCCTTGTCAGGGGGACTTTCCGGCACCTCAAATTTAGTTAGCAGTTTTCCTCCCCTGACAAGGGGAGGTTAGGAGAGGTTGTATTTATGAAATCTTTGGTAAGAAATTTTTACTAGATACGCTATCAAGGCACCTAAAATAAACCCACCTAAAATATCTATTGGGAAATGCACACCGGCAGTAATTCGAGCTAGCCCAATTATGATTGCAAAAAATATAAAATAGTATCCGGCTTTTTTATGACTAAAAAATATTGCCACAGCAAGTGCCATAAAAAAAGTCGCATGCCCCGATGGAAAAGAAAAATCAGTCTTTTCCAAAAGAGAACTTATTTGTGGAAAAACTACAGCCGGTCTTGGAGTTTTAAGTATTACTTTTAATAAAGTAGCTATTCCCCAAGCAAAAATTCCAGAGAAAAATACTAGCACAATTTCTGGCCATTTATTTTTGAAAGCTAAAAATTTTTGTTTAATAGACTCTTTTTTAAAATTTAAAATATCGTGGTGAAAAAGTAAAAAAATACCAGCAAATAGTATCACAAGATATGGAAAAGTCTGAGCAAAAAAAACAATAATTTTATCACCAAAAACAGATTGGTGCGCAAAGTTATAAAAGAAAAAAAAGATTTTCTGGTTCATAGTTTTAGTATAACATACCTCACCCCCTGCCCCCTCTCCAGAGTACTGGAGAGGGGGTTCGTATTTTTCCCCTCTCCTTCCAGGAGAGGGGTCAGGGGTGAGGTTACATTCCTAAAAATTCATTTTTAATGTCATCTCTGTGGGCTGATCTAGAGTAACGACGCATACTCATCAAAATTCCCAAGCCCATAAATTCGGTTAATAAATGTGAACCTCCATAACTCATAAAAGGAAGTGGAATTCCTGCGACCGGCAAAATTCCTAAATTCATTCCAACATTTATCAATATGTGACTCATGAAAAAGATGGCAAGCCCAATAGCAAAAAGCGTTTCAAAATTTGATAAACCAAAAGAAGCCGACTGTAGAATCCGCCAAATCACGAGACCAAAAAGCAAAAAGATGAGTAAGGTTCCAATGAACCCCCATTCTTCAGCAAAAGCTGCAAAGATAAAGTCTGTCTGATATTCTGGCAAAAAATTCAAACGAGATTGAGTCCCAAAACCAAGACCTTTGCCAATAATTTCTCCTGAACCAACTGCGATTGTAGCTTGAATAGTATTATAACCAGAGCCATGCACGCTAAAAGCAGGGTTAAGAAAATTTTTAATTCTATCTTTCTGATAAGGAGCAAAAGCAAAAACCCAGAGTAGTGAAAAAATTACCGTCCCCGTAACCACAATCAACAATAAATGCCTTTTAGAAATTCCAGAAATAAGAGCCATGCCAAACCAAATAAAAAAGATAATCATGGCTGAACCAAAATCTGGTTGTAAGAAAACCAAAATAAAAGGTACGAGGGCATAAAATCCAGAAATAAAAATATGTTTAATGTTTCTAATTTCCACATGGCGACGAAAAAAATATTTAGCTAAAATTAATACTAAAACTAGCTTCATCATATCGACAGGCTGAAAAGAAAAAAATCCTAAACTAAACCAACTCTTGGCACCATTGGAAATATGACCGACAATAAAAAGTAATAATAAAATTCCAGAAAAAAATAAAAATAAAAAAACGAGCACATCAGTCCGTTTTAAAAAACGAAAATCGATAAAAGAAAAAACAAAAAAAACTGCAAAAGATATTAAGAGCCAAATAATTTGTTTACTAAAAAAATCCCCTGCCCCTTCGGTCGGAGAAAAAGATTTCATTGTGATAAGTCCTGCCAAAGTTAACGGTACGATAAAAAAGACTAACAACCAATCTACCCCGAACGAAATCTTGCTAAAAAAGTTTCTTTTATACATTGAACCAATACATTAATTTTATAAAATTTCGTACGGGGTCTATTCTTTTTAGAGCTTTTTCTGCCATCTTACAACTTTGCGGAGAAAATATTAAAAATTGGAATAATTTCTTCAGAAACTACCTTGCTTGGAAAAGGTTCCATCCAAGTGAAATAAATCGAGGTACTTTCTTGCCCCGCCAGATTATCTAAATAAGTTTCGCTTGCTGAAACGACGTTACCACTGGCGTCATATAAAATAGCAATAACATTTACATCGGGAATTTGGAAAAGTGAAGTGTTAGTAATGGTAGCGGACATCGCTGGGGCAGTATCAGTATTTTCTAAAATAATTTTTGAAATTAAAACTTTTAATTGATCAATTTTATCTTGTGAAACTTCTAACCAAACTGGCGTAGAAGTAAATTGGAATGTGGTATACACTGGCACAGAATTTCCGACATCTATTGCTGGTTCAAAAACAGCAAAATTGCCCGAAGGTGGCACGTATGTCGAACCTTCTCTCTGACCAATATAAATATTATTTTTATCGGCAAAACGAAAACGATAATTTATTTTCAAAACTGCCGTGTCTTTGTTGTGATTTTCTAAATAAGCAACAGCGTTGTAGCGACCTGGCACCACTTCAAAAGTCCGAGCCCAATCAATTGAAATTTGGCTGACTTCTGTTGTACAAGCAACAGGACAGGACCCTCCGCAATCGATACCAGTTTCTGTGCCATTTTGTTTGCCGTCAGTGCAAAGTGGAGCTTTATTAAAATGAGGGTAAATTATCAAAAAACCAAACAACCCCAAAAAGACAACTACAATTGCCAAATATAAAAGTTTTCTCCTCGTCGCCCAGTTCATTATTTAATTATACAACAAAAAGACTTAAATAAAAACTAAATTTTTAGAAAATTTTCAGGATTTAATTTTTCTTCCCTTGGTTCTTCTGCCTGCTTTTCAAGTGGTTTTATTATAATATCGTCACCATGATGTAACCCATCTTTACCTGGAACTCTAATTTCTTTTATCTTAATACCATCTTTTTCCTCAGACTTATTATCTTTTTTTAATATAAGTTTTTTTGTTCTTCATAATTCCATCCAGTATATGGTTCATTAAATTCTTGTAACGCATCTAATACTC
>CAISUD010000022.1 GCA_903888625.1 uncultured bacterium
ATTTATGAAATGTTTAAACTATCAAACACCAGAAGAAGCATTTAAGAAAGAGATTTTGAAACAAAAAAATCCACTGAAATGTGGTATTATTAGAGAAAGATTATTAGCTAGTTAGTGTTCGGTTTCGGGGGTGGCTGTAGTCACTAATCATTTGTTGCATTTTATCAGGAAAGTATAAATATGTCAAGGTAATGTAATGTTTTGAAGTTATCCACAGTTTTGCTTGACGGTGAACGCTCGTTCACTTATACTATATAAGTCGCCAATTATAAATTTAACAAGATTGCGTCGCACCTAATCGACTCGTGCGACGTGATTCCGCAGAATCAATGTCACAAAAACAATATTTAAAAAGTATCGAAAAAGAGATTCAAAGAATCAATAAACAAATTGATTTGAAAATTCTTCGAGGTGAAGAATATAAAAGAGAAGCTCGAGATCACAGATTACTTTTGAAAAAGATTCGTTTTCAAAATAGACAGAATTTTTTCAGACGCATATTTCCTCGCTTTGAACGGTTTTCCTTTTAAATTTTTAAAAAGAAAAAATGAAAAATATTTATCAAACAAAATTAGAATCTTTTTACACAAAAAATAACCGAATGCCGACATATTCTGAAATGATGCAGATTTTCAATTTCAAATCTAAAAATGCAGTTGCCAAGATTGTTAGTAAATTAGTCGAGGCAGGTCTCGTGGCTAAAGATCATTTGGGGCGATTAATCCCAGCAGAATCTTTTGGTGAAATTCCAATGCTTGGTTTAGTAAAGGCTGGTATCCCGGCTGAAGCGGAAGTCAATTTTACGGAAACATTATCTCTGGATAATTTTTTAATCGATAAAAAAGAACTCACCTATATGCTCGAAGTTGATGGTGATTCTATGATTGATGCACATATAGAAAAGGGCGACCATGTTTTAGTTGAAAAATGTAATTATGCTCGAGATAGGGAGATTGTCATTGCTGAAGTCGACGGGGAATTCACTATGAAATATTTTCGTCGAGACGGAAACAAAATTTGGCTTGAGCCAGCTAACAAAAATTTTAAACCTATTTATCCAAAACACAGCTTGAATGTCATCGCGAAATTGAAAGCAGTTATACGGAAGTATTAAAACTTTTATCATTAAATTTGGTATAATATATCTATGAGTAAAAATGAGCGTAAAACAGAATCAATTGTTAGAAAACATTTTGAAAATTTTTCTAATGAGATTATATTAGAAGAACAATCTTCAGATAATCCAAAGATAAAAAAACTTCTAGCAACTGCCTCTAAGAATGGACTAGGTGTAGGTTTCCCTGAATTTATTATCCAATATAAAAATAATCCAGATTTTTTAATTGTTATTGAATGTAAGGCAGATATAAGTAAGCATGAAAGTATAAATAGAGATAAATATAAAGATTTTTCTGTAGATGGCGTTTTGCTGTATAGTTCTTATCTCTCAAAAGATTTTGATGTTTTGTCTATTGCTGTCAGCGGAGAAATAAATACAAACAAAAAAGTTTCTCATTTTTTACAAGTAAAAGGAGACAAAAAAGCAACAGAAATATTTAGTGATAAATTGTTGTCAGCAGATGATTATCTTAATGGTTATATTAAAAGTCCGGAAAAATTTAGACAAGACTATGAAAAACTTTTAACTTTTTCTAAAGATTTAAATGATAAGTTGCATGGACAAAAAATAGTCGAGAGTGATAGGGGTTTACTTATAAGTTGTATTTTAATTGCACTTGAAAATAAGGCTTTTTCTATATCTTATAAGGATTATTCAGAGCCTAAGCAACTAGCAGAATATTTAGTTACAACAGTTAAAAATGAGTTTCAAAATGGAAACATTGGAGATGAAAAACTTTCAATTTTAACTAGTCGTTTTGCGTTTATAAAAACTGATACTTCTTTATCAAAAAAAGTTAATGTTTTGCGTGATATTATTTCTGATATAAACGAAAATATTAAAGACTTTATAAAAACTCACGAATACTTCGATGTTCTTGGACAACTTTACATTGAATTTTTAAGATACGCTAATAGCGATAAGGGATTAGGAATAGTCTTAACACCTCCACACATCACAGAATTTATGTCGGAGGTAGCAGAGGTTAATAAAGATAGTACGGTTTATGATAATTGTACTGGTACAGGTGGGTTTTTGGTAAGTGCTATGAATCTTATGATAAAAGGCGCAAAGGGAGATCAAGAAAAAATAAAAAATATCAAGAAAAATCAATTAATAGGGGTTGAATACCAAGCTCATATATTTGCGTTAGCTTGTTCAAATATGTTTATACACCAAGATGGTAAAAGTAATATTTTGAATGGAAGTTGTTTTGAAGAGAGTATTCTTGAAGAAGTTAAGAAATTTAAACCTACTGTTGGACTTCTAAATCCACCCTACAAGTCAGATAAAAAAAATGATATAGATGAATATGAATTTATATTAAATAATTTAGATTGCTTAGAACAAGGAGGTAAGTGTGTAGCTATTATTCCCATGCAATCTGCTTTAGCTCAGACTGGGAAAGTTTATGAATATAAAAAGAAAGTGTTAGAACAGCACACTCTTGAGGCAGTTTTTTCTATGCCTGATGAATTATTTTTTAATTCTAAGGTAAATGTTGTTTCTTGTATTATGGTATTTACAGCCAAAAGACCTCATCCTAAAAATAAAAAAGTTTATTTTGGTTATTATAAAAATGATGGTTTTGTAAAAAGAAAAACAAAAGGAAGAGTTGACTTATATCATAAATTTGAAAAAGAAATAAAAGAAAATTGGATAACTACTTATATGAACAAGGAAGAAAAAGCTGGTTTCAGTGTTACAAAAGTTGTTTCTGCTGATGATGAATGGTGTGCTGAAGCTTATATGGAAACGGATTATTCAAATTTATCAAAGGATGATTTTGTTAAATCTATTAAAGACTTTGTTTACTTTAAAGAATTATATTTATGAAATTAGTAAAAATTAGCGATATATTTGAAGTTAAATATGGTGTAAATTTGGAATTGGTTAATATAGAAGAATGTAACAAGCAAAATAAGAACTCTATTAACTTTGTTTCTAGAACAGATAAAAATAACGGCGTATCTGCTTATGTACAAAAAATGGACGATGTTGAGTCAAATCCAGCTAATACTATTTCAGTTGCAGGTGGTGGATCTGTTTTAGCAACATTTTTTCAACAAGAACCATATTATAGTGGAAGAGATATTTATATTTTAATACCCAAAAAACAATTATCTGAAATTGAAATGATTTTTTATTGTTACTGTATTCGTAAAAATAAGTATCGTTATAATTATGGAAGACAAGCAAATAAAACCCTAAAAGATATTTTAATTCCAGAAGCAATTCCAGTTGAGTGGCAAAATTTAAGTTTTAAGAAAGTTAATTCTTTAAATGAAGAACCTTTATTAAAAGCAGATTTTAAATTAAATAAAGAAAATTGGAAAAAATTTAGTTTAGAAGATTTATTTGAGATAACTGGTAGTAAAACAACACCCTTATTAGAACTTGAAGAATATGGAGATGGAAAATATCCATTTATTACAACTCAAGCAACAAATAACGGAGTGGAAGGATTCTATGATTACCATACAGAGAAAGGGAATGTTTTAGTAGTAGATAGTGCTGTTGCAGGCTATTGTTCTTATCAATCTTTTGATTTTTCGGCTAGTGATCATGTTGAAAAACTTATACCAAAATTTGAAATGGATAAATATACTGGTTTATTTTTAACTACTGTTTTAAACAAAGAACAATATAGATATAATTATGGAAGAAAAGCTAGTCAATCAAGATTAAAACAAAGAAGTATTAAGCTTCCATCTAAAAATGATAATCCAGATTGGAATTTTATGAGAGATTATATAAAATCTTTGCCATATAGTTTTAATATATAATGGTTATAAAAAATACTAAAATTAAAGAAGAAAAATTATTTCAAGAATTTCCTATAACAAGTGTTAGTCGATATGATTTAGAGGATGCTGGATTTGATATAAAAAATGTGGATGACGATACAATGGAAGATCTTGCCTCTAGAATGTCAGAAGCATATCGTGAGTTGATATTTTGGATTGATTTACCTATTTTGGCTGAATATACAGGAATAAGAAAACTCAAAATGAAAAAATAATTTACAAAACAAAAAGCACCCCGAGTGGGGTGCTTTTTAGATTCTCCTCGCGCGAGAAGAATTTTTATTCTACAGCATCCTTCAAAGCTTTTGCAGCTCTGAATTTTGGAACCTTCTTAGCAGCTACTTTGACTTGTTCTCCAGTTTTTGGATTACGAGCCATTCTAGCTGCACGGCCTTTTACGGAAAAGATTCCGAAGCCAGCGACTGAAACTTCACCACCTTTTTTCATGGTTGCGATGATAGTATCAAAGATACTGTCTACGATTTCCTCAGCTTGTACTTTTGTACCACCGAGTTTTCCGTGCACCATTTCAACAATTGCTTGTTTATTCATCCCGATACGAAATAGAACGCGAACTTATTGATAAAAACAATAAATTAACACTTCTATTTTTTATATAAAATAATAATACTGACTCCCATATGATTCGCGTTCGCGATTTCGTACGGGATTCATATCGACCGACTTAAAGATCACTACCTTATCATTATATAACAAGGGTTTTTTAAGAGCAAGCGATTTCTAATTTTGTAAATTTATTAAAATTACCTCGCATATTCGATAATTCTAGTTTCACGGATTACGGTAACCCCGAACGAAAGTAGACTTCGTACGGGGCAGGCTTTGATTTCTACCTTGCGTATTCAATTATTCTTGTTTCTCGAATGACTGTGACCTTTATTTCGCCTGGGTATTTCAGTTCTTGTTCGATTTTTATGGCTACATCACGAGCTAGAATCTTGGCTTCAACGTCAGAAATTTTTTCTGGAGTGACAAAGATGCGGATTTCACGCCCAGCTTGGAGAACATACGACTTCTCGACAGTTGGAAAGGTGTTTGCCAGTGCTTCTAATTCTTGAAGTCTCTTTAAATAATTCTCTACGGAATCTCGTCTTGCTCCAGGGCGACCACCAGAGATAGCATCGGCTGTTTGTACAATGATAGATTCAAGTGTTTCATAAGGATGATCTCCATGGTGACTTTTCATTGCCGTAATTACGCGTTCATCAGCTCCAAATTTTTGTAAAATTCTCATTCCGATTTCAACGTGTGTTCCTTGCACTTCGTGGTCGAGAGCTTTTCCGATATCATGTACGAGGGCTCCAGCTTTAGCGATAGCAACATCGGCACCCAATTCTTCTGCCAACATTCCAGCAATATGAGCCATCTCGATAGAGTGTTGTAAAACATTTTGTCCATAACTGGTTCGGAAATACAATCGTCCGATGATAGCCACAATTCGAGGATCAAAATTAAAGATGCCACATTCATAAACTGCTTGTTCACCTTTTTCTTTAATAATTTTATTTATTTCCTCTTTAGCTTTTTCGACAACTTCTTCGATTTTGGCTGGCTGAATTCGGCCGTCGAGAATTAAATTCTCTAAGGCAACTCTAGCAACTTGTCGGCGGACTGGGTCAAAAGAAGAAATAATGATAGAGCCTGGAGTATCGTCTACGATCAATTCAACTCCGGAAACACGTTCAAAAGCGCGAATATTTCGGCCTTCTTTTCCGATAATTTTACCCTTGATTTCGTTGTTTGGAATGGTGACAGTTGTCGTCATCATATCGGAAGCAGTACTTGAAGCTAGACGTTGGATAGAGGTCGATAAAATATCTTTGGCCATTCGGTCTAATTTTTCTTCACTATTGTTTTCTAATTTTTGAATTTTTACTAGGATATCTTCTTCGTATTTTTTCTCAATATTTAAAAGCAAATCTTCTTTGGCTTCAGCTTCGGTAAGTTTAGCAATTTTTTCTAATTCCAATACTTTTTCAAGTTCTATCTTGGATACTTTTTCTTGAATTTTCTTAATATCTTCAATTTTAATTTTAATATTTTCAACTTCTTTGTTGATTTCAGCTTGACGCGCATCGAGAAGTTCGTCTTTTTTAATCAGACGTTTTTCTGTTTCCTTTAACTCTTGCTCTTTGTCTTTTTGCTCTTTTTTTAATTCTTCTAACTTTTCCTCCGATTTGCCCTTGGCTTCGTTTAAGATTTTTTGAGCTTCTTCTTTTGCTCCGACCATCATTTGTTTTATATCAATTTCGATGGAACGTCTCTTGCCGAGAGCGATAATCAAACGCAAATAGTAACCAATCACTGCACCCAAAAGGAGTACGCCGACTCCGATCAGGATTACTATAGTTAAATTCATAAATAATTATATTTAGTTTAAAAACACAAAATTGTCACTCGTACTATTATTAGAGCCCAGTAAATAGGATTGATTTAAAACAAAACTTTTGAATTAAGGTGTCATCTACAAGGTTCCGTGTCATATGTATTAATTAAACAAATATTTGATAAAACTTTTAATTTCGATACTTTTAGTATACTCTAAAAATGGTTTTGTGTAAAGCTCTAATTTTTGTTAGAATGGGAGTATGAAATTTGGTAAATGGAATTTTCCGCCACAAGCAAAAAGTAACCCTATTTTAAAACAACCCGCACAGGAGGTATTTGAATTAAATGGTAATCCAGAGCTAGCAAAAAACAAAGAGATTTATGGTGCATTAAGTGATCCAGAATTTATAAAGACTTTTCCTGGGCCAGCTGATTTTCAGTATGATATTTTAAGAGAAAATTTGTGCTTTTCAAAAAATGATACACAAAATAGTATTGCATACCTTAAAAACTTTTTTAAAACGTCAGAAAATCCTAATTTTTGCTTAATTAAGTTTGGCCAATTTTTACATACTGCCCTTGGAAACCAAAAGAGACTTGCTTTTGATGAAAGAACACCAACACTAGAAAATTTTGCAAAAGAGCAACAAGAGATATCTCAAATTCTAGAAAGTGGTTTTAATGAAATTTCTTCTGACCCAGATATGAAGTATTTTCTTGGGGTAACGTTAAAACCAGAAATAATATTAAAAGAAACTCAAAGTTTTGAAAAAATGGAAAGAGATTTAACTCCGATTCAAATATCAGGCGGTTACTTTGTTCAAGACAATGGTTTTGAACCAATTCCAATTTTTTACCACACTGAAAATCCTGATGGATTTAATTCTTTGATAAATGAGCAAAGTAATTTTTTTAAAAATTCACGTCCAGAAAATAGGTCAGAGTTTCCTAAAAATCCTTCAATGGAGGAAATGAAAGAATATAAGGATAAATTTTTAAATTCGACGATTAATTTTTCTGAAATAAAATCTGAAATAAGAAAAAAGATAGCTAAATCAACTCATAGATTAACTCCTGAAGAAATACAAAACTTTTTCCCTGATTCACACAATGTATGTGAACTTACTCAGGATCCAAAGATGTTTGAATTTAGGACTTATATTAATCCAGAAATACGGCAGAATCTTGAAAAAGAATTTGGAGTTGATTTTAAAGAAATTCCACTAAAAGAACAAATGTATTTTTTGACAAGTATTTCTAATCGAACTAATACCACCATAAAACCCGTTCAAGATTTTACTAAAAATTTTGGAGCATTAGGTCTTCGAACTTTTTTATCACTTGAACAAAAGGACAAGAAGCAAGAGGATAAGAAAATGGGAGATAAAATTTTAAAACTAGGAGAAAAATTACCTAAAGATACGGCAAAAATTATATTTGCAAAATATGGGGAAATTATTGATTCAACTAACGATATAACTAAAATAATGGAAGAAAGATTCGGAGAAAAAGAAAATCCTGAAATTTTTTCAAAAATCACTGATAGTTTAATGAGAAAGGGTAAAGATCTATTATTAGAATCAAGTGAAAGGTTAAATAGATGTGAAGGAAATGATTGTACAAATGCTTCAAAAAAACTCTTAGAAGACCTTAACAATTTTAGCCAGGATAATGTTCTTTTAGGTAGTATTTTTAAAACTCTTTCAAAAGATAAAGCAATAAAACTTGAAGATATTAAAAATGTTTCTATTGAAAAATTTAGTAGTTCAGAAGATCTTGAAAAGTATAAAGATAGAATGATACAAATTTTTGAGCAAAACAGAAAAGATTATCCAGATGAATTATTAAAAGAAACATTAGAGGAATTTGAAGAAATATTAAAAAATCCAGACGGAAGTGAATTTTATCTTCTTAAAAACAAAGAAGATATTATAAGTTATATGAGGTTTAAAAATTTACCGAGTGGGAATATTTATTTCGGATCTTATAATGGAACTTCAGATACTCGAGGATTGGCATTAAATGGTGAGTTTCTAAGAGAATTATTAATTGAAAAATCAAAAATTGCTCCTGTGGAGGCAGTAGTATATGAAAAAAATCCAATTAAAGATGTTTATTTAAACAAATATGGTTTTGAAATTGATGGAGAAATTCCAAACTATAAGGGCACAGGTCAAAAATTTTATAAAATTATACTAAAAAAATCCTAGTTTTGCTCTGTTGAATTTTTTGTAATATTTTCTCCAACATTAATTATTTTTGCTTTATCCCAAACCTGGTCAAAAAATATTTTGTTCATATTAGCTATATCTATATCTTCAATTAAAACACCAATTTTTTTTGTTTCAGATAAAGTAGCATAGCTTGTTTTGTTGTTATAAATTTGCATGATTGTTCCAAAAGAAGGAATATTTTCAGCAACACGTAGTTCTGTAATTTCAGGATTCATATTTTGTGCTCGATTGCGAACATATTCAGTGTCTGGGCAAATCATTTTCTTTTTTATCCCTAGTTTAGTTCTTTCTTTTACGTGTTCCTCATTTTCTTTTTGCCAAAATTTTACTATTGCTTCATTATCAATATATTGTCGGATGGGTTCAGAAGAAGTTAAAGAATCATTAATAACTTTTGCAATTCCATCTATCCCTTCAAAAAACTGCACATTGGGCTTACCAGTTATTAAATTATATTTTGAAGACAGAGATCCGAGAGAGCTTGCGAGCATTTCTTTAGTTAGGGAAATTTCTTTTTCTTTTCTTTCGATGTTTGATAAAAGGAGGCTTGGATGAGAAGGGGAAAAGATAGCCACTGTGCCTGGACCGCCCTTTTTTGTAATTAAGCTCATAGATTCCAATTGTTCTAGGACTTTATAAATAAGTCCACGCTTGATGCCAGTCCATTTTGCCAGGTCACTGGCTCTTTGGGGACCCTTGTCTAATAAAGATTGATAGCATTGAGCTTGTTCTTCCGAAAGCCCTGCTTGAATTAAAATGTTTTCTTCTTGCATACGATTATTATACTTTATCTGTTTTTGCCACGCAAGTATGACACTGTGGATAACTTTATACACCTTATTTTATAAGCTTTTATAGCCCTTTTTAGCATTATAGTTCTGTTTAATTGACAAAACACTTCCATTATGCTATACTATCCTCAGATAAGTTCGTTAAGGAGATAGCAATAGATTGATGCCCACCTCTGAACCTTTAGTCAAGGAAATGACCAAAGGGATGGTACCTAGACCTGTAAGCTAGGAAAGAGGAGAGAGTGGGATGAGAGACAATCTTTTGAAATCTGTTTACATGTGAATAGTAATAAATAGTGGAAGCCGTAAACCGAAACTATTGATTACAAACAAATTCACAACC
>CAISUD010000023.1 GCA_903888625.1 uncultured bacterium
CCAAATACGAAATTGTGTAGCCCTGGCGGAATTTACTCTATACCCGACAGAAATAATAGCATCTAGGTTATAGTAATGCGTTTTATAAATTTTCCCATCACTAGCAGTTGTTTCCAAAATGGAAATAACTGAATCTTCTTGTAATTCACCGCTTTCAAAAATATTTTTAAGATGTTTATTTATAGCAGGGATACCGACACTAAAAAGCTCTGCTATCTTTGCTTGCGTAAGCCAAATATTTTCATTATGTAAAAATATCTCCACTTTCACTTTTCCATTTGGTGTAGTATAAAGTAAAAATTCAGTAAAATTATTTTGTTTAACGATTTTATTTTTTTTCATAATAATTTCATCTATCTGGTGGAATTTGGTAATAATTTAATAAAAATTTGGCAATATCAATAAATGGAGTTCCCCAAGTTTCTGATGCATAAGCCACTCCTTTTGGATTAACTGCAAAAAGAAAAATAACAAACTTTGGATTATAAGCTGGGAAAAAACCAATGAATGAATGCGTATGCCTATCTTTATAATAGCCTCCAGTTGCACTATCCGCAACTTGCGCAGTTCCAGTTTTTACCGCAATACTATAATGCTCTATCCCAGGAGAAAGTTTATCAAAAGATTTATCCATCACTGTCACCATCATTCCGGTAATTTCTTCGGAAGTTTTTTCTGAAATTTTTACACGTGATGTCGGGTAAGTAATTTTTTTTTCCGTCCCATCATTATATTTTATTGAACTAACTAAATGCGGCACAACTAAATTTCCACCATTAGAAAGTGACGCGAGAGCCCTGATTGTCTCGAGTGGAGTAAGAGCAATACCCTGCCCGAAAGCCGCATTGGCATATTCAATATCTCGAGAATTTTTTAAATTATTGGTTAAGTTTGAAACCAGTCCACTTGTTTCTTTCGGTAAATCAATTCCAGTTTTATTATTTATTCCATAACTCATCATGTAATCGTACATCTTTTGTTTACCTAAATGTTGATATACGAAAACCATTCCTGTGTTCAAAGATTGCGTCAAAACATCTTGCATTGTAGTCCCCGGACCTCGGCCTTTTTTATCAAAATTAAAAATTTGTTTTTTATCTATTGTCACTTCACCTTTATCATCATAAGTTGTTTGTGGAGTCACTACTCCCGCATCGAGAGCAGACGCCATCACTAGTGGCTTGATAACAGAACCAAATTCAAAAACATGCTCTATCAGTGGATTTGAAAAAGTTGAAACATCCGTAACTTTTGAAAAATTATTTAAATCAAAATCTGGTTTAACACTAAGTGCATAAATAGAACCATCACTCGGATTCATTATTATTCCTCCAATCGTATCGGTATTATATTTCGTGGAAACTTCATTTAATTTTCCCTCCAAGAAACTTTGCACCGATGGCTCGATCGTAGTCACAATATCTCCCCCCTTGCTATTGTCAGACGTAACTGTGTTTTTAATATTAGAAAAAACTTCAGCAAAAAAATTTACATAAGCGCTGTTTTGATCTTTTGTGAGAATGTCATTATATTGTCTTTCCAAACCATATCGTCCAGCCAGTTCATCTCCATTGTAACCAACAAAACCAATAGTATGGGAAGCTAAATTATTACCTGGGTAAAAACGCCATTTCTCTTTATAAATATAAACTCCGGAAATTTTCAGGGCAGTAATTGCATCTGCTTGTTCTTTAGAAAGGCGATGCACAATTTCTTGATAGGGATCAGTTTTTTTATTTACTTCATTAATAAAAGTATCATGGTCAAATGTTGAAATTGTAGACAATTTTTGATAAACAGCTTCTCCGTCAGATATTTCACTTGCCTTGATAGCAATTTTATATCCCGTAGATTGAGTGGCTCCAGAAACCAATTCAGCATCTTTCCGTTCAAAAAAAATAGTTCCACGTTCAAAAATATTTGAAGCTGGAGTTGCATATTGATGATCTGCTTCCTCGGAATAATAATTCCGATGGACTATTTGTAAAAGAAAGAGTTTGGCAAATAAAATAAGAACAAAAACACAGATACAAATAGATAAAACTTTAGTTCTGGAAAAGAAACTATAACTCATTGGATATCATTTTTAAACTACCAATTGGTTCTCGAACAGCATAAGCCTTTTGCGTTTCCTTAAAGCCCATTCCTACTGCTAGATTAAGATCTATTTTATTGGAAGCGGTGAAATATTGAGATTCTAAATCGGCTACGTCATTGGTCAAAGTTCTGTTTTCCATTTCCAAGGCTTTGCGCTCAATAATATTGAAAACCATCGTGCCTAAAAATATTACATAGCAAACTGAAAGAGTGCCTAGTGACCAAAGCAAAATATTTAACACCCGGCTTGAAAGATTATTGTTATTCACAATACTGACATTTCCTGCATAATTCTTTACTTTTATTGCTATTGTTTTCATTATATTTTTTCGATGATTCTTAATTTGGCACTTCGCGACCGATTATTAATTTTTAATTCTTCACTACTTGCTTTGATTACTTTTTTATTTATTAAAATTGCTTCTTTATTTCGCTCTTTCTCTTTATAAAAATTTTTTACTATTCTATCTTCTAAACTATGGAAACTTATTACCGACATTCTGCCTCCACTTTTCAAAATTTTAAATCCATTTTCTAAACCTTCTTTTAATGCATTTAATTCATCATTGACCGCTATCCGTAAGGCTTGAAAAGTTTTAGTCGCTGGATGAATTTTGCCATTTTTATATTTACTTGGGACGGCCTCTTCTATCACTTTCACTAAATCCAGCGTTGTTTTTATCTCTTGTTTCTTTCTCTTTTCTACGATGGCTTTGGCAATCCCTCTCGAATATCTTTCTTCCCCATAACCATAAATGATGTCGGCTAAATTTTTCTCGCTCCAACCATTCACAATATCTTTTGCTGTCAAATCTTCTTCTGTAGGATTTTCTTTCATCGTCATCAACAACTCTTCATCTTTCATAAAAGAAAACCCTCTTCCTGAACTTTCTAATTGGTCACTACTCAAACCAAGATCCAGAATTATTCCATCAACTTTTTCTTCATTACCCAACTCTCTGAAATTTTTATTTAAAAAGATAATTCTGTCTTTAAAATTTTTAAACTTATCTTCGGCTTTAGTAAATACACTTTTATCTTGATCGAGCGCAATTATTTCTACTTTTGAATATCTCTTTAAAATTTCCAAAGAATGTCCCCCACCACCAAATGTGCCATCGATCACCAAGGCAACTTTGCCTTTAGATAAATTCAAACCCTCTATTGTTTCATTTAAAAGAACAGTCTGGTGTACACTTTTTGCTTGGCTTGCCATTTTATTTTTCATGGCCAAGCTTCTCGGCTAATTCGCTCGCCTCTTTTTCGGCCGTTTCCTTATAATATTTCTGCCAATTTTCGCTATTCCAAATTTCAACTCGATCTCCCATGCCAATGACAGCGACTTTGCCTTTTGGTTTGATAAGTTCTTTCAAAAAATCTGGAACTAAAATTCTGCCAATCGAATCTACTTCTACATCGACAGCTCTACCGAACATATATCGATTGAAACTTCTTTTGTCGGCCTTCAAAAAAGATAAATCGGAATCTGAGTCAGATAATTTTTTAGAAACTTTTGCCCATTCACCCAACGTGAAAACGAATAAACAATTGTCGAGTCCGGGAGTGATGATAATTTTTTTGCCCATTTCCTTACGGAATTTAAACGGCAAAGAAACTCTATTTTTTTCATCTATGGTATGTATGTATTCGCCGATTAACATATATTTTAAAAATTATTTACTTATATTTACCCTTGTAAAAATTACTTATTTTGAGTTATAAACATTTTTCCCACTTCTTCCCACTTGATATTATTATAAACTATAAAGGTTATATAAGCAAAAACCCCACCTGTGGATAACTAATCCCCCATTTTCCTTGCAATTTAGTTGTTTTGTTGTATAGTGTAGATTGATTATCTTATTTGAAAACAAAAAACTAACCACAAAAGCTATGAAAACAATAATGACTTCTCAAGATCTTTTTCTTAAATGGAGAAAAAGCTTTATGCCGAAATTATCGGTATTTAAAAGAATAAGAAACACAATTATCGACATATACAAATTAAATATGAAGATAAGAATATCAATAAACCAAGGAGGTGAAAGATGGAAGTAATTGAAAACATAATAAGTGGACCAACATCGATAGTTGGTCTGATTCTTTTTTTATTCGGATTCTTCATGTTTATATTTTTTACTTCAAAAGAAGAAATCCTAATATTAGGATCTGAAATAAAAAATATTGTAATAACACTTATCGCAATGATAGGATTTATATTTTTATTTACTAGTCTTATCTTAAAATTATTAATGTTTCAAAAAATTGAAACAAGAAAAATATCAGAAGAAGATTTTAAGTAACTTAAAGCAGGAGGGACCATGAAAAAATAAATGAAAAAAAATAAACCGAAAACCTGAGCCACATTAGTCATGTGGATGCTCAGGTTTTTTTATTTTCTATTCCTCTTTTTTGGGTTTCATTAGTGGGAAAATTTGGCACTCACGCATTGGTTTGTCTATTAGAAACGCAAACACCCTTTCACTCATTCCAAAACCACAAGTCGGTGGCATGCCGTATTCTAGAGCTTCAACGAAATCATAATCATGCATTTGCGCTTCCAGATCCCCTTTCTCTCTTAGTTTTTGTTGGTCTTCAAATCTTTCTTCTTGATCAAGTGGGTCATTGAGCTCGCTATAACCATTGCCCAATTCTGACCCAGCGATGATTGGTTGAAAACGCTCTACTATCTGATTATTTTTTTCATTTCTTTTAGCTAACGGCGAGATAGCAACGGGAGCATTTATCAAAAATCCAGGCCCAGCAATTTGTCGACGACAGAATTTCCACAAATTATCAATAGCTCTCGTAATATTAAAACCAACTACGTCATAATTCACACCAAGTTCATCTAATTTGTTGCAAATTTCTTTTTCACTCGCCTCTCCAATATTTATCCCAGTGAATTTTTTAATCGTCTCAGTATAATCATATTTCTCCCATTTTTTCCCTAAATCAATTTCAAAATCATGAATTTTAAATTTTAATGTTCCAAAAGTCTCGAAAGCAATATATTTATACATTTCCTCTACCAACTCCATTCCTTTTTCATAATCTGCATAAGCCCAATAAAATTCCATTTGAGTATAATCTTGCAAATGTTCCGCATCCATTCCTTCATTACGAAATTGTCTACCAATTTCAAAAGTTTTAGGCATCCCACCTACCATCAATTGTTTTTGCCAAAGTTCTCCCATAGAGATTCGCAAATACACATCGAGGTCAAGTGCATTATGATGAGTAAAAAATGGCTTAGCATCTGCTCCACCAGTGGTGATTTCAAGCACTGGAGTTTCGACTTCAAGAAATCCTTCTTTTTTCAAAAAGTTTCGGACAGCATCCCAAAATTTTGCTTTCTTTATAAAAATTTCTTTTGTTTCAGGATTCATCAAAATATCTAAATAACGTTTTCGAAATCGCTCTTCGGCATCTTGAAGCCCATGCCACTTTTCTGGCAACGGTCGCAAACTTTTAGTTAAAATAGCCCAATCTGAAACTTCAATAGTTTTCTCCCCCCTTTTAGTAATAAAAAATTTACCAGCAACTTCAATAAAATCACCGATATCTATAACCTCATTAAATAAATTAAATTTTTCTTCTGACATACTATCTTTTTTAAAAAGGGCTTGAAATTGTGCCGTGCCATCGTATAAAGTAATAAAAATAATTGCTCCTTGCCCACGAATAGACATAATTCTGCCTGCCAACCATTTAATTTCTGCAGATTTTTCTAATTTAGGAAACGAAGAAATTGCTTCCGCTAAAGAAAGTTCTCGACGAGATTTAGCAACATACGAATTAACACCTCTATTTTTTAGAAGTTCTAATTTTTTTAACCTAGCATCTCTAATTTCATCAATTGAAGACATTTATTTTTTAAGACACATCTATGATTTTATAATTGACTGTTCCACTTGGTGTTTCGAAAGAAATTCTATCACCTTTCTTTTTACCATATAATGCTTCACCGATGGGTGATTTATTAGAAACTTTCCCCAAAACAGTGTCAGCTTCTTCCGCTCCAACAATTTGGTATGTCCTTTGCTCATTGGTATTTTCTTTTTGAACTACAACCTTCGAACCTATTTCAATTATATCGCCTCCACCACCAGAAACAACTTGTGCAGTTTGCAAAATGTGTTCAATTTTTTTAATTCTTTCTTCAAGTTTGCCTTGGTCTTCACGAGCTTGGTGATATTCGGCATTTTCTGAAAGGTCACCTAGAGACTTGGCATATTCCAAAACATCCAAAATTTCTTTTCGTTTTGGT
Organism: uncultured bacterium; assembly: GCA_903888625.1. Classification (GTDB taxonomy): domain Bacteria; phylum Patescibacteriota; class Minisyncoccia; order Phycocordibacterales; family UBA9973; genus UBA9973. The sequence continues at coordinate 6,368 of CAISUD010000023.1, forward strand.
CCGATCAAATCCTTAAGTTCAGCCTCAAGGGCTTTTTTCTTTTCTTCAGTTATATAATCTCCTCCTGATTTCATGTTCAAGTATATTAGCTTTTTTTTATTAAAAAGTAAAGTATAAATTAAAAGTTGCGATATATTTTTTATATGCTAAGATATGCCTATATGGCAAAAACAATTATTGAGGTGAAGAAAAATCCAAATGAAAACAATGCGAGTGTTTTGCGTCGTTTTTCTCGTCGGATTCAAGAATCTAGCATTATCCAAAAAGTTAAAAAAAACCGTTACAACGAAAGAAAAGAATCCAAACTAAAAATCAAAAAAAGTGCTTTAAAGCGCATGGCTAAAAGAAAAGTCAATGAAAAGCTCCGCAAACTAGGTAAAATAAGCTAAGATGCAAGATACTTTCTCCCTAATAAACAAAACAAAAAGCAAAATTCCAGTTTTGCCTTTTGAGCTTATTAAAAATGATATCTTGGGAAAAAGGTATTCACTTTCTCTGGCTTTCATTTCTCCTCTCCAAATGAAAAAATTAAATAATCAATATCGAAAAATTGATAAGGCCACCAACATTTTATCTTTCCCTCTTTCCAAAACTTCTGGAGAAATTTTAATTTGTCCGACAACCGTAAAAAGTGAAATTAAGAAATTTGATAAAACATATCCTGCATTATTGCAATTTTTAGTTATCCACGGTTGCTTGCATTTGAAAGGAATGCAACATAGTGCTAAAATGGAAGTAGCAGAAAAAAAATATGATAAGAAATATTTCCATTGGCATAGATCTAGGATCCGCTAAGACAAAAGTCGTAGTGGCAGAATTTACAAAAGGAGAAAAAAATCCAAAAGTTATTGGTGTGGGAGAAAGTGAAACAAAAGGTGTGCGATATGGTTATGTTATCAATCAAGCAGATGCTGTCACTTCATTAAAAATTGCAATTATAAATGCAGAAAAAAGTTCTGGTATAAAAATTCGCCGAGCTTTTGTTTCGGTAAACGGGGCGACTTTGCATTCTGAAATTAGTTCTGGTTTTTCTATTATTTCAAAAGCGAATAGCGAAGTCACAAATTTAGATATCAAAAATGCTACCGAAGATTGTGAAAACAATTTAAATTTAAATAATAAAAAAGTTATCCAAAGTTTTCCAATTTCTTTCAAACTAGACGGCAAAGAAATCCTTGGACGAATCGAAGGTATGCGTGGAAATAAATTAGAAATAAAAGCTGTTTTTATCACCTATTCAAGTCAACACCTAGAAGACCTACTGGGTGTCATCGCAGATGCTGGTGTTGAAACAATAAATGTTATCGCTGGACCGATTGCGGGAGCCAATTTAGCTATCTCTGCCAAACAAAAAGTAGTCGGTTGTGGGCTTGTAAATATTGGCTCAGAAACAGTTTCACTGGCTGTTTTTGAAAATGAAATTCCTATCTCGATTCGTACTTTTTCTATTGGTTCTTCCAATATTACCAACGACATTGCCCTCGGTTTAAAAATCCCACTGGAAGAAGCGGAGGAATTGAAACTTGGCAATTTTTCTGAACAATATCCAAAGAAAAAATTAGACGAAATTGTTTCGGCTCGTTTGTCTGATATTTTCGAATCAATCGAAAATCATTTAAAAAAAATAAAACGAAATGAGCTACTACCTGCTGGAATTGTTTTTATTGGGGGTGGAGCAAATGTTATTGGCCTCGAAGAACTTTCAAAATCTTTTTTGAAACTTCCATCGAAAATTGGTTCAACTGAAATTTTTGCCAATGCAAAAACTAAACTTCGCGACCCAGCTTATTTCACTGCTCTTGGACTTGTTGTCTCGGAAGATGAGAAAGTTTATACCGACGGTTCCATTTCCAATATGTTCAAAAACGTTAAAGCTTCTCTAAAATCTATCACCAAACAACTCATGCCATAACTGAGAGGCCTTGCCTCTCAGTAAATTTTAATTATGAACAAAAAAAATTATTTAATGGAACAGCTCAGTATTATGCAAAATATCGTCATGGCTACCCCTACGCTTTTATTGAACATATATTAAAATCGTTTAATCTTAATAAAAATTCAAGGGTTCTTGATTTGGGCACGGGAACAGGACAAATAGCAATACCTATTTCAAAATATGTTAAAGAGGTAACAGCAATTGACCCAGAAAAAGAAATGCTTAAAGAAGCAGCAAAACAAGCAAAGAAAGAAGAAATTGTGAATATAAAATGGATATTAAGTAAAGCCGAAGATATTACTGAAAAATTAGGAAACTTTAATTTAACTACAATGGGAGCATCATTTCACTGGATGGAACAAGACAAGGTTCTTGAAAGAATTCTTAAAATTACACAAAAAAATGGGGGCGTTGTTATAGTGGCAAATCAATTATCAATTTTCACTGAGAAAAAAACAGAAGCGTATAAAAAAATTGTTCAGGAAGTTATTAAAAATTATCTTGGTGAAAAAAGACGAGCTGGTAATTCATTTTTTCAGTCACCAAAGGATAAATTTGAAAATATCATAAAAAGATCAAAATTTCGTAAATTTCAAAAATTTAAATATAAGTACAAACAGAACTGGACAATAGATGAAATCATTGGATTTCTTTATTCAACATCTTTTGCTTCAAGAAGACTATTCGGAGACAAAATTAATGAATTTGAAAAAGAATTAAGAAAAAAATTATTTGAATTAAATCCAGATGGTAAATTTACAGAAACAGTAATATGCGAAGCCTACCTTGCGTGGAAATAATACTGAGAGGCCTTGCCTCTCAGTAAATTTTTGATATAATTTTAATATGTCTATAAGAAAAGAAAATTTAGTACAAGGCGAATATTATCATATTTACAATAGAGGTGTAGATAAAAGAGATATATTTTCTAATGAAAAAGATTTGCAAAGATTTTTTAAAAGCATGATCGAGTTTAATGTTAAGGATCCAATTGGAAGCATATATCTAAACACTTTTCATAAAGATGAAGAACTGAGAGGCAAGGCCTCTCAGTTGGTAGATTTTGTTGCATTTTGTCTTAACCCAAATCATTATCATTTTATCCTCACTCCCCTTGTAGAAAAAGGCATAGAAAAATTTATGCAACGACTTGGTACTGGATATAGTTTATATTTTAATCAAAAAGAAAAAAGAACGGGCTCTCTTTTCCAAGGAAAATTTAAAAGTAAGCACGTAAAATCAAATGAGTATTTACTTCAATTAAGTTCATATGTAAATTTAAATAATTGTGATGAAAATGGAAAAATAAAAAATTTACTAAGTATGTCTAGTTGGAAAGAATACATAAATGAATCAAATTTTAATTTTTGTAATAAAGAAATAATTTTAGGACAATTTGAATCTAAAGAAAAATATAAAAAACTTGCTTTGAGTTTATGGAAAGAAACTTGCAAGAAAAAAGAAGAAATTGAAGATTTAGAATTTATTAAACACTGAGAGGCCTTGCCTCTCAGTGGGCTTTGCTTTTTTATATTTTCTGCTATTATAGAAGGCATATAACCTTTATTAATTTATCAATTTAACTATATAAATATATGCCAAAAGTAAACCCCGCTATAGAAACATTCGCTCGTATTAAAGTAATAGGTATTGGAGGTTCTGGAAAGAACGCTTTAAACCACATGATTAGCACCAAAGTCAAGGGTGTGGAATTTATCTGTATGAATACCGATACCCAAGATTTACATCACTCTCTCGCCGAGAAAAAAATTCATATCGGAAAAAATTTAACTAAAGGTCTAGGAGCTGGAATGAATCCAGAAGTTGGACGAAAGGCAGCCGAAGAAACTAAAGCTGAAATTCAAGATACGATCAAAGGTTCCGACATGATCTTTATCGCTTGTGGAATGGGTGGAGGTACTGGCACTGGAGCTGCTCCGATCGTGGCTCGTTCGGCAAAAGAACAAGGCATCTTGACTGTCGCAGTTGTGACTAAACCATTTTTCTTTGAAGGAAATCAAAGAATGAAAATTGCTGACAAAGGTTTAGAAGAATTAGCCAAAGAAGTAGATGCTATCATCATTATTCCAAACGATAAATTACTTCAAATTTCTGATAAAAATACAAACTTCAAAGATGCTTTTGCAACTTGTGACGATGTTCTTCGCCAAGCTGTCGAAGGGATTTCTGACCTTATCACTACGCCTGGAATCATCAATGTGGACTTTGCCGATATCAAAGCTATCATGTCAGACGCTGGTTCTGCCCTTATGGGTATCGGTTCTGCTTCTGGTGAAAAACGAGCTGAAAAGGCAGCATTGATGGCTATCAATTCTCCTCTTCTTGAAGTTTCTATCAATGGTGCCAAAGGAGTTTTGTTTGCAATTTCTGGTGGCGACGATATCACAATTCATGAAATTCAAGAGGCTGCCAAAATTATTACTGAATCAATTGATAAAGATGCTAAAGTTATTTTCGGAACTATTCGTGATGAAAAATTAAAAAAAGGAGAATTGAAAGTTACCGTTATCGCCACTTCCTTCCCAGCTGATATGCCTCGCAAAACTCTTTTTAGTCTAAATGCTTCTACTGGTGGAAATCAAAAATTAGTAAAAGATGAAGAACCACAAATTGTTAAAAAAGAAATTCACAATAGTATCAAAAATCCAAACTTGAATCCAGCCATAAATGTAAATGTAAATAATATTGCTAATACTAATAATAAAGAAAATAACGATTTTCTAAAAAGAGACAAAAAACCAGAAATCGTTGAAGAAATAATAATAGACGACGACACCGAAGACTGGAGCGCTATCCCTGCATTTCTACGAAGGAATAAAAAATAGAACCTCACCCCTGCCCCTCTCCTGGAAGGAGAGGGGTTTTTGGTTTTTACATTTTTTTGTTATACTAAAAGTATGATATATGACCTGATAATAATTGGTGGTGGACCGGCGGGAACTGCGGCTGCAGTTTACGCCTCCAGGAAACGCTTGAATACCCTACTTGTAGTGGCTGAATTCGGTGGGCAGTCGGTAGTATCCGAACAAATCTACAATTGGATCGGTTCTGTTTCTATTGCCGGATCAGAACTTGCCGAGAATTTCAAAAAACATGTTTTAGCTAATACAGGAGAAAATCAAACCCTAAAAATAAAAGAAGGTGCGAAAGTAGTTAGTGTTGCGGAAGCCTTGCTTTCGCAAGTTGGCGAAAGCAAGGCTTCCGCAAAGTATTTCAAAATAAAAACTGATACAGACGAAGAATTCGAAACAAAAACAATTTTAATAACCACCGGCAGTGTCCGCAAAAAATTAGAAGCTAATAATGCTGACAATTTTGAAAACAAAGGCCTCACCTATTGCGCCAGTTGCGATGGACCACTTTTTAATGAAGCTGATGTCGCAGTTATCGGTGGAGGTAATGCTGCTTTTGAAAGTGCTGCTCAACTCCTCGCTTATTGTAATTCAGTGACAATCATAAATCGTAGTCCAAATTTTCGAGCCGATAAAATAACCGTAGAAAAAGTTTTGGCTAATCCAAAAATGAAATCCATCACTAATGCTGACATTTTAGAAATAAAAGGAGAAAAAATGGTTGAAGGAATTTTATTGAAAGATAAAGAAACTGAAAAAGAATCTATTTTAAATGTTTCTGGAATTTTTGTAGAAATCGGCCAAATTCCAAATACAAATTTTGTGAAAAATATCGTCCCGCTTGATAATCTTTGCCGAATAAAAATAGACCCTTGGACTGGTAAAACAGAAACGGCTGGCATCTGGGCAGCTGGTGATTGTACCAACATTTTATATCATCAAAACAACATAGCCGCTGGCGACGCCGTCCGTGCCCTAGAAGATATTTATCTTACACTAAATACAAAATAAAAATGCTAGGTCTTGCCTAGCATTTTTTTAATATTTTTATTTTTCTATTGTGCAGGAATTGGTGCAGTTGGATTTAGAGTTGTCGGTCTTATTTGGATAGACTGTGCATTTACACTACCATCTGGATTGGCTGTGCCGGTAATGCTAACTTGCTTACCTATTGATAAATCATTCGCTGTGCCATCGGTTGTTTTCATAATACTAGTTGTCCCAGTATAGAAAACAATTTTGGAACCTTGAGTAGTTGCACCTGTGGTAGGAGCTCCATTTTGCCCTCCCATAGCTTTTAGTTCTACAGTGATACTGTTTGCATCCATAGCCACAATTTGGCCAGTAACAAATCCCCCACCGGCTCGCATTCCTTTTCCACCGGCCATACCACTTCTACTAAATTGACCAGGAACATTTTGATTACTACTTGCAGTTTGTGCTTTATTTTTCCCATAAGAAGAACCGATAAAAAAGAAAACGAAAGCGACTACGACAAAACCAACTATTAAACTTATTTTTATTTTTTTATTCATCCCGAACGAAATAAAAGTTTATTGTTTCGCTTTTATTTAAATTAATATTTATAAATTATTTTTCTCCCGTAAAAATATACGACATGAATTTCGTACGGGATTACTCATACCGCAAAGCATCAATTGGATTTAATTTTGAGGCTCTTTGGGCTGGATAATAACCAAAAACAATTCCTATTACAGCTGACACTCCAAAAGCAAGGGCAATTGAAGACACTGAAACTACTGCTTGCAATATTCCAAGTGAACTTATCGCCAGAGCAATTCCGACCCCGAGGAGAACTCCGATAATTCCTCCGATAAAAGTTAGAGCAACTGCTTCAATTAAAAATTGTCGATTAATATCTTTTCGTTTAGCACCAATTGCTTTCCGAAGTCCGATTTCTCGAGTTCTCTCTGTGACAGTAGTCAACATCATATTCATAATTCCAATTCCTCCAACTAATAAAGAAATTCCAGCAACCGCGGCTAGTAGTCCAGTAAAGGTACTAGTAACAGAAGAAGCTGTCGCAATAATATCTGCTTGATTTAAAGTATTAAAATCTGCTTTAGTTGGATCGGTAATATTATGACGAGAAAGTAGTAATGTAGTGACATCAGCCTGCACTTGCGAAGAAACACTTGAATCCTGAGCTGAAACATCTATCTCACTTAAATATCTATTTCCAGAAAGATACCGCCCGGCTGTAGTGTATGGAATATAAACTACATCATCAACATTTGAAAAACCAGAACCACCTTTAGAAACAGTTATCCCGATAACGGTATATTCACTACCAGAAATACGGATTTTTTGACCAACTACATTTTCAGCACCTACACCAAATAAATCATCTCTAGTCGTCGGTCCTAGAATCGCAACTTTTGAACCACTAGAAACATCGTTAGCTGAAATAAATGAGCCTTCATCAATTGAAACATTTCGAACAGTTAAATATGATGGCTCAGTCCCAACGATATTGGTATTGGTATTGGTACCGGTTGCTGTCACTTGCTTTCGAGAACTTACTTCTCGCACAACTGCTGACACTCCTGAAACTTGTGAAGCAATTGCATCTGCATCTGGCACAGTTAGTGTTAAAGCTACTCCACGACCTCCGCTTGGTCCTCCAAAAGATCGTTGGGCTCCCGGCATCACAATAATTAAATTTGAACCAATTGATTCTATGCTAGCTGAAATAGAATTTTGAGCTCCAGTCCCAATAGCCGTCAAAGCGATAACCGAACCAATTCCAATAATAATACCAAGCATTGTTAAACCTGAACGGATTTTATTACTAGAGAGGGCTAAAAATGTTTCTTTTAAAATATCTTTTATTTTCATCGTTTTTTATGTGATTTACTGTCACTAGTAATAACTCCATCTCGAATAGTGATTATGCGATCTGCGTGTTCAGCAATTTCTTGTTCGTGAGTAATCAAGATAATGGTTCGACCTAATTCTTTGTTTAATTTTTGAAAAGTATTTAAAACAATTTCTCCAGTTTTCGAATCCAAATTTCCAGTCGGCTCATCCGCTAAAATAAGTGATGGATTGTTTACCAAAGCCCTGGCGATAGCTACTCGCTGAATTTGTCCTCCAGAAAGTTGATTAGAAAGATGAGAAAAATATATTCTATCAAGCCCACTGGCAAACAACGCTTCCTCGGCTCTAATAATTCTTTCTTTGTCAGGAACTCCATCATAAACAAGTGGCAAGCTAACATTTCTAATCACAGTAGTTCGTGGTAATAAATTAAAAGATTGAAAAACGAAACCGATTTTATCTCGACGAATATCTGCCAACTGGTCGTCTGAGAGAGTTGAAACATCTTTATTATCTAAAAAATACGAACCAGAAGTTGGACTATCGAGTGCCCCCAAGATATGCATCAAGGTGGATTTACCAGAACCAGATGGTCCCATTATTGCAATAAATTCACCATCGGCCACACTAAAGCTAACCCCTTTAACTGCTTCGAAGGGTTCTCCCCCAGTATTGTATGTTTTTGTAATATTTTTTACTTCAATCATTGTAATTATTTAGATTAATTAATTTCCTAATCTTCCTGCTCCACCACCTCCTTTATTTGCATTACCAGCTACAGCACTTAAAATATTTGGAGTAGTTTTGGCAGTAGTACCAGCAACACTTTTTACAATAATCACATCCCCTTCTTTTAAGCCAGAAGTTATCTCTGTAGAAGTACCATCAGATAAACCAACTTGAACTGGAATTTGTTTTGGCAGAAGAGCAGTAGTGAAGGTTTGAGTAGCGGTCACCGGACCAGATACACTAGCATCAAAAATCTGCACATAACTTGAACCATCACTAGCTGTTTTAACTGCACTGTTTGGTATTACAACTACATCTTGAGCAACATTAGTAATAATATCCGCAGTGACACTCATTCCAGATTTTACTCTCGTATCTTGAGTAGCAAAACTTATTTTAACATTATAATTTACAACCCCTTGAGAAACAGAACCAACTGAATCAATTTCAGATACAACTCCAGCAATAGTTAAATCTGGAATAGCATCAAAAGTTATCGTAGATTTTTCACCCAAATTTATTTTGGCAACATCCACTTCGTTCAAGACAACTACCGCTAATTCCTGATTAGTAATAATAGTTCCCAATGTTGTCCCAGAACTTGCATTATCACCAACACTGACCGGCACACTAGCAATCGTTCCACTAAATGGAGCATTAATATAATATTTCGCTAAAGTATCTTTTGCATCTTGTAGTGCATTCTCGGCTTGTGTAACTGCCAATTGCTTCGTCTCAATATTTAATTCGGTAACTGTACTACCGGAACTTGCTTCTTTTTGTGTCTGTAGGGCTGATTGATAATTATTGTAATTTGAAAGATAATTTGAAGCTTTTTTATTTGGAATATTTATAACCCAATCAGTCGAACTATTAAAATTATTCCCGGCTGGCAAAGTTAGATATAAACCAGAATTTCCGATTGGTGAAGCTATGCTAGTGCTAGCAATAGAACTGCCGTTCGTTAAACCAGAAACACTAAAACTCAAACCACCACTACTTGGATAAAAATGGATATTAATAGTTCCTTCTTTCCCCAAAACATAATTCCCAGTAATAATCGGAGAGGCTAAATTAGTCGCAGTACTAATATCATTTTGATTATTTGGGACAGCATCAGGAGAAGAATTTAATAAATTATTATAGGCATTATTTACAGCAGTTTGTTGATCAATATCAGTATTGCTATTTTGTGCTTGGCTAGTTTTCAAAGCAAGCTCTGCACTTTGTAAACTAGTCTCGGCATCTCGAACTCCCTTTTGTGCGTCGGTAGCATCGATTGAAAAAAGATTTTGCCCAGTATAAACCATATCCCCAGGCTTCACTTTTACAGAAGTAATAATTCCAGAAACAGTAGGCATAATATTTATTGAATTAGAGGTAGAAACTTGTCCACTACCACTAACTGTAGAAATGACAGTCCCTTTAGACACAAGTGCTAAAGTATATTTTGTATCAGCCGAAGTGTTAGTGAGCTTCCCATGAAGCCAAAAACCAAAAATTATAATTACAATTAAAATTATCACGCTCATTGTTTTATGAGTACTGATATATGATTTTATTTTCTTAAAAAGATTTTTCATTTTATTTTGTTTGTGGATTATTTAATAAAGAATCAGGCGACGGAATGACACGAATAAATTTTGCTTCAATCTGACCTTGCTCGTTTGGTGAACCAATCACAACGATAAAGTCATCGATTTTCAAATCTCCTGAAGTAATATTATTTCTAATCTTTTCTATTTTTGTATCATTATTTACTACAATCACCCTCTCAGTATTATCTCGATCAGCCACAATTACATTTGGTAATTCTATTTTTATTATTTTACCTATTGCTCCATGTGCATTCGGAAAATTATCTTTTGGAAAAATTGGTGGCTCAAGAGTTATACCAAAATTACGGACATAATTATCTCCCCAAGCCCGCCCAAAAGAAGCCCTATGGAAACCCACAGAAACACCAGCAGAAAAAGATATTAAAATAATAACAATTAACCCTATCCCATACAAAATTTTTACTAAAAATTTTGACTCAAAAACTTTTTTTAATTTTTCGTTTATTTTTTTCATTTTTATGCGTAGGATTGTCCTACATAATTATTATTGTTGATAATTTGTTTCAAAACATAGCGGAGCGAAATTAAGAAAATCAAAACTATTCCAAAAGAAAGAACAACATCAAAAATTGGCAAAGATTCTACTAAAGACAAAGCTAAATCTTTCCAATAAACAACTAAACTACTGCCATTAGAAAAAGCTAAAGAGAGATAATCAGAAAAACCTGATTGGGCAAACTCTGTAAATAAAGCTTTAAATACTGGAACAAAACTAAATAATGAAATTATCCCAAGGCTAGAAAAAGCATACAGCCGAAAACGAATAGCCTGCTTTTTACGCTTAAGAATTCTAGTCCAAATATCCAAAGATAGATTTTCCTTTGGTTCATAGCTTAACTTATTAAATGCAGTTTTTAGACTATTTTTTGTTTCCATACTGCTATATACGAGCTAAAATAGCATTTGGGTGCAATTAAGATAAAAACATTTGACGGTCTTTTTTGAAGAAAAATAGAGCAATATGAAAAATAGTATAAGTGATAAAGAAAGCAGAAAGCACATCTATTGAGTAATGATAATGTCCCAATAATACCACCACTGCAAAAATTCCTGAAGCGATTAAAAACAAATAACGCAAATATTTATTTTGCCAAAAGATTAAAGCCATTAAAAATGGAATCCCAGTGTGACCAGAGAAAAATAAATCTCCACCAAAACTAAATTTTTGAATTAAATTTGAAGAAGAAACTATTGCACTTCCAGGGAAAGGACCAATATGAGTCAAGCTGACAAACACAGAACGAATCACAGTGAAAAGAGCAATGCTTTTAAAAGTAAAAGGAATTGTTTTTGGTTTAGTAAAACAAAGTACTACAATAAAAAACCAAAAGAAAAGAGCTCCGTAAATAAAAATACCATCTACATCAAAAACTCGAATATTGTTTAATACGATATCAGTCACAGGATTACTAGCGCTTTCGGTTGCATATGTTCCAGCGTAATAATTAATAATTAAACTAGCAATCAAAAACAAAACCGAAACGATCAAACTCACCATAAATCCCCTCTCTTTAAAATGTGAAAAATATTTTTTCATCCCGTACGAAATAGGACGCGTACACCTACGCTTTCTTGCCCCTTTTGTTATTAATAATGTTTTTTATTTTTTTCATAATTTTATTTATTTTCTGCGTCCGCGATTTCGTACGTGATTCATATCCATATTTCAGCATACAACAACTAGCAAATTTTTGCAAAAAAAATCAGCCGACACAAATAAATTTGGCCAGCTGATCAATATTCCCGCAAAAAAAATCAATTTTTGAATTTGTATTTTGGTTTATACTCTGCAATCCAACGTCTTTGATCCATTCGATGTGTCCTAGTATCATAAATTACGCAAAGCAACCAACCAATTAATTGAAAAATTCCTCCAAGACAATCCACAGCGTTACCATAAAACCAATAAATTGGTATAGATGTAATGATAAAATAAAAAAACAATGGCGCAATGATAATAGCATAGAAAAAATCCATAGTATATTTTAGTTTTTGCCTTAAGAAATAACGTACCACGAAGATACTTAAAGAAACTACTACCCAATTAAATATTCCGCTTTCCATCCACTGGGTAGCGTTAAAATTATTTCTTTGAATAATTCTAGCAGCAACACAAACAAAAAGGGTTAGAAACATACCCCCCACATCTGCAGACCTTGCGACGTTGTAAGGCCTACCCTCAAACAACCATCTGCCACCAAGTAATAAAAGGTAGCCTGCAACGAAGAATGCCATGTAAGCGTACCATGGCAACAAAGTTAAGAACCAATGACCCCAACTGAGGTCGCAAAAAATTAAATTTTTCATTTTTTTAAATTTTAGTTAAACATTTAAGATTTTTAAAATCCCCTTTTGAAATAAAAGAAACTTTAAAAATCCTAAATATCTAACCTAAAATCATTTTTCAACGAACAAAATGCTATAAAAAGCAAGATTTTAAAATATCATTCTACTAAGACTGACGACCGTCTAATTTGGTAGAATTTTTATAATTAAAAACTTCGAGCAAAATTTTCGATGGCTTCGGACACTTCTTTAAAATTATTTAGGACGATAATATGGTCAGTATTTTTAATAGTGACAATTTTTGAATTTGGAATCTTCTTTGCCATCATTTGAGCGTATTCGTTTGGAAAAATTTTGTCCTTCTCCCCGCTGACCAACAACACTGGTGTTTTTATTTCTCCAAGCAAATTTTCATAATCTAGTAAATATGATTGCTTTGTACACATCAGAAAAACTTGTAAACTGGTATTGCCAACATCCGCAATCGTTCGACGAAGATTAAAATCTCGAGTATTCAAATATTTCGAATAATCTAAATGCTTACGAGTTTTTTTAATAAAAATTGGAAAACGAAACTTAGTAGAAACATCCACAAAAAACTTTGCGACTTTTGCCGAAGACATTTTGAGTACATTAAAATGTGGACCGAGTAAAACCGAACCGCAAACGAATTCTCCATGTTTTTTTAGAAAATCAAGTACAATAAAAACACCATAAGAGTGGCCAATGATGATAAAATTATTTAATTTCAAGAAAGTAACTAAATCATATAAATCTTCTGTAAATTTGTCTATTTCATAATCACTATATTTTCGATAACGATGCGATTTGCCATGCCCCCGAATATCGTAAGTTAAAACATTATAATCCTCACTAAATTTATTTTCATAGTGTAACCAAGCAGAAGAACTACCTGAAAGCCCATGCACAAAAACGAGGGTTTTTCTATTCGCCTTAAAATCATTGTGCCGATAATAAATATGATTTTCTTTATAATAAGATTCTTGCATAAAACTTATAAAACTGAATAATAAATTGCTTCTAATTTTTCGACACTTTTTAGGATATCATAATCTTTACTTTTGGCTAAACTTGCATTGCCCATTTTTTCTCGTAAATCTTTATCGGAAACTAATTTCATAATTTGTTCAGCTAAATGTTTACCATTTTTTGTTTCAAATAAAAATCCATTGTCCTCGACAAAAAATCTGGAAGCACTATTTTTTGCATCAGAAATTATAATCGGCTTTCCACAAGCCATCGCTTCGAGTACCACCATCCCTTCGAGTTCGGCGAGCGATGGTAAAATAAAAATATCACTAGCGTTATAAGCCAAAATTTTATCTATTTCGCTGACTAAACCAAGGAAAGTAATGTGTTTTCTCACCGCAAATTTTTCAGCTAATTTTTCGAGTTTAGATTGCAAATGGCCTATCCCCACCAACATTAAATGAACATTAGGGTGCTTTTCTAAAATATGCGGAAGGGCTTCAATCAAAGTATCCACAGACTTTTCTGGGAACAATCGGCCAACAAATAATAATTTTATTTTATCATCTGGGATGCTAAATCTCTGATGGAAATCTCCTATTCCCATAGGTTTGTATTCAACGATATTTATTCCATTACTAATCACGACACTCTTTTTGTTTTTCTTATTATATTTTTCAAGTAAACTAGAAGCCAACTTAGAAGGATAAATTAAGGTTTCAGTTTTACTGTATGTCCACACTAAATAAGAATTCCAAATTTTAAACAAAGTCGGACGAATTATTTTTGGCATTTCCATAAACAAATTCTCTGGTTGAGAATGTGAATGAGCCACAATTTTAATTTTTAAAGCCTTGGCTGCTTTGATAGCCACTACCGAACCAGACATTGGTAAAATAAGATGCACAACATCTATTTTTTCATCCTTGAATAAATTTTTCAATTCTCTGACCGTTGGGAAAGCTAAGCTCCAACCACCAGATTTTGGAATCGGAAGACTACGAAAACGATAGGTTTTAATCCCTTCATAAATACCATGTTTTCTGTTGCCTTTAGTTTTAGCTCCAACAAAAATAACCTTATGTCCCCGAGCAGTTAATAATTTAGCAAACCTGACGGTTGAAAGGATAACTCCAGCCTTGCTCTCGCCTATCGGATCACAAATCATAGCAATATTTAATTTTTTGTTTTTAGTATTTACTTGCATAATATATTATTCTTTATCAAGCTTAAAACTGTTTTTCAATTTAGTAAAAATAAAATAACCCAGGAAGAGTAAAAATAAGATACTGACAATCTTCGCATAATTATTTAAATATTTCCCAATTTGTAAATAAGCATGACCAAAAAGAAAACCAATCAAAAGAAGCACTGCTGATTGAGCCAAGGCAATATAAAAACAAGTTTTCAAATATTTTTTATAAGAAATTTTTAAAAATCCTGCAGTAATAAGACCACTGACTCCAACACCATGAATGAGTTTAGAGGCTACTAATGCCTTGTGGTGGTGGTTCGCAAAAAAATCTTTAGCATTTTCTAACTTCTCGGGAGTGACCCCAAAATGAGCAGAAAAACGTAAAAGTGATTTTCCACTCCATCTACCGATGCAATAAAAAATTGTGTCCCCGGCCAAATCACCGACAACACAAAGTGGGTAAACAATAAAAATATTAAAGACGTGCGTGGAGACCAAAAAGCCACTAATCATGGTAATAAAAGGTCCTTCTACTACCACAATCGGAAAAAGTAGCAGATATTTATAGGTAGTTAGTAACAACAATACGTGAGTCATAAATGTCTATATCATAACAAATTATTTAAATTAAATCATTTTTCTTAATTCCAAAATTGCTCGACGATGATAACTTTTTACCGTATTTAAGGGTTTTTTTAGCATCTTACTTATTTCATCAAAAGTCATCTCTTCCATGTAGTGCAGTACCAAAACTGTTTTATATTCTACTCGAAGTTGATCTAATAATTTATTTAATAAATCAGAATTTTGTAATTTTTGCAAAGCCTCGTCGGGCAAGATAGCTTCATCGGGAATATTTTCAGCAAAATCAAAATTGTCATCTCCATCAATTCTATCGTGTGCTTGTGAATTTAAGTCAGCAAAATTTAAAACTTTTCTTTTTCGTAAAAAATCTATAGTACTATTTTTGGCAATGGCAAAAAGCCAAGTTTTGAAATTCTGACCAATTTTATATTTTTTCAAATTCTTCCAAACTTTCACAAAAACTTCTTGCGTGATATCTTCTGCCTCCCCCGTCTTGCCGACCATTGACCGAATAAAGTTATAAACAGGTTTTGTATATCTATCAAGTAATATTCTAAAAAGCTCTTCATCCCGAGAGTTTAAATATTCGGCAATAATTTTTTCATCATCATCATTTACCAGCATACATTTAATAATAGCATTTTTGCGGAGATGGTGAGATTTGAACTCACGATCGAGTTTCCCCGATGCCGGTTTTCGAAACCGGTGCCTTCAACCACTCAGCCACATCTCCTTGCTTCACTCGTCGTTTTGTCCTCGTGCCCTCTCGGGCCCTTCCTTATGTTCTTGCTTTCTGCATAGAACATTTCTGCTAAAAGCAGAACCAGATGAAATATAAAGCAGTTTATATTTCATAGCCACATCTCCTTGCTCTTAATTTAACACTTTTTCTGTTTTTATCAAAACAAAATCTAATCCGTCCAAGCTAGTGAACCATTACGAAATACTTGAAAAAATTGACACTTTATGATAAAAATATAAGTAGATAAACACATTTACATTATCTTTCCAAGGAAGATTTCGTAAACGGACACACTTACCATTGAGCTTTCTGCCCAACGTCTGTCACTCAGGTAAAAAATATATAAAATTAGCTTTTTAATAATTAAATAAAAAATAACAATGAATTATCTTAGAAACCGCCCAAAATTGATTTTTATCGAAAAACACCCAATATTTAAAATTAAGGGTGAAAATGACTCTGAACCTTTTGAAATAAAAGTAACAAGTTTCATGCAGCTTACCAGGTGCCCTAATACTGCAATTGTTACTGGTACCGTTATTGATGGTATAATTGCTAAAGGAAATGTTATAACAATCGAATTTCCTGAGGGGAACCCAATTGACGAAGTAGCAGAAAATATCCAGATATGCAAACAAGATGTACTTGATGCAATAAAGGGTCAACAAATTGGTATTCAATTATCAAAAACGACGTACAAAGAATTACTAACTCTTAGTAACTAACAACAGCATACATCAAAACATCACCCGAAAGTCACTGCACTTTCGGGTGACTTTCGTTTATGAGAAATTTGTTTGTAATTTAAAACACACGGGGGGTAATTTAGTTTTTGATTGTTTTATTTTATCAAAAAAATAAGTAATTTCTAATTATTTTGTATTTTGACCATAATAAAATCCAATTACCACACCCATCATACCGATTAAGCCTGATACTAGATATTTTATAAGATCCGATTTTTCAGAAGTAATATTTCCCCAAAGTGTATACACTATTGATAATAATAATACAGCTGCAAACAAGACTAAAAGCCCTATAGCTAATTTGCCACGTACTTTCTCTTGTGCCTCGGGTACAGATCCAGAACCAGGAATATCTTTAGTGTTTTTATTAAAATTCGTGTCCATTATTTTTTATAAATTGAATATTCGAGCGACCTAACTTTTTTATCATTAAGGGAATTTATTCTAAATGATATATATGCCGTACTTTTATCTGCTAATTCTCCAAATTTAACAAAGTCTGTAGTACCATATGTTGTTTCGTTAATATTTATAAGAATAAATTTTATAGTTTTTGATTGCGAAGTATCAATTTTAATAATTGCTTTTCCATTATCATTATTATTTTTTTCAAAAGAAAAAACAATTGAATAATCATTCAAGGTCATTACTATTGGTTCATTTTCAAGAACTTGAATAATACCTGAATCAAGTAGTTCATAGTCCCCATTTTTAATTTTTTTAATCACACCAATCATAAATTTATTATATTAAATATAAAACAAATTGTAAAATAAATAGCAAAACTCCTGAATTAGGGTTGAGGTTTTGAGAACCTACTTTTAGGAATAATACCCATTATATCATTTTCAACTATTAAAATCCTGAAGTATGTTGTATCTACAATGTATCACTCCAATTTTTTGATGATAAGACTTGTCAGGTGACTCTACCGGGAATCGAACCCGGATTTAGTGCTTGAAAAGCACTCGTCCTAACCGTTAGACGATAGAGCCAATATGAATACTATAACACTTTTCATAAAAAAACAAAAGGTTGAACTTAATCTGTTAGTAGTATACACTATATGTATGGGTTCGAATATACATTTAAAAAATAAAGCTATCTCTCTTCGTAAGAGTGGAAAGAGTTACAACAACATAAGAAAAACTTTGGGTATTACGTCAAAAGGAACTCTTAGTCATTGGTTTAAAAATATAAAATTGTCTAAAAAATCTACAAAACTTTTAGATAAAAATAATAAACTCGCCCACAAAAGAGGTTTATTCACCGCTAATAAAAATAGGGAAATTAAAATTGAAAGTGAAAATAAAAAAGCGTATATTGAAGGTCAAGATCATATACAATCAATATCTAAAAAGGAACTTCTTCTAATTGGTGCGGCTTTATATTGGGGAGAAGGAACAAAATCAGAAAGAGGTTCAGTATCGCTTTGTTTTAGTAATTCTGACCCGTTTATGATATTAGTTTATATGAAATTTATTCGAGAAATATTGAAAATTCCAGAAGAAAGAATTAGGGCTGGAATTCACATATATCCATCAATATCTGTTGATGAGGCAAGAAAATTCTGGTCAAAAACAACAAAATTACCAGAAAATAGATTTTATATCATTACACAAGTTAGTCGAGCAAGTCAAAATAAAAGACCATTTAATATATTGCCATATGGTACTATCGCTATAAAAATCAATAATCGTCAACAATTTTACAAAGTTAAAGGAATGATAAAAGGAATAGTACAAAAATCACAAACAATATCGTAACTGAAATTGATAAAAAAGTAGAAAAATATTATACTAAATTGACATGCAAAACAACAAAATCAAAATTGTAATTTTAGCTGGAGGGATTGGTAAAAGAATGCAAAGTGATTTGCCAAAAGTTCTGGCTCCCCTTCGAGGCTCACACATGATCGGGCACGTGCTTGATTCAGTTGGAAAAATATCAAATGAAAAACCACTCGTCATTATCGGACACAAAGGCGATTTGATAAAAAAAGAATTGGGTGAAACTTGTTGCTATGCCTTGCAACCCGAAGCTCTTGGTACTGGGCATGCTGTCTCTTGCGCAAAGGAAGATTGCCTTGATGCAGAAAATATTGTGGTGCTTTCTGGAGACCAACCTTTCATCACTGGAGAAACAATAAAAAATTTAATTGATAAACATTTAGAATCTAATGCGAAAATAACTTTTACCACAACAATAGTAGGAGACTTTTTAGACTGGCGAAATGCTTTTATCGCTTTCGGAAGAATTCTAAGAAAAGATGGCAAAGTAAATGGCATCAGAGAATTTAGAGATGCAAATGAAGAAGAAAGAAAAATTACTGAAGTAAACGCAGGCTGTTATATTTTCAATGCCAAATGGCTTTGGGAAAATTTAGAAAAAGTTAAAAACCAAAACGCTCAAAACGAATATTATTTGACTGACTTACTTCATATCGCTGCAAAAAATAATGAAAAAATTGAAACCATAACTATCGAACCTCACGAAGCTCTCGGTGCCAACACCAAAGAAGAACTTCAAATTCTCGAAAATTTTGAAAAATAAAAAATTTTGCTAAAAACCCTATTTAGCTATATAATAGGAATCTTATAAATAATAAAAACTAATCATATGCAAAACCCATTTCAAAATGCGATGTCGCAATTAGACAAGGCCGTAAAAATTAAAGACTTTAATGATCTTATTACAAAATTAAGACAACCCGATCGAGATATTCGAATTTCCATTCCAATCAAAATGGATAATGGCACTTTAAAAGTCTTTGAAGGATATAGAGTCGAATATGATAATGCTCGTGGACCTTATAAAGGTGGAATTCGCTATCACCAAGATACAGAAATAAACGAAGTAAAAGCTCTCGCTTTTTGGATGGCCCTCAAATGTGCTATTGCCAACATCCCGATGGGTGGTGGTAAAGGTGGAATCACGGTCAGTCCAAAAGAATTATCCAGTGGAGAGTTGGAAAGACTTTCTCGTGGTTGGGTACAAAAACTTTCCGATATTTTAGGACCTAAAAAAGATGTCCCGGCTCCAGATGTAAACACTACTCCAGAAATTATGGCTTGGATGAGTGATGAATATGAAAAAATTAGTGGTGACAAAACTCGGGCAACTTTTACCGGCAAACCTATCGAAAAAGGTGGCTCTGAAGGACGTGGTCCAGCTACTGGCCTTGGGGGTTTTTATGTTTTTGATTCTCTACGAGCACAACTCGGTCTTCCTGAAAAATGCAACGTCGTCATTCAAGGTTTCGGAAATGTCGGATTAAATGCAGCTGAAATTTTTGCCAAAAATGGACATAAAATAATTGCAATTTCAGATTCTAAGGGTGGAGTTTATAACCAACTTGGTCTTGATTTAGAAAAATTAATTACGCACAAGAAAAGTACTGGCTCACTGGCTGATTTCGCAGATAGCAAGAACCTTACCAATGCAGAATTACTTGAAACAGCCTGTGATCTATTAATCCCAGCTGCTTTTGAAAATCAAATTACCGACCAAAATGCCGGGAATGTAAAAGCCAAAGTTATCATGGAACTTGCCAATGGTCCTGTCACCCCAGAAGCTGATGAAATTTTATTCCAAAAAAATATTCCGATTATTCCTGATGTTTTATCAAACTCGGGTGGAGTCACTGTCTCCTATTTTGAATGGGATCAAAATTTAAAAGGAGAACACTGGACAGAAAAAGAAGTTTTTGAAAAACTTTTGGGAATGATGAATGATTCGGCCCAAAAAGTTTATGAAAGTAGTCAGAAATATTCCACCGACCTTCGCCGTGGCGCCTTCATCTTGGCGCTTGAAAGAATAAGTGAAAAGATGTAATATATTTTGGGTAAATTAAATTTTACCCAAACTTGCGCGGTTAGCTCAGTTGGTAGAGCGACCCCTTGACGTGGGGTAGGTCACAGGTTCGAATCCTGTATCGCGCACAGCGTAAAAAAAATCCAAACTGCTTTGGATTTTTTAGCTGTGCGAGACAGAGTCATATTTTTTCAACAGAAAAAATAGACAAGTCCGGGTCGGGAAAATTTTCTAATGACGATTAGAAAATTATTCCTGACCACAAAAACAATATCTAGCATTTTTTTCCTAAATAAGCTAGATTATAGTTATGAAAATCTTAAGCGTCGAAACATCTTGTGATGAAACTGGAATTAGTATTTTGGAAGTAACTGGCTCTAAAAATCCAACTTTTAAGGTTTTAGCCAACAGTTTAAATTCACAAATAAAAATTCACTCCCCGTACGGTGGAGTTTTCCCAGCACTCGCTAAAAGAGAGCATTTAAAAAACCTACCAATTCTTTTAGAAAGAACTCTTAAAAAAGCCAACCTCACCCTTTCCCCCACTCCTGCCAAGAAAAGGATCGATTTAATTGCTGTCACTTCTGGACCCGGTCTCGAACCTGCTCTTTGGACTGGAATTGTTTTTGCAAAAGAACTCGCTAAAAAATGGTCCGCCAGCCGGCGGATACCACTAGTACCAGTCAACCATATGGAAGGACATATCCTTTCCGTTTTTGCTAAAGATAAAAAGGAATTTCAAATTGATAAATTAAATTTTCCAATCCTTTCTCTCCTTGTCTCTGGTGGGCATACTGAACTTGTCCTGATGAAAGATTTTAGAAAATATAAAATCATCGGTGAGACATTGGACGATGCCGCCGGTGAAGCTTATGATAAAGTGGCAAGAATGCTTCTGCTTCCCTATCCAGGTGGACCAGAGATCTCTCGCTTGGCAAACCAAGCTCGAAGGAGTTCTATTCCCCTCTTGAGGGGTGGCTCGCTTGCGAGACGGGGTGGAAAATTCATCCACCTCCCCCTAAAGGGTACTCCTCAAGAGGAGAATTTCAAACTTCCTCGTCCAATGTTATATACAAAAAACTTTGATTTTTCTTTTTCGGGATTAAAAACGGCTGTATTATATTTAATTCGTGATTTACAAAAAGAAAATCCAAATATACTTCAAAATGAAAAAATCAAAAGTGAAATTGCTTGTGAATTTGAAAATGCCGTGGTTGAAACCCTAGTTTATAAAACCAAAAAAGCTATTGAGAAATATAATGTTAAAACTTTAATTGTCGCTGGTGGAGTTTCAGCCAATAAACATCTTAAAAAAGAAATGCAAAAAATGACAAAAGAACTGAGAGGCAAGTCCTCTTTAAAGAGGCCTTGCCTCTCAGTTCTTTTCCCTTCAAAAAAACTCTCTGGCGACAATTCCATCATGATTGGAATAGCTGGATATTTCAAATATCTAAAAAATAATAAAAAAACAACTAGAGCGGGAAATATCAAAGCCGAAGGTGGATTAAGGCTATAAAATATGATATATTGGGGATATGGATGACAAATTCTTAAAACCATACAACCCAAGAGAAACCGAAGACCGGATTTATAAACTTTGGGAAGATTCCGGTTTTTTTAATCCAGATGTTTGTGTAGAAAAAGGAATTACCGACAAAAATGCAGAGACTTTTTCTTTAATAATGCCCCCAACAAATGCAAATGGGTCTCTCCATGCTGGACATGGTTTAGTAATGACTATAGAAGATATAATCGTACGTTATAAAAGAATGCAAGGATTTAGAACACTCTGGCTCCCGGGGCTTGATCATGCTGGATTTGAAACTCAAGTAGTTTATGAAAGAAAACTTGAAAAAGAAGGTCGCACAAGATTTGGAATGGATAGAAATGTACTTTATAAAGAGATTCTAGATTTTACTTTGCAAAATTCATCAAATATTAAAAGTCAAATTAGAAAAACTGGTGCTTCTTGCGACTGGTCAAGAGAAAAATTTACTTTAGATGATGATATTGTAAAAACTGTATATCAAACTTTCAAAAAACTTTATGATGATGATTTAGTTTATAGAGGGAATAAAATAGTATCTTGGTGTTCAAAACACCATACCTCTTTTTCCAATTTAGAAATTTTAGATGAAGAAAGAATAGAACCTTATTATTATTTAAAATATGGTCCTTTTATAATTTCTACTTCTAGACCAGAAACAAAATTTGGAGATAAATATGTGGTAATGCATCCTGATGATAAGAGGTATGCTGAATATACCCACGGGCAAAAAATAAACTTGGAATGGATAAATGGTCCGATAACAGCAACAATTATAAAAGATAAAGCAGTCGATATGGAATTTGGAACAGGAGTAATGACTATCACCCCTTGGCACGACCCAGTAGATTTTGAAATAGCTGAAAGACACAACCTTGAAAAAGAACAAATTATTGATGAATTCGGTAAATTACTGCCAGTGGCTGGAGAGTTTGCTGGTATGCATATCAAAAAAGCACGTCCTTTAATTATTGAAAAATTAAGACAAAAATGGTTAATTGAAAAAATCGATGAAAATTATAAACACGTAGTAAGAACTTGCTATAAATGTGGGACTATTATTGAACCACAAATAAAAAATCAATGGTTTATAAAAATGAAACCGCTGGCAGAAAGAGCTCTAAAAAAAATTGAAAACGAAGAAATAAAATATATACCAGAACATTATAAAAAAATTTCTATTCATTGGTTAGAAAATATTACTGATTGGAATATCTCTCGCCAAATTGTTTGGGGTATTCCTATTCCAGCTAAAATATGTACTGTCTGTGAACACGGCATGGTAGATATTGAAAATAAAATAACAAAATGTACTAAATGCAGTAATAATGTAAAAACAGATATTGATACTTTTGATACTTGGTTTTCTTCTGGGCAATGGCCTTTTGCAACGCTAGGTTATCCAAGCAAAGATGATTTTAAAAATTTCTATCCAACTGATCTAATGGAAACAGCTGGTGAAATTATTTTCTTTTGGGTTTCTAGAATGATAATGCTAGGACTTTATATTACCGATAATATTCCTTTTAAAAAAGTTTACCTACACGGTTTAGTTTTAGATGCAAAAGGAAGAAAAATGAGTAAAAGTAAAGGAAATGTTATCGATCCAATCATTTTAACAGATAAATATGGTACTGATGCTTTTCGGATGGGAATAATTGTTGGGAATACCCCTGGAACATCTCTTTCATTGTCTGAGGATAAAATAAAAGCATATAAACATTTTGCAAATAAACTTTGGAACATTACTCGTTTTGTTCTTTCAAACACAGAATCTTTACCTGCAGAAAACACTCAAGAAATAAAAATAATGGAAAATGATCAAAAAACTTTTGATGAACTAAATATTTTTATAAAGGATATAACTTCAGATATGGATAATTATAAATTTTATATGGCTGCAGAAAAATTATATCATTATGTTTGGCACATATTTGCCGATAAATTAATTGAAGAATCAAAGGATAAATTAAAAAGTGAAAATAAAGAAACAGTCTTATCTATTCAATATACTTTAAAACATGTTTTAGAAAAATGTCTTATAATGTTGCACCCATTTGTCCCATTTGTCACCGAAGAAATTTGGCAAACAATGAATCTAAAAAATAAAAAATTATTAATGATTCAAAAATGGCCCTTCGACCTTGCTCAGGGCAAGCCCAATGACAACTAATATTACAATTTGGGAAGTTGCCTTTGCTCTGGGACTCATCCCATCGCTCCTTTGGCTTTGGTTTTGGCTTCGAGAAGAAAAGGGTAAAAAAGAACCAAGTGGTCTATTGGCTATTTGTTTTATTCTCGGAATGATTTGCGTAATTTTTGTTTTACCAATTGAAAAATTTATTCAATCAAATGTCAGCAATTATCAATACCAAATTATTGGTTGGGCTAGTGCAGAAGAACTTATTAAATATATTGCCGTAATACTTGTTCTTTACAAAACTTGCTATTTAAACAAACCAATAGATTGGCCAATATTTCTAATCACTGCAGCCCTTGGTTTTGCTGCATTAGAAAATACTCTTTTTTTAATAAAACCATTATCACTAAATCAAGCCACAGTCGGACTTTTGACTGGAAACCTAAGGTTTCTTGGTTCTACCCTTCTGCACGCTGTCTCGAGTGGATTTGTAGGAATTATGGCAGGTCTTTCGTTCTACCTTAGTGGTTTTACTAAAAAATTCTACATTTTAATTGGTTTTATTTTAGCCATCGCCTTGCATAGTGTCTTTAATTTTTTTATAATGGAGAATAATGGGAGTAATTTTTTACAAGTCTTTGCTCTCCTTTGGGTCGCAACAATTATTAATTTATTACTTTTTGAAAAATTAAGAAGAATGAGTATTAACTAAGAGGCAAGACCTCTTTAAAGAGGTCTTGCCTCTAAATAAAATTATGCAAAATAAAAGAAAAAGTTTTTTTGAAAGATTGACCGGTAGTGTTCGTGCTGACCGAGATGAAGAGGAAGAAGAGGTAAAAAAAATATCAGTAAAAAATTCTGATAAAAATATGAGCAGTTGGATTGAAGAAGAAGACGAAGAAGCCGAATTAACAGTCGATGTTTATCAAACTCCAAATGATATTATCATCCAAACAATGGTAGCTGGAGTCAGACCAGAAGATTTAGAACTAACTATTTCAAGGGACTTAGTGACCATCAAAGGCAAACGCGAAGAATCCCGCACGATTGATGAAGAAAATTATTTTACTAAAGAATTATACTGGGGCACGTTTTCAAGAACCATTTCTCTACCAGCTGAAATTGATCCAGAAGAAGCCGAAGCCATAGAAAAACACGGACTCCTCACCATCAAACTTCCTAAAATCGATAGAGAAAAGAAAACAAACGTAAAAGTTAAATCGATATAGATAAACTAAAAATACCCCATTGTGTGGGGTATTTTTCTTTTGTGCCGAGGGGCAGAATCGCACTGCCGACCAATCCCTCTTCAGGGGAGTGCTCTACTACTGAGCTACCTCGGCTTATATATTTTTCAATTGGTCGATGTTGATACCGGAAAGTTTTTCTACTTGACCAAGAAACGGGTCTAGAAAATAAAAAGCACCGATTGTAATCCCAATTAAAACAAGCCAATATAATACTCGTAAAACAGTTGAGATTTTTTGGGAACGCCTCATTTTGTGAAGCATCTCGTTATTCTCTTCTGCAACACTAAGCATTTTTTCTAATAACTTCTTTGACTCAGGATCCATATTAGTATACTAGCATAAAATATTAAAAAAACAATTTCCAAAAAACTATTATTTGTGTTAAATTGTGCCCCCACTCCGAATCGAACGGGGATCTATTCCTTAGGACGGAACTGTTCTATCCATTGAACTATGGGGGCATTTACCACTGAGGCAAGACCTCAGAGGTAAATTTAAATTAGTCCCAATTTCCTAGCTACTTCAGTTTTATTAAATCCAACAGCCCAATCGCCATCAATGACAATGACCGGTACTCCCATTTGGCTGGTCAAATTTACCATTTCTTTTCTTTTAGCTAAATCGCTAGCTACGTCGTATTCAGTATAAGCAATGTTGTTAGCCTTAAAGAAATCCATGGCCATATGACAATAGTGACAAGTTGGAGTTGAATATATTTCTACTTTTTTCATCCCATTAGAAATTATTCCATTCGTACGTATAATTACTATACATAAAAACAGATAATTTGTTATTCTAGTAATTTTGTCCTATTAGTGAATTTCTAACGGGACAAGTAAATTTTAACATAACTTGCCGAAAAACAAAAATAGAGATATATTTTATATATGCGGGATTGGTATAGTGGTAGCACGAGTCCTTCCCAAGGATTAAACGCGAGTTCGATTCTCGCATCCCGCACAATTATAAAGCATTTATTACAAAATCTTTTGGTAAATGTTTTTCGGCTTCTTCTATCCCCCGCTCCATCATTATAACCGCTTCAAGTGGATATTTACCTCTGGCACTCTCTTCAGAAAGCATCACAGCATCAGCTCCATTTAAAATTGCATAAGCAATATCGGTAACTTCGGCACGAGTCGGCAAAGGATTTTCCATCATCGATAACATCATTTGAGTCGCCACGATTACTGGTTTGCCAGCAATTTTACATTTTGCAATTATATCTTTTTCGGCAAATGGAATTTGCTCTAACGGAATTTCATTTCCTAAATCTCCCCTGGCCACCATCACTGCATCTGAAACTTTAATAATTTCATCTAAATTCTCTAAAGCAACTTTCCTTTCAATTTTTGCAATAATTGGAATAATTTTTTTTACCTTGAGCGTAGTCGAAAGGCCAAATTGTTGCATTTTTTCTCGCAACTCTAAAATATCTCCAGCCTTCCCAACATAAGACATTGCCACGTAGTCTACATTTTGTAGAATTCCAAATTTTAAATCAGCTAAATCTTTTGCTGTAATAATTTCTACTGATCCCTCTTTGAATTCATGACCTGTTTTTTCTTGCACTCTAGGGCCAGATAAATCTTGAATAATTGGAATTCTTTTACCAAGCTCTTTTGCATCTTCTCGAATATTTTTTATATAGCCTGCATGTTCCTCATAAGTACCCCAAGAAAAATTCAAACGCACAACATCCATCTGATGTGTCATCATTTCCTTAATAATCCCCCGATCTTTAGTCGCCGGCCCAATGGTGGCAACAATTTGCGCTTTACTTAGCATAAATAGATTATAACATGTTTTTTAATTACTTTTCTAACTCCTTTTTCAACAAAGGCGAAATTTGTTTTCGCATAATTAATTCATCTTTTATTGCAATATTTCCAATAAAATCGATCTGCAATATTTTTTTGACTAACTCCTTAGTATTTTCATCATCTGTTATTATATATACTTTCTCTTTTTCCAAAT
Source organism: uncultured bacterium (assembly GCA_903888625.1). Taxonomy (GTDB): domain Bacteria; phylum Patescibacteriota; class Minisyncoccia; order Phycocordibacterales; family UBA9973; genus UBA9973. Next base: position 33,636 of record CAISUD010000023.1, read on the forward strand.
CAATTGCACTTAAAAATATAAAATCTAAATTATTTTCTTTTTTAGTTTTATTTAAAATATCAAGTATTTCATCTAATCTATTTTTTATTAACTCCTCTGCTCCAATCATTTCAATTTGAGCTATACTAAATTTTTTATTAGCAATGTCGTAAGTAGCTAAATCTCCTAGAATTGTTTTAGAAAGTTTTTCACCAGATAAATCAGACTTTGCTTCAAAAAGCTCTTTTGAAAAATTATCTGGTAGCTTTGCAATATTATTAAGGTATTCCGCAACCTTTTTATCTCTATCGGTAGTGACTCCCCCTTTAAAATTTAAAGTATTTGAAATAATCGCACTCAAAAGCAATACAGCTGATTTGTATGAAATTTCTATATTTTTTTCAATAAATTTTTCTGCAACTAAAGTGGCTGCCGAGCCGACAAGCTCTATCTGAACTTTTGCATTTGGAAATTTTTCTGCCTCGTGAATTGTCCTATGGTCTATAATTTCTATAACTTTTTCTATTTCAATATTTCCTTCAATTGCATTTAAATCACTAGTATCAATAAGAACAACCTCATTAAAATCTTTTGAATTTTTAATTACTTCTGGATATATAAAATTAAAAACGACTCAAAACATATTTTACTTCATCATGCATTTCTCCCATTACTCCAACACTACTATGCACTCCAGTTTTTTCTAAAAATTCAGAATAAGCAATAATACCAGCAACTCCGTCTATATCTGGATTCACATATGAAGTTATCAGTAATTTTTTCATAAATTAATTCAATTTAACTTCTTCTCCATCGCCAACAAATTTACAAACTCCATCTTCGCAAAACATTCCTTGCCCATCTCTAAAAATTTTAACTGGAACTTGTAAATCCTTTATTTTCTCCTTATATTCATCTTTTTTATCATCCGTATAGTGAGCTTGAATCATATAGGGCATTAAATTTAATCCTTTTAGCATTTCTTCTGTTGGGTTTTCTGGAATACCAGAACTTGATCTTATGGTTGGTCCCATTATCGCAGCCCCAGCACTTGTACCAATAAATACCTTCCCTTGTGTAAGTAATTCAACCAATAGATTATCAAAATTACTTTCTTTCATCGCATTTAATAAATAAAAAGTACTACCACCATCAATATGGATTGCATTTTTATCTTTAAAAAATTCTTTTAACTCTTCTATTGTTTTCCCTTCAATATCAATCTCTTCAAAATTATAACCATTTTCTCTTATTTTATTTTTAACATTTTCCATGAACAATTTCGTTTTTTCATCTCTTCCTTTTACTGCAGTATTAACATAACCAATTCTCATTTGGTCTTTTGAAATACCAGTTAAGTTATAACCATATTTTAGCAAAAAAATTAAATCTGAACCTAAAATTAATTTCATAAATTACATCTTGCTAATTTTAATCAACCGATCGTATTTTACTTTTCTTTCAGGCTTTGTTGGTGCTCCGGCTTTAAGACCAAAACAGCCAAAGGCATACGCAAGGTCAGCGATAAAATCATCATCTGTTTCCCCACTTCGGTGGCTAACTATTAATTCAATATTATTTTCACGGGCTGTTTTCATTGTCTCTAATGTTTCA